>CAYYGV010000083.1:0-16315 GCA_964471615.1 uncultured Opitutaceae bacterium
ACACGAAGCCGGGCGACTGGAGCTGGAAGCCCCAGCCGAGCTGGGCGCCGCCCTGTCGCAGCAGCGCGAGCATCCCCGCCAGCACCCAGAACGAGACCAGCACGCCGAGCGCGAACACCAGGCCGTGACCCACGACCTTCGCCTTCTCGCTGCCGGACTGGTTGACGAAGCCGAGGATCTTGATGCCCAGCACCGGGAACACGCAGGGCATCAGGTTGAGGATGAGTCCGCCCACCAGTGCCAGCGCGAGCGTGCCGAGGAGGCCGCCGGTCGCCGCGGCGCCGCCCTTGCCCGCCGCCGGGTTTGCCGCCGGCGCGGTCGCGGCCTTGGCCGCACCAAACTCGACGTCCACGCGGAGCCCGCGCAGCGAGCCATCAGCCCGCCAGCCCTTCTCGGCGGTGAGCACACCCACCAAGCGCTTCGTGCCCGGGGTGCCGTCGGGGGAAATCGGCAACGTCAGGACGTAGGCGCCGCCGTCGAGCTTCACCTCCTGCGGCAGCTCGTACGCGACGAAGTTGTCCTCCGAGAAAAAATGCAAGTCGCCCGGCGCGGGCGCCTGGGCCGGCTGGCCGGCCGCGGGCTGGACCCGCAGCGTGACGTTCTTCGCGTCGTGGCTTGCCGAGACCACCCACGCCGGGTCGGCGACGGGCAGCGCGGCCACCGCGGCCTGGATCTTTGCCGCCCACCGCGCGTCGGGTTTCGGCGCCTCGGCGGAAACGGGCAGCGTGAGCGTGAGCTGGGCGCTGCCCGGCACGCACATCTCGTCGCACATGAGCCACTCGGCGGCGGCGGCGAGCTTGACGGTCGAGCCCGGTGCGGCGCTGGCCGGGACCTTGATCGTGACGGGGAAGAGCGTCTCGCCCTCGTAACCGTTGCCGGAGACGGTGCCGGTGTGGTCCTTGAGGACGTGCGGGGCGGGCCACTGGATGTCGCCGGCCGAGTAGCCGTCGGGCAGGGTCCAGGCGAGCGTGGTCGCGACGCCGGTGCCGGGGTTCACCCAGTACGTGTGCCAGTGGGGATCATGGACAAACCGCAGGGCGACCGTGACGGACTGGCCGGGTTGAACGGACTCCTGAGACGAGACCAGCGAGGCCTGCACGTGGGATTCCTGGGCAAGGACCGGGGTGGCAGCAGTCAGAGAGACAAGACCGAGCGCCGCCAGTGCGCGCCACCAGAGATGCAAGAGAGCCTTCATGGGATGGGGAATGTGTGGGAGACCCGACAGAACGCAAAGATTCCCGTTCCCCCGGCGCAAGGCGCCCTGGGTAACGGAGTGGTTAGATGCTAAGGCAAAGCCCCCTTCTTGGATATGGGCCGTTTGGGCCAAACCGGTCGCAGGCCGGTTTGGCCAGGTCTCAGTTGAGGGTTGAACGTTGAAAGCCGGAATTAGCCCTCGGCCTCCAAAGCCACGTTTCGGCCCGCCGAAGTTCTGGGCCGCCTTCAACCTTCAACATTCAACCCTCAACTCCCCCTCCGGCCCTGCCGGCGGGTGATATGCGCGACCATCAGGATGTAGAAGCACAGGACGAGGTCGAAGAGCAGGGTCTGCAGGGAAAGCGGCAGGGAATAGACGAGGAACACGACCGGCACCCAGATGGCCGCGTTGGCGATGAGCGTCGGCAGGATGTGCCGCCGGTACCAGCCGCCGGCGCGGAAGTCGGCGACCAGCGGGGCGAGCCTCAGGCCGGCGTGGTTGAACGAGAGGCCGACGACGGTCATGGGCACGGCGTAGAGCGGGCAGTACACGACTTGGTCGAGGAAACTCTTGATCAAGACGGTGCGCAGGTCGTTGCCGTGGCCGACCAGGAAGGCGAGAAACCGGTACCACAGCTCGATCTCCACGCCCTTGTAGGCCCAGAACAGGACCAGGAACACGCAGTTCCTCAGGCGGTAGTCGTCGCGGACCGCCGGATCGCGGCGGAGGTAGAGGATCGGGAGGATGCCGCCGCAGAGGACCGTGCCGATGACCGGGAAGCCGAAGCCGAGCCGATCGCGCAGCCCGGTGATCCGCTCGAGGACCGCGTGGGTCGGCGGGTGGAAATAATAGGCCAGCACGAGCGCGAGGCCGATCGACCACAGGATCACGCCGGGCACGACGTTGGCGCGCGCGGCCCGCAGGCTGGCGCGCCAAGGGGCCTCGAAGGCCGGGTCGGAATGGGTCGTGGCTTCAGACATAAGGGCCGACGCTGAACCGTCGCCTCGGGTGGGGCGAGCGTGTTTTCACGGCGGCGGCGAACCCGGCGGGTCCAGGGCGTGCCTTCAGGCTGGTTTTTCTACCTGTCATTCTGAGCGCAGCGAAGAATCCAGCTAGCCATCGCGATGGCTTTGGCCGCGTCCCATTGGATGCTTCACTCCATTCAGAATGACCGACCGAGTTTGAAGACGAACCTAGGGCAGGGCCGGACCCCGGGGCTGTTGCGCGTGATAGTGTGAAATCATCAGGCGCAGCCGCTGGCCGATGGTCTCCGCCGCCGCGATGAGTTCGCCGGCCTCCGCGGGCGCGAGCCGTGCCGTGCAGTGCCGGTGCCAGAGTCCGAGCCAGGCCTGGAAATGCCGTTCCTCCAGGCCGAGGGGAAAGTGCTTCATCGGCATGCCGCCGCTGTAGCGCGCCGGTCCGCCGGTCACGCCCGACCAGAAATCGGCGATCTTCTCCAGGTGGGCCGGCCAGTCAGTGATATGGGCGGCGAAGATCGGGCCGATCTCCGCGTGCTGCCGCACATCGGCATAGAAATAGCGGAGCAGCTCGAGGAGTTTCGGGCGGCCGCCGATGCGGTCAAAGAGGGAGGCGGCAGGGGCGGTCATGGAAAGTGGAAGGGTTGGTCAGGCGCGGCGGTGAATCCGAGGCAGGGCGAAGAGCGCGACACCCAGCTTGGCACGGACGGGCCGGAAGCGCCTTGACGTGAATCACGTCCCCTCGTGCTCGCCGAGGTTGCGGCGCAGCAGGCCCTGGACGGCCGGCAGGTTGTGGACGGTGATGACCTGACCGGAAACGGTGATCAGCCGCTGGTCGCGGAGCCGGCCGAGGGTGCGCGAGAGCGTCTCGCTGCTGGTGCCGAGTTCCGCCGCCAGCACGCGCTTGGTGCCCGGCAGCTGGATCTTGCCAGTTGGGCCGGCCGGCGCGTGCTTCACGAGCCAGTTCAGCAGGCGCGTCTCGACGTCCTTCAGCGTGAGGTCGTCGAGCATGCCGACCAGCACCCGCAGGTGGCCGCTCATCGAGCCGAGCATGCGCATGGCGAGGTCGGGCCGTCGTCCGATCAGCTCGAGAATCGGGGCTTTCGGGATCACCAGCACAGAGCTCGGCTCCACGGCGCGGGCGTTGGCGGGATAACCGGTCGGTGCGGCGAGCGCGGCCTCGGCGAACGACTCGCCGGAGCGGAAAACGTGGATCACCTGCTCCTTGCCGGCGGCGCTGACGCGGTGGACGTTTACCGCGCCGCTCTGCACGAGGTAGCAGCCGCGCGACGGCTCGCCCTCGTGGAACAGATACTCGTCCTTGGCGAGTTTCTGCACGACGACGAAGCCCGCGATCACAGCCAGATCCTCGGCCGACAGCCCCGAGAAGAGCTGGCAGCAGCGCAGCGTCCCGATCAGCCCGGTGGCTTTCAGGTCGGACGTACGCGCGATCATCGGCATGTTCCGAGTCTTGGGGCCGCAAGCGGGACCGCAAGGCCAACGGTTGGAGAATAACGAATTCGCCGGTCTCCGACCGCCCGGAGCTTGACCTGTGTCAAGGCCGCCAGGCGCCCGCTGTGGCACAGTGGCGGTGAACCCATCGAACCTTCATGTCCACTGACACCTCTCCCGTCATCACCCCGGAAACCTCGCTTGGCGCGATCGTGACCGCCCGGCCGGCGCTGGCCCGCGTCTTCGAGGGCCTCGGCCTCGACTACTGCTGCGGCGGCAAGCAATCGCTGGCCCAGGCTTGCGACCGCAAGGGGCTCGACGTGACGACGCTGGTCACGGCGCTCCAGGCGGCGACCGCGGCCGTCGACGCCGCGCCGCCGGAGGTCGACACGGCGTGCATGACCCTGACGGAGCTCGCGGACCACATCGAGCAGACGCATCACCACTACCTGAAGGCCGAGCTGCCGCGGCTGGTCGAGATGGCGGAGCGCGTGGCCCGGAAGCACGCCTGGCGTGATCCGCGCCTGCCCGAGGTCTGGCAGACCACCGCGGCGCTCGCGGAGGAGATGTTCAACCACATGATGAAAGAGGAGCGCATCCTCTTCCCAATCGTGCGCCAGATCGATTCCGGCGCAGCCGACGGCTTTCACTGCGGCTCCATCGCCAATCCGATCCACCAGATGGAGGCCGAGCACGAATCGGCCGGCAACGCCACGGCCCGGCTGCGCGAGCTGACCGACGGATTTCATCCGGACAACGACGCCTGCAACACGCACCGCGCGCTGCTGGCGGGCTTGGCGGAATTCGAGGCCGACCTCCACCGTCACGTCCACAAGGAGAACAACATCATGTTCCCGCGCGCCCTCGCGAGGGCCGGCCGGAACTGACGGAGAGGGGGACCGCTAATCTCCGCTAATTCACGCTAATGGTTCCGAACCCGAGCTAGTGCGGATCGGCGTAGATTAGCGGTTTCCTTTCGTCCTCGCTGTTTCCTCCTGGGCCATTCCAGATCTAGCGTCCGAGGAACCAATCGAGGACGAGCGCGCCCATCGCGACCGGGAGGTAAAGGAGCGACGCGAGAAACAGCCATTTTGCCGCGGTGTCGCGGTCGGGCTCCGATGTCATGAACCGCCACGCACAGACGAGGAACCCCGCGTCCACCAGAGCCGCTGGGACGCCGTAGGCCGGTCCAAGCCAGCCCAGCAGCCACGGACCGAGCGAGACCGGCACCAGCGCCAGTGCGTAGACGAATGACCAGATGGCGGTGGAGCGGCCGGTGGGGTCGACGGCGGGCCGCAGGCGGAATCCCGCGGCCCGGTAATCCGCCCGGTGTTTCCAGCCGATCGCGAAGAAGTGGGGCATCTGCCAGCCCAGCAGGATCGCCGCGAGGACGACGCCGGGGGCGGCAGTCAACTGACCGGCGGCGGCATTGCCCAGCAGTGCCGGCAGGGCGCCAGACACGGCACCGATCTCGGTGGCCCAACGCGTGCGCCGCTTGAGCGGCGTGTAGACCGCGCCGTAGAGCAGGATCGTCAACGCAGCGATCGCAGCGGAAGGAGCATTGACCGCGCCGGCGAGCAGGCCAACCCCGCTGAGCGAGAGCAGCAGGCTCCAGCCGAGCGCCGCCCGGGGATCGAGCTGTCGCTGGGGCAAGGGCCGAAGGAGCGTGCGTCGCATCAGGCTGTCGGCCCGGCGTTCCCACCACTGGTTGAGCGACAACGCCCCGGCGGCGGCAAGGGCCGTGCCCGCGAGGACCGGCCCGACCGGGCCGGTGCCGGAGCGGGCGGTGCCGTACGCAACCATCGCGGTCGTCACCGACATCAATGCCAGCTTGGGCTTGGTCAGGGCGATCAACGCCAGGAGCGAGGCCCGGATCGAGCCCTGTGGACGAGCGTCCGCCAGGGGTGAGGCGAGGGGGAGACTCGTCACGGACATGCGACGCTTATAGCCGGCCGTTGCGGCGGGCGCCTTGACCGGGATCAAGATCCAGCCCGATGACGGCCGGGGAAAAACGTTGATCCAAGTCAAGGCCGCCAGCCGGCCGTTGCGCTAGAAATGACACATGCCCCCGCCCACCGTCTGTGCGCCGGACCCGGTCGCGCTGTCCCGCCCCTTCGTGTTGTCCGACGCAACGGAGGCCGCGGTCGGCGACGCCGGGCAGGCGGCCGCGCGGGGTTGGTACCGGCTCGCGCTGGGCAGCCTGGTGCTGGCGGGGTTGCTGTCGCTGACGCTGGTGATTGGCCGCCTGCCGTTCCTCGGTTGGCTGTTCACGGACCCGCTTTTTTTCCGTCGCGCGTTGGTTGTACACGTCGATCTCGCGATCGTGGTCTGGTTTCAGGCGGGCACGCTGGCGTGCCTCGGCCTCGCGCTGGGTCCGCGGCTGCACCGGGGTGCGACGACCCTGGCGCTCGCGCTGGCCGCCACCGGTGTCGCCGGGTTGCTGGCCGGCGCGTGCCTGCCGGGCGCGGAGCCCGTGCTCTCGAATTATGTCCCGGTGATCGACCACCCGGTGTTCTTCGCCGGGCTCGCGTGCTGGTGGACCGGGGTGGGGCTCTTCTGCGTGCTGGCGCTGGCCACACCCGCGCGGACGGACCGCCTCGCGCTGGCGCCCGATGCGGTGCTGGCGCTGCGCACGGCGGCGATCGCAAACTTGGTCGCGCTGGCCACGTTTGCCGGCGCATCGCTTACGACGCCGGCCGCGGCACCCAGCGTGCGCTACGAATTGGTGTTCTGGGGCGGCGGCCATGTGCTGCAGGTGGCGAATGTCGCAGCGATGCTCGGACTCTGGCTGCATCTGCTGCACCGCGTGACGGGCCGGCCCGCGCTGGCGGCCGCGCCGACCGCGGCCCTCCTGACAGCGCTCGTGCTGCCACAGCTGGCGCTCCCACCGCTGGCGTTCGCGGGGACGACCACGACCAGCTACTTCTCCCTGGCAACGCACCTGATGCGCTGGACGATTTTCCCGGTCGTCGTGGTGGTGCTCGGCGTCGCGGTGGCGCACCTGCGGCGCCATCGCCGCGAGGTCGACTGGCGGGACTACCGGTTCGCGGGGCTGGCGGGGAGCATGACGCTCACCGTGCTGGGTTTCGTCTTGGGGTCGCTCATCCGCGGCTCCAACACCCTGGTGCCGGGCCACTACCACTGCGCGATCGGCGCGGTGACCCTGGCGCTCATGACGACGGCGTATGAGTTCGGGGCGCAGGTCTTCCCGGGCGCCGCGGTCGCGCGCTGGGCGCGGCGGGCGCGGTGGCAACTCCTGCTCTTCGGCGGCGGCCAGGCGGTGTTCGGCCTGGGATTCGCGCTGGCCGGGGCCTACGGGCTCGGCCGCAAGCAGTACGGCGCGGAGCAGCATGTGCGCACGCTCGGCGAGTACCTCGGCCTGGGCGTGATGGGCCTGGGCGGGCTGGTCGCGGTGACCGGCGGCATCCTGTTTCTCGCGGCCATGCTGCGCGGCCTGGCGACGTGGCGTCGCGGCGCCGGTCCGGAATTTTCCCTCCTCCACCATGAATAACGAACCCCAAAAACACCCGTGGCAGAAGGTGCTCGACAGCCCCTGGCTGCTGCTCGCCCTCGGCGTGACCATCCCGATCCTGTCCTACACCGTCTGGGGCTGGATTGAACTGATGCAGACGAAGCCCGGGCTGCTGCCCTGAACGCCGCCACCATGAGCCTTCGTCCCCTTACCGCCCCCTGGTTTTACGGTCCCGCCGGCCACGAGAAAATCTGGCTCGGTTGCGCCATCCTCTGGTGCTTCGTGATGTCGCTGATGATGCCGTACTGGCACTTCCGCGGCAAACAGAACAGCACCGGCGAGGCGTACCGCGTGGTCCCCGCTGACTTTTACGCCCGGACCGAGAAGTTCGTCGCGGCCAACCGCGTCGGCACCTTCAAGAATCCGGTCCCGAATCCCCTCACGACGGAACTGCCGATCGTCGAGCCTCCGGCGGGCGGCGACGCCTACCTGATGGGCCGGATGTGGCAGTGGTATCCCGCGCTGCGCCTGCGCAAGGGCGAGACCTACCGGCTGCACCTCTCGTCGCTGGACCTGCAGCACGGTTTCTCGCTGCAGCCCCTGAACATGAACTTCCAGGTCGTGCCCGGCTATGACCACGTGCTCACGCTCACGCCGACTTCCACCGGCGAGTTCACGATCGTGTGCAACGAGTTTTGCGGCGCCGGCCACCACGCCATGACCGGCAAGATCTTCGTCGAATAACCGCGCCCCGCCATGTCCACTTCCTCCCATAATCTGGCCGAACCGGGCGCGCGGGCGCGCGTGTGCGGCACCACCGGCCTCGGGGTCTGCCTCGACGCCCAGCGCTTCATCAAGCTCAACGCCGTCGTCGGCATCGTCTTCCTCCTGCTCGGCGGCATCGCCGCGCTGCTGCTCGCGCTCACCCGCTGGCAGGCCGTGCACCTCCTGCCCGCCGACTGGTTCTACCGCATCCTCACGTTCCACGGCATCAACATGCTGATCCTGTGGATCCTCTTCTTCGAGGTCGCGATCCTCACCTTCGCCTGCACCACGCCGCTCAACTCGCGGCTGTTCTCGCGCAAGGTCGCGTGGGCCGCGTTCGGGATGATGCTCACCGGCGCGGTCATGGTGGACTACATCATCCTCGCCGGCCGGGCCGACGTGATGATGACGTCCTACCTCCCGCTGGTGGCGCACCCGCTGTTCTACCTCGGCATCATCCTCGTCGCGGTCGGCACGCTGACCGGGGTGTTCAATTTCTTCGCCACCCTCTACGTCGCGAAGCGCGACCGGGCCTACGAGGGCTCGATGCCGATCGTCACGTTCGGCGCGCTCGCCGCCGCGATCATCGCCGTGGTGACGCTCCTGCACGGCGCGGTGGTGATGATCCCCACCTTCACGTATGCGATGGGCTGGACGCCCCAGCCGGATCCGGCCTGGTACCGCCTGATCTGGTGGGGCCTCGGCCACCAGTCCCAGCAGGTCAACGTCTGTGCGATGGTCGCGGTGTGGTATCTCCTGACCCACGTCGTGGTCGGCGCCCGCCCGATCAACGAGGCGGTGTGCCGCACGGCGTTCGCGCTCTACGTCCTGTTCATCAATCTCGCCTCTGCGCACCACCTGCTGGTGGACCCGGGCGTGGGCGCGACGTGGAAGATCTGGAACACCTCGTACGCGATGTACCTCGCGGTGCTCGCCTCGATGGTGCACGGCTTCACCGTCCCGGCCGGCGTCGAGGTCGCCATGCGGGAGAAGGGCTACACCAACGGCATCTTCGGCTGGGTCACCGCGCTGCCCTGGCGCAACCCGGCGTTCGCCGCCACCGCGCTCTCCGTGGTCATCTTCGGGTTCCTCGGCGGCATCACCGGCGTCACGCTCGGCACGCAGCAGATCAACATCATCGCGCACAACACCCTCCGCATCCCGGGCCACTTCCACGTCACGGTCGTCGGCGGCACAACCCTCGCGTTCATGGGCCTCGCCTACTACGTCGTGCCGCTGATCTTCCAGCGGGACTTCATCCTGCGCGGCGTCGCGCGGGTGCAGCCTTGGCTGTTCGGCATCGGCATCACGATGGTGTCGTTCGGCATGTCGTTCGCCGGCTCGATGGGCGTCAGCCGCCGCAGCTGGGACATCGACGCCCAGGGCGTTTACGGCCCCGCGGCGCATCTCTGGCTCGGCGTGCTCGGCCTTGGCGGCATCCTCGCCTTCACGGGCCTGCTGATCTTCGTGCTGCTGTGCGTGGGCACCCTGCTGTTCGGCGCGAAGATCGAAAATCGCCCGATGGCGGACTGGGGCACGCCGCCGGCGCTCGCCGGCAGCCAGCCCGGCTCGCTGGCCCACGACCACTATGCGACCAAGGGCACGATCGTGCTCGTCCTGGTCTTCCTCGCCTGCTTCGCGGTGTACTACTTCGCGAACTGGAAGGCGCTGGCCGATGTCTGGCCGGTCCGCTGAGCGGGAGGCGCCATGACCGGCCCGTCCCCCCTCGCACCCGCGCTCCCGGCGGCCGACCTCGGCCGCCGCGAGCCGGCGGGCGCGCGCTGGCTGACCGGTCCCGGCCTGCTGGTGTTCCTGCTCGCCGCGCTGGCGGCGTACGAGGGGTTTCTCCTGCTGACGGTGTTCGGCCCGACCAGCGGCGGGGCGGTGGGCGAGTTCGTGCGCGATTTCCAGCGCTGGTGCTACCGCGGGGACCCGCGGACCGGCGGCGTCTCGTGGATGGCGGTGTCGGTGATGATGGGTGAGCCGCTCTTTGTCGCGGGCGTCGCGGTGCTGCTCTGGCGGGACGCGCTGCGGGCGCTGCGGGCCGGCGCGACCTGGCGCCGCCACGCCGGCGCGGCGGCGGCCGGCCTCGGCCTCGTGGCTCTCGCCGTGGCGGGACTGGCCTGGTACGCCCGCGCGGACCAGGCGCGGGCGGCGGCGGTGCCGCCGTTTCCCGGCGAGCGCATCCGGGTGCGGCTGGACCTGCCGGACACAGCCTTTCTGGACCAGCATGGCGCCGAGTTCCGCCTGGCGGACCTCCGCGGCCGCGTCGTCCTGGTGACGGGAGTCTACGCGGCGTGCACGACGGCGTGCCCGGAGATCTTTCTCGAGCTGAAGAAGATCCTCGCGGAGCTGCCGCCGGCGGACCGGGCCGGGCTGAGCGTGGTCGCCCTTTCGCTGAACCCGGAGTATGAGACGAGCGAGCTGATGAATCTCGTGGCCGAGGGCCGCGGCTTGTCCTACCCGGAGTTTCGGTACCTCAACACGCGCCAGCCGGCGGCGATGCACGAGGCGCTGACCCGGCTGCAGTTCTCGGCGGTGCGCGACCCGCGCACGGGCGTGATCGACCACGCCAACCTTTTCCTGCTGGTCGACCGCTCCGGTCACATCGCCTACCGATTCACGCTGGATCCGCGCCACCAGGCGTGGCTCCGCGAGGGCCTGCGCGCCCTCCTGCACGAGGCCCATGTCGTCGCACCCGCACCCTGAGCCCGACTGCGAGGTCCTCGCGGAGACGCTGGGGCCGGGGGCCGGGGGCGCCGGGGCCGTCCCGCCGGCGCCGCCGACGCGCGCGGCGTCGCTGCTGGCCGCGGGCGAGCGCGTGGCCGAATGGCTCGACGCGCTGCTGGAGCGGTGGCTGCCCCGCGAGCTGAACCCACTGGCCCAGCTGGGGCCGGCGGCGAACCTCCTGCTGCTCCTCGCGACCCTGTCCGGCGTGTTGCTCCTGATCTGGTACTCCCCGAGCGTGCAACTCGCATGGCACTCGGTGGCGGACCTCGGGCCGCGCTCGGCGGGCGGCCTGGTGCGGAGCGTGCACCGCTATTCGTCCGACCTCGCCATGGTGCTCGTGCTCGCGCATGCCCTGCGCACCCTGCTGGCCCGCAAGTTCGCCGATGCGCGCTGGCTCGCGTGGGTGAGCGGGATCGCGCTGCTGGGATTGGTGTGGTTCATCGGCTGGACCGGCTACTGGCTCGTCTGGGACGTGCGGGCGCAGCTGGTGGCGCTCGGCACGATGAAGGCGGTGGACGTGCTGCCGGTGTTCGGCGAGCCGATGCTGCGCCTGTTCGCCTTGGACCGCACCGTCCCGTCGCTGCTCTTCTTCGTCGTTTTTTTCCTGCACATGGTGCTGCCGCTCGGGATCGCGGGCGCGCTCTGCCTGCACCTCGCGCGCCTGAGCCGCTCCCCACTGCTGCCCAACTGGCGCCTTGCCGCCTGGCTGACGGGCGCCGTCCTGGTCGCGGCGGTGGTGTATCCGGCGGCAAACGCCGCGATGGCCCACATGGCGGTGAAGCCGGCGCAGTTCACGATGGACTGGTGGTATCTCGCCCCGCTGGCCCTGGCCGCGCGGCTGTCCGGAGCCGGAGTCTGGCTGGCGGGCGGCCTGACGCTGGTCGGTCTGGGCACGGTGCCCTGGTGGCTGGCGCGCCGGCGGCCGCGGGCGACCTTCCAGGCCACGGTCAATGTCTCCCGCTGCTTTTCCTGCACACTGTGCTCGAAGGACTGCCCGTTCGGCGCGATCACGATGGTGCCGCGCACCGACGGCAAGCCGTTCCCCTCGCAGGCGCAGGTCGATCCCGACCGCTGCGTCGGCTGCGGCATCTGCACTGGCGCGTGCGACACGCAGGGCATCGGCCTGGCCTGGTTCGACGCCCAGCAGGTGGCGCGCGAGCTCGAGGCGTTCGTCGTGGCGGAGCGGGCGCGGGGCGAACCGCCGGCGCTGGCGTTCGTGTGCGCGCAGGAGGACGGCGGCTGGGAGCAGTTTTCCGCGGTCAGCTGGCAGATTCGCCTGCCAGGTTATTCGATTCGGCCCGTGCCGTGCATCGGCTGGGTCGAGCCAAAGCTGGTCGAGCGGCTGCTGGCGAAGGGGGCCAAGGCGGTGCTTATGGTCGGCTGCGGGTCCAGCGAGGCGTTCGGCCGCGAGGGCAACCGATGGCTGCCGGCGCGCCTGGCGGGGACCCGCGAACCCGTGCTGCGGCCGAATCGCGCCGATGTGAGCCGGGTGGCGCACGCGACTTTCAGCCGGCTGCAGCCGCGGCAGGTGACCGAGACCGCGCTCAGGCTGCTCCAGCGGGAGCCGGCGCTGGTTCCGTCTTCCCGCTGGCGCTGGTCGCCGGTGCTGGCCGGGGTGGCGCTGGCTGTGCTGGGAATTGCCGGCCTGTTGGCGGTGAGCGACGCGCCGTTCCGCAATCCGGCGCCGGGGGCGGCTGAGTTCGTCTTCACCTTCCGCGAGTACGGGGCCTGGCTGGCCGGTGCCCAGACGACCGCGCCAGACCCGGCGCACGACCAGCGCCCAATCCATATGCGGGTTGCGCTGCCGGCCCAGCGGACTCGTTCGCCGGTGACGGTCCGTCTCGTGGTCGATGGTCGTGCCGAGGAGCACGTCTTCCGGCCGAAGGGACTCAAGTCCGACGGATTCTCGGTGGGTGAGCTGCGCGCGTCGCTGAGTCCGGGACGGCACGCCGTGGTCGTAAGCGTGGCCACCAGTCCCGATCCGACCGCCCCGCGTCGCGAGTGGCAGGCGGAGATTGAAGCCCGGCCCGGCCGCGTGAGTGTCCTGTCACTCGAAGCCAACGGTGGCTTCCAGTTCGACGAGTAGGGGTCCGTGCGCCGGAAGAAGCTGAGGCAGGGGAACCGCCAATCTTCGCTAGTCCACACTAATCCGTCGGTGGAGGATTAGCGTGAATTAGCGCTGATTAGTGGTTTACGCCCCCGGTTCCGTCACTTGGGTGAGCAGCATCGAGAAGGCCTCGGGGGCGTTCACTGCGTGCGGCGCGCCGGGCGGGAGATGCAGCAGGTCGCCGGGCCGGAGCACGTGCTTTTTTGGGCCGACGGTGAACTCGCAGGTGCCGGTGAGGATCTGGACCAGCGCCCGGGCCTTGCTGGTGTGCTCCGAGAGTTCCTGCCCCGCGGCGAAATGAAACAGTGTGAGCCGCAGCGCCGGGGTGGTGAGCACGGCGCGGCTGACGATGCCGTGCGTGACGTTTTCCACCGGGTTCAGCAGGGCGCAGGTGCCCGATTCGGTCGGCGAGAGCAGGGTGTTTTTTTTCATGGCGGAGAGGATGCGGCAGCCTAACGAAACCCGGCCGGGCGCGCCTTGACCTGCGTCATGCCCGGGCGGTACCGGCGCAAGGGCACCTTAGCCGCGCCAGAAGTTCACGGCCCAGGAGCCGTCGCTGTTGCGCTCCATGGTGGACTGAAACCCCTCGCTCTTGAGCAACTCGATCAGCGGCGCCGGCAGGAAGGGCGCGATGATCGTGACACCGTGGCCGGGCTTGAGGGCGTCTACCCGCGCCCGGATCAGGTCAAATGGCTCCTCGCCTCGTGCGAGGTGGGGCCGGACATCGAAGGTCTTGAACTTGGTCGTGCTCATGGCGGCGGTCAGTACACGTATTCCAACTGGACCCAGAATTTTTGCACGTCCGGAAACGCCGCGCTGGTGTGGTGGAAATCGGCGTATTTCACGAGGGCGGTCAGCGACGACGTGAATTTCCGGGATAGCTGCAGGTTGAACTCGCGGCCCAGGCGGACCGCATTCACGTCGGACTCGTACCAGTGGTAGGAAGTCACGAGCGACAGGGCGCCGGGCAGGGTGGCGGTCGCCTTGACATAGCGATCGTCCAGTCCGCCGGCGGGCGTGGCGAGGAAGAGATCGGCCCAGCCGTTGAAGGCGTGCAGGGTCGCGAGCGGCGTCTTGAAGCCGACGTTGTGATCGGAACCGAGAAGCTCATCGCCCAAGGTCACACTGGCGGCGGCGTGGGTGAGTCCCGCCTCCACGACGTGGTACCGCGCGGTATAGGAGAGCGGACTGGAGCCGTAGTCGGACTGGGTCGCGGTCTCGATGCGGTACGCGAACTTCAGCTTCGCCGTGACCGGGATGGCGCCGGTCAGGCTGGCACCGGTCGTGGCGCAGGAGTTGGCCGCGGAGTTGGGGAAATCGAGGAGATAGACGTAGCCGGTCAGCGTGCCGCCGGACCAGCCGCGGTAGCTCGCGTTGAAGAGCTGGGAGTGCGAGGCAAACTTGCCCTGCGGGTGGCGATCGCCGAACACGCGGTTGACCTGGCTGAGGTAGACGTAGGTCAGCGTGGTTTGGTCGAGCGTCTGGTCCTGCAGCACGACCGCGTCGAACGTCTGCATGTTCTGCCGCCAGCCCACGTCGCCGATGAACCGGGCGTTGTCCAGGACCAGCCGCTGCCGTCCAACTGTGACCGTGGTGTGGTCGCGCGTGTAGGCGAGGTACAGCTGGTTGAGCTCGGTGGTCTCGGGATCGGCGATGACCGCCCGGCCGGCGCCGCCCGGGTTCAGGCCGGACTGGCTGTAGCTGTCGCCGTCCGCCGCCGTGATGTCCTCGGCCTCGATGAAGGCCTTGAAACCCTGCCACGGCGCGGTGGCGAACCCGAGCCGCGTGCGCAGCGTGAGCGCGTCGGCGTCGCGGAGGCCGGTCTGCTCGACCGACTCGTAGCGCAGGCGCAGGTTGAGCGAAAACTTGCCGGCGGAGAACGCGGCGGCGGGGGTGGCGGGCTCGGCGGCGGCCAGGCCCGCGAGTCCGCCGAGGAGCGGCAACAGGAACCGTTTCATGGCGGGAACGGCGGCGGTTACTTGGCGGCGGCGACCAGCGCGGCGGCGGCGGACTCGAGCCCGCCCTCCAGGCCGATGCGCTGGTGGACGATCTCCCCCTCGGGATTCAGGATCGTTAGGATGTTGGAGTGGGAGAAGGCGCCGTCGGCCTCCTGCTTGTACTTCACGCCGAGCAGCGCGGCGAGCTCGCGCACCGCCGCATCGTCGCCGTGCAGCAGCTTCCACGACCCGTCGAGCTGCCGCTGGGCGCGGTAGCGGGCGAGGGCCTCGGGCGTGTCGCGCGCGACGTCGAACGACACGAGCACGAACACCGCGCGGTCGCGCACGGCGGCGGGCAGCTGGCCGCGGATGGCCTGCATGTTCGTGACGAGCAGCGGGCAGGCGTAGCCGCAGGAGGCGAAGAAGAGATTGATGACCACGGGACGGCCCCGGAGCTCGCCGAGCGTGAAGGTTCGGCCGGAGTCGTCCGTGAACCGCGCGTCGAGCTGGTAGATCGAATTTTTCGAGAATGCCGCCGGCGCCTGCTCCGCGCAGCAGCAGGCCGGGGCGTCACCGCCATGGGCGGCGAGCGCGCTGAGGAGCAGGGCGAGGGAAACGAGGTGCGGCTTCATGGGAAAGGGGAGTCGGGTCACTTGGCGGCGGCCGGCAGGTCCCGGGCGCAGCGGAAACCGAGCGAGGTGGTGGTGTTCTTGGCGTTCAGTGACGAGCGCAGCGCGCCGCGCATGAAGGCGGCGTAGTCCGTCGTGTCCTTGGCGCCGACCGCGCCGGCGCCGCAGAAGAGATTGCGGTCGAGCCCGGAGTCGGCGCGCGACTCGCCGGTGACCATCGCGCTGTTGAAGTCCTCGACCCACTCCCACACAAGCCCGTGCAGGTCGCGGGCGCCGTGCAGGTTCGGCCGGCCGCGGCCGGCGGCGGGCAGCACGGCCGGGACGGGGCGGGCGAGCCAGGCGTAGAGATCGCGGTTGAGTTCGTCGTCGTTGCGTCCGTCGGGACGCGTGTAGCCGGCGCCGGCGGCCAGTTCCCACTCGGCGGTGGTCGGGAGCCGCTTGCCGGCCCAATGGGCATAGGCGCGCGCGGCGAACCATGAGACGCGCACCACCGGGGAATCGGGCGGGGCGCCGGGGCCGGGCTCGAGGTCGCCGGCCCACTGGCCGAGATAGGACTGGTCGGCAAAAAGCGGGCTGACCTGCGAGCGACGCCACTTCGGCACGGCCGTCACGAAGGCCAGGAACTCCGCGTTCGTCACGGGCCGCTCGTCGAGCAGGAAGGCCGCGACCGGCACCGACGGCGCGTCCTTCTCGGAACGCTGCAGCGGCACATAGACACCCGCGGGAATCGTGACCATCCGGACCGCTTCCGCGCCCGCCGCGGCTGCAGCCGTCGTCGCGAGGGCGACGAACAGCGCGGCGAACCGCAGGTGGATACGTGACAGGAACGGAGGCACGCGGAGGCGGGGAGTGGGAGTTTCACCGCGAAGGCCGCGGAGGTCGCGAAGCGGGGGCGTCCAGGTGGAGTGGGCCGGCTTCGCGCCTTGGCGTGCTTCGCGGTGAAACGTCGGGTTGTTCTCGGCGAGGGCTTAGTGGATCTCGTTGCGGATGGCCTTGACCTTGTCGGCGCTGAAGGCGTCGCCCTTGTTGCCCCACGCGTTGAAGACGTAGG
>CAYYGV010000084.1:0-16011 GCA_964471615.1 uncultured Opitutaceae bacterium
GGCTTCTCCCTGGCGCCGCTGCAGTACTTCACGATGTTCGCCGGGCTCTGTTCCCTAGGCAGCTTCATCTTGGTGCTGATCCTGGCCTACCGCCGCATCTTCCTCGGCGCCGAGGCCGAGGGCATCTTCACGCTGTTCGGCATCGTGTTCTTCCTGCTGAGCGTCGCAATGGTCGGCATCGGCCTCATCGGCGAGTACGTCGGCCGCACCTACCAAGTCGTGCGGGCACGACAGAAGTACTTCGTGAAGGAGATCCTGGAGACCAAGGAATGACCGGGTTCACACCGCGATGGCCCGTGTGATTAGCGTGGATTAGTGTGAATTAGCGGTTTCCAGTTCCGGCATGTCCCAGCCCCGGATCCTTTTCTTCGGCTACAGCGAGGTCGGCTACGAGTGTCTGTCCCTCCTGCTCGAGCGGGGCGATAACGTCGTCGCGCTCATCACGCACCAGGACAACCCGCACGAGAAGATCTGGTTCAAGACGCCTGCGGTCGCCGCGAAGGAGAAGGGCGTCCCGGTGTTCACCCCGGACAGCGTGAACAACCCCGAGTGGCGCGAGAAGATCGCCGCGCTGCGACCCGACCTGATCCTCTCCGTCTATTACCGGAACATGATCGGGACGAAGATTCTCGATCTGCCCCGGCTCGGCGCGTGGAACATGCACGGGTCGCTGCTGCCGGACTACCGCGGCCGGGCGCCGATCAACTGGGCCGTGCTGCATGGCGAGCCGCGCATCGGAATGACGCTCCACCGCATGGTGAAGAGCGCCGACGCCGGCGCGATCGTGGACCAGGAGGGAGTCGAGATCGGCCCGCGCGACACTGCCGAGCAGGCGTTCCGAAAGGTGCTGCCCTGCGCCCGGCGCGTGCTGGCCCGCCAGATCGGCGCGCTGCTGGCCGGCACCGCGCGCGAGACGCCGCAGGACGAGGCGAAGGCCCGGTACTTCGGCGGCCGGAAGCCGGAGGACGGGCGCATCGTCTGGACCCAGACCTCGCGACAGATCTTCAATTTGATCCGTGCCGTGACCGACCCGTATCCCGGCGCGTTCACGGATGTCGGCGTCTCCCGCTTGATGGTCTGGTGGGCCGAGCCCGAGTCTGCCGCCACCGCCGGGCGACGGGGCCGGCCGGGCGAGATACTCTCCGTGTCGCCGCTGGTGGTCGCCACGGGCGACGGCGCACTCGAGCTAACGAAGACCGAATGGCGCGGCTCGCCGGCCGACTTGCACGTGGGTGGCTCGCTCTAGGGCGGACGGCTTTTTTGCGTTTCCCAAATTCCCGATTTCCCGATTTGCTCCCGCCATGCCTCTCAAAGTCCTCATCCTTGGTGCCAACGGCTTCATCGGCAGCTCGCTCACGCGGGCGATTCTCCAACAGAAGGACTGGGAGGTCTACGGCATGGACATCGGGAGCCACAAGCTGGAGGACAGCCTCGGCAACCCGCGCTTCAAGTTCGTCGAGGGCGACATCACGATCAACCGCGAGTACATCGAGTACCACGTGAAGAAGTGCGACGCGATCATCCCGCTCGTCGCGATCGCCAACCCAATCCAGTACGTGAAGGACCCGCTGCGGGTGTTCGAGCTGGATTTCGAGGCCAATCTCGCGGTGGTGCGCCAGTGCGCGAAGTACAAGAAGCGCGTGATCTTCCCGTCGACCTCGGAGGTCTACGGCATGTCGCCTGACACCAAGCTCGACGAGGCCACGAGCCCGCTGGTCTACGGCCCGATCGAGCGCCAGCGCTGGATCTACGCCTGTTCGAAGCAACTGCTCGACCGCGTGATCTACGCGTACGGCGTGCGCGATGGCGTCGACTACACCCTGTTCCGGCCGTTCAACTGGATCGGGCCGAAGCTCGACGACGTGTTCGAGCCGAAGGAGGGCAGCTCGCGCCTCTTCACGCAGTTCATCTCCAACGTCATCTTCAAGAAGCCGCTGCAGCTCGTCGACGGCGGCAAGCAGACCCGCTCGTTCACGTTCATCGATGACGGCGTGGATGCGCTGCTCCGCATCATCGAGAACAAGAACGGCTGCGCCTCGCGCCAGATCTTCAATCTCGGCAATCCGAGGAACGAGGTCAGCGTCGCCGAGCTCGCGCGCCTGATCGTCGACGCGTTCCGCGACTATCCCGAGTACGCCGCGCACGTGAAGGCGGCCAAGACGGTCGTCGTCCCGTCCGGGAAGTACTTCGGCAAATATTACCAGGACATCCAGAAGCGCGTGCCCTCGATCGCCAACGCGAAGAAGCAGCTGGGCTGGGCCCCGAAGGTGAACCTGAAGAAGGCCATCAAGCTGACCCTGGACTATCACCTCGCGCAGAAGGACTACCGCCTCGAATAGCGCGAGCTTCGCTCGCGCGGAGCAGGGAGCAGGGAGAACGGAGCAGGAAAGTCCGGCCCGACAGTGATCTGCCTTTCTCCTTTCTCCATTCGCCCTTCTCCCACCCATGCCCATCCGCCTCGCCCTCAAGGTTGACGTCGACACCGACCGCGGCACGCGCGTAGGCGTGCCGAACATGGTCGCCGACCTGCAGGCGGTGAAGGCGCCGGCGTGCTTCCTGTTCTCCCTCGGCCCAGACCAGACCGGCCGGGCGATCACGCGCGTCTTTCGTCCCGGCTTTTTCCAGAAGGTGAGCCGCACGAGTGTCGTCCAGATCTACGGCGTGCGCACGCTGCTGAACGGCACGCTGCTGCCGGCCCCGCACATCGGCCGCCGCAACTCCGCGGTCATGCGCGCCGTGCGCGACGCTGGCTTCGAGGTCGGCATCCACTGCTACAGCCACTACCGCTGGCAGGACTACCTGCAGCGGATGTCGCTGGAAGAGGTGCGGGCGGAGTTTGGCGCGGCGCGCGCCGAGTTTCTCCGGATCTTCGGCCACGAGGCGCGCACGGCCGGCGCCGCCGGCTGGCAGAGCAACGCCCGCAGCCGCGAAGTGTACGACGAGGCGGGCCTGCTCTACGGGAGCGACACCCGGGGTGGCCCGGCGTTTTTCCCGCGGATCGACGGGCGAGTGTTCCAGACCCTGGAGATACCGAGCACGCTGCCGACCTTCGACGAGCTCATGGGCCGGCCGGAGTATCCCGACGACCGGATCGTGGCGCATTACCTGTCGCTGCTGCGCGCCGACCAGCCGAACATCCTCACGATTCACGCCGAGATCGAGGGCATGGGTCGCCGTCAGCTTTTCTGCGATCTGCTCGCGGCGTGCGCCAAGGCCGGCGTCGAGTTCATCCGGATGGACGACCTCGCGAACGAGCTCCTGGCAAACCGCGCCGCGATCCCGATCCGCGATCAGTTTCTCGGCACCGTCGAGGGCCGCTCCGGCACGGTCGCGACGTCCAAAGCGTCCTGAGGATTCACAGGAGCTAACGGAGGAAACGGAGGCTCTGTTCCCACCGTTGCCTCCTGTGCAAGGTCAGCAGCGCCTACTTCTTGTCGATCCGGCTGAAGAGCCAGAGGCCGAGTGCGATGATGATGAGATTCGGGACCCAGAGCAGGAGGTCGGGACGGTACTCGGGGTGGCGGTCGAGCGCCTTCACCGCGACCGTGAGCAGGTAGTAGCCGAGCGTCAGCAGCAGGGCCACGCCGAAGTTGGCGGAGGTTTCGCGGCGCGAGACCTTGATGCCGAGCGGCACGCCGAGCAGCGCGAGCGAGAAGACCGCGACCGCGGTGTTGATCTTGTCGTGGAAGACCAGCTCCAGCTTCATCCGGTCGCGGGCAAACTGCTTCTCCTGGCCCGCCGGCGGGGTCAGCGTCGCCAGCCGCGCGCGCTCCGCCTGCAGCGGCCCGAGCGTGAGCCACTCGGGCTTGATGCGCACGCCGCCATGACCGAAGAAGCGGTCGAGCGGCAGGCGAGCGGCCTCAATCTTGCCGAACGTCGCCACATACGGGCTCTCGAAGAAACTCTCCGGGTGCTTCTCGTTGCGGTTCTCCACGCGGGCCTGCGTGAGCGTGACGATCAGCTCGTTGGAATTCTCGTCGTAGTCGACGACGCCCGACTCGGCGTGGATCAGCGTCGTGACGCGCTTCTGGTCGTCGAGCTTCCACAGCCAGACGTCCCGCATCAGGGCGCCTTCCTTCTGGCTGATGTAGATCACGCAGTTGGGAAAATTCCGGACGAAGGTCTTCGGGACAATCAGCTTGAGCGGATTGGCGGCGACGGCGGCGGCGAAGTTGCGCTCGTAGGTAACCCGCGCGTTGGGCATGGCTTGGAAGTTACAGTACAGGCCCAGCGCCGCCCCGAGCAGCGAAAGCAGGAGGATCGGCTGGGAGATGCGCGGCAGGCTCAGGCCGGCGGCGCGCATGGCGGTGATCTCACTGTCGGCCGAGAGCCGGCCCAGTGTGAGCAGGACACCTGTGAGCAGGCCCATCGGCAGCGCGAGGGTCACGGCCAGCGGCAGAAGGGTCACGACCAGCTCCGCGAACATCCCGAGCGAGAGCTGGCCCGACAGCACGTACGCGAGCATGTCCCGCATGACATTCGGGACGAGGACGATGAACGTGAACAATCCGACCGCCGCCGCGCAGGTCGCCAGCACGCTCCGAAAGATGTAGCGGTCGATCAGGTTCAAGGACGCGGGGTTATTCGCAGAGAGTACGGACCCTGACAATCAGCAATCGTTCAAAGCTGCGGTCGAGCGCCGGCATCTTCCTGCCGGGACAGGCGAAAATGACCGATGTGGGCGGGGTGCCCTCACCCCGCAGCTTGTCCGTCGCGTGAAACGATTCGCCGTTGGCGTTCGGCCTCCGCTGTCCGGCGTTCGCCCGACCCCAGCCGATCAAATCCCCAACGACAGCTGCGAGCTGTCCGGCCCGGGCGGCGCCGCCTCGGCCGGAGCCAGACAGGCCGGGCCTTCGTTCCGGCTGTTGCTGACGTAGCGGCTGACGGCGGTCAGCTGGAGATCGGCGGCGGGCGACGGCTCGAGCAGCGGGGTAAGCTGAACCGGGTCCGTCACGCGCGGGTCGAGCCACGTCTCGCATTGTTCCGCGGCCAGCAACACGGGCATCCGGTCGTGGATCCGCTGCATGAGCTCGTTGGGCCGCGTCGTGATCAGGGCGCAGGTCTCGAGCACCTTGCCATCGGGCGCGTGCCAGCTTTCCCAGAGCCCCGCCATGATTAGCGGCTGCTCGTCGCGGCGGCGGATCAGCCACGGCTGCTTGAACGCCGTCCGATGCTCCCACTCGTAGAAACCGGAGGCGGGGATCACGCAGCGGCGGGACTTGAACGCCTGGCGAAACGACGGCTTGGAGGCGATCGACTCGCTGCGGGCGTTGGCGGGGCGCAGGCCCTGGTCGTCCTTGGACCACGCCGGCACGAGGCCCCAGCGCAGGCTGGCCAGCTCGCGACCGGAGGCGCCGGGACGCGACCGGATCGCCGGGATGAACGTGCCGGGGGCGATGTTGTAGCGCGAGAGATACTCCGTGGCCGCGCCGATCCCGAGCCGCTGCAGGATGTCGCGGTAGTGCTGCTCGAGAAGCACGAAGCGGGTGCACATGGCCTAGGATGCCAGCAGCGGTGGAAGCTCGCGGATGTTCTTGAGCTGGTAGAACCGGCCGGGCGCGTCGGGCGTCTGCTCGACGTGCTCGCCGCCCCACAGCAGGTGATAGGGCACATGCGCGCCGGCGCCGCCGAGGGCGAGCACGGGGAGGATGTCGGACTTGAGCGAGTTGCCGACCATGAGGAACTCGCCTGCGGCGATGCCATGGCGCCGCAGCACGGTCGCATACGCGGCCTCATCCTTCTCGGAGAGGATCTCGACGTGCGCGAAATGACCCGCGATGCCGGACTTCGCGAGCTTGCGCTCCTGGTCGCGCAAGTCGCCCTTCGTGATGAGCAGGAGGCGATGAGTTTGGGCGAGGGCGCCGACCGTGTCCGCGACGCCGTCGAGCAGTTCCACGGGGTGGTCGAGCATGTCATGTCCGAGCCGGATCAGCGTCCGGATCTCGTCGGCGCTGATGCGGCCGTCAGTCAGGTCGATCGCCGTTTCAATGGCGGAGAGCATGAAACCCTTCACGCCATAGCCATAGCGCTCGAGGTTGCGCATCTCCGTCGCGAACAGCGTCCGGTCCACCGTGGACGCGTCATGATAGCGCGCGAGCAGCTCCCGGTAGCGGGCGTGGACATGGTCGAAGATGTTCTCGTTGTGCCAGAGCGTATCGTCGGCATCGAAGCCGATGACGCGGTAGGGTTTCATCGCCGAGAGCTAGGCAGAAATCCCGGGAGATTTCACCACGAAGATCGCGAAGGTTTGAAGGGTGGGGTCACAGAGATCACAGAGAGTGCACGGAGGTCACAGAGCATCGATCCTACCATCATGCTGGGGCAAATTCGCCCTCCTGGCTCCGTGTCCCTCGGATCGGCTCTGTGTTCTCGGTGACGTAACCCCAAACAGGATTTCCTGACACTCCGCCGGCGAGGGCTAGGACGACGCGGCTTCGGCTTCCGCCTTGATGTGCTGCAGGACGCGGCGGTGGATCTGGTGGACGAGATAGTCTGACCAGATGCGCCAATAGGCGTTGGGCCACAGGTTCTGCTCGTAATAGGTGGTGCCTTCGAGGCGGGTCCGGCCATCCGGCAGGCGCGTCAAGAAGAAGCGCCCGTGCCGCGAGCTGAAGAAACCCTCGAGATGCGGCGGGGTCAGGTCGCGGTACGGCGACAGCTCCTGCAGCGGGTGCGGCTGTTGTGTGACGTCGAACGCCAGCTCCCGTGGTTCGTCCCAGACGGTGATGGGCTCCACGAATGGCCCGGTTGAGAACTCGCAGTGCCGGACGGCTCCCACTCCGCGGCCGTGGATGCGGGCCCGGGTGGGGTAGGCGATGCCGGTCCGGAAGATCAGCTCGGTGGGCGGAGGAATCTCGGAGAAGGCGACGACGCTACGCCAGACCGTCGCTGGCGAGGCGGCGATGTCGACGTGCGTGGAGACGGCGATCAGCGGCGGTGAGGCGGCGAATCGTGACTCGCCGTAGAGCAGGACCGGCAAGACCAGCCAGGCAGCGGTGTAGACGGTGCCGGTATGGGCCCGATTCCAACGGGTCGATTGGGTGGTGTAACCTACGATGGCGCCCAGCACCGCCAGCGGCAGGGCCAAGGGCGCGGCCATCAGCACGCAGAACAAGCCCTCGATCGCGAGAAAGAGCAGGGCGAGTCCCGCGAAACCCACGCTGAGCATGGCCACCACGCAGCAACTGCGCAGTGACCGCTGGCCGCCGGCTGTGTGGATCAGGGTCGAGATGAGCCCCATGAAAAACGGCAACCCGACAAAAACTCCCCAACCATAGCTACCGAGAACAGTTGCCCCGAATGCCACCGCCGGGACGGACAGGAGCGACGTCAGCGCTAGGCCAGCCAAGGCGCTGGCCCGCGGACTGGAGTAAGCCAGCCAGGAAAACCACCGCGCTGGTGGCGTGACGGGAGGTGACTGTCGCGAAGGGGCGAGGCATAGACAGAGGAAGAAGACCAAGTTGACCTCTGGAATGAAAAACAGCGCCGCGAGCCAGAGAGGCCACTGGACGTTGCGCAGCCGTCGCACGGTAAAGGCGATGCCGGCAAAGACGAACGGGAGCGCCAGTGCCACCAGCGCCACGTAGAGCGAGGCGGTCGTTGAGGCTCCCTGAAGGCCTCCGTCCTGACCCGGTTGCCAGTAGCTCAGCCATGTCCAACTCGACCGTCCCATCCGGTACGCGACCAGGCGGTCGAGGTTGTATTTCAGCGCCATCAGCCCGGTGCCCCACGCCAGGTAGGCAAAGCGTCCGGTGGTTCCCTGCAGACGCACAAACTGACCCAGGGCTTTGATCATTGCCGAGAGCTAGGCAGAAATTCTGGAGGATTTCACCACGAAGATCGCGAAGGTTTGAGGGGTGGGGTCACAGAGATCACAGAGAGTGCACGGAGGTCACAGAGCACCGATCCTTTGATTAGGCTGGTGAGCCGATTCGCCCTTCTGGCTCCGTGTCCCTCAGATCGACTCTGTGTTCTCGGTGACGTAACCCCCAAACGAAATGAACCTAACACGCCTCCCCTGGCCTGGGCTTCGTGCCCTTCGTGCTCTTGGTGGTTCCAATCTCAGCGAACAGGTTGAGCTGTCGGCCGCCGGGACGGCGAAACGCGGTGGTGGAGAGCGCGAAGCGTTCTTGGTTCAGGCCGGCGCGGCGGGTTGTGATGTCAAACAGGCGGCGGAGCTGCTCGGCGAAGACGCCCTCGCCGCGCAGCCGTGCGCCCCATTCGCTGACGTTCAGCTTTCCACCCCGGATCTCCCGGACCCGCAAAAGCACCCGGGCCTTCTTCGTCGGCGCATGGTCGTCGAGCCATTGCTGAAAGACCTCCTTCACGGCGTGCGGCAGGCGCATGACGATGTAGCCTGCCCGTTTCGCCCCGGCCTCGGCAGCGGCCTCGAGGATCGCGGGCAGTTCGTGATCGGTGAGTCCCGGGATGACCGGCGCGACCATGACGCCCACCGGGATGCCGGCGGCACTGAGCTCCTTGATCGCGCGGAGGCGCGCGGCGGGACGCGACGCGCGCGGCTCGAGCTGGCCGGCGAGATCGGTGTCGAGCGAGGTCACCGAGACATAGACGGCGGTGGCTTGATGCCCCGCCAGCCGCTGCAGCACGTCGATGTCACGGGTCACGAGCGCGTTCTTCGTAACGATCGAAATGGGCTGCCGGAACTCGGCGCAAACCTCGAGGCAGGCGCGGGTGACGCGAAACTGGCGCTCGGCGGGCTGGTAGCAGTCCGTGACTCCGCTCATGGCGATGGACTCGGGCTCCCAGCGGGACGACGACAGCTCGGCGCGCAGCAAGTCCGGTGCGCGGAGCTTCACCATGATCTTCGTCTCAAAGTCGAGGCCGCTGCTCCAGCCGAGGTACTCATGGTACGGCCGGGCGAAACAATAGGCACAGCCATGCTCGCAGCCGCGGTACGGGTTGAGGCCGAAGGTGAAGGGCAGGTCCGGGCTGTCGTTGCGCGTGAGGAGGGACTCGCTGGCGTCGAAGAAAAACTGGGTGCGCGGGTGTGGCCGCTCCTCCGGCGGGCAATCCGGGTCGGGCTCAATCACCAGCGGCTCGAACCGATTGGGCGGATTCGAGCGCGCCCCACGTCCAGGCGGCGGGGGAGGCGAGGCGGACGACGCGGACATGGTCGGAACGATACGCAGATTTCACAGGAGGCAACGGAGAGAACGGAGGAGGGGGAACCGCTAATTCTCGCTAATCCAAACTAATGGTGTTCGGACGCAGGTCCCAATCAGCCGAGTCCAGATTAGCAAGCATTACCGCGAATTAGCGGTTCCCTCTCAGTTTCCCTCTGTTGCCTCCTGTGAACTAAAAAGCATGGCCTAGGCGCCGGGGATGCGTTTCGCTGCGGCCATGTCGCTGTCCAAGGCCACCCGCACCGTCTCCATCTCCCGCCACGAGGGCGCGGCGGCGGAGGTGCGCGACGACGCGATCGCGGCCGAGGAGCCGCTCGAGATCCGGGTTGGCGGCCACAGCGTCGCGGTGGTGATGCGCACCCCGGGACACGACCGGGAGCTGGCGGCGGGGTTTCTCGTGACCGAGGGCATCGTGCGCCGGCGCGAGGAGGTCTTCGACCTGAAGTACTGTCGCGACGACGGCGGGCAGCCGGAGGAGAACATCCTCGATGTGGTGCTCGCGCCCGGCGCAAAGGTCGACCTCGCGCGGCTGACGCGCCACGTCTTCACCTCGTCGAGCTGCGGCGTGTGCAGCAAGGCCACGATCGCGGCGGTGCAGGCCCAGTTTCCGCCAATCGCCCAGCCGGTCCGTCCTCGGCGCGAGGTGCTGGCGGCGCTGCCCGACCGGCTGCGCGCGGCGCAGGCGGCCTTCGCGATGACGGGTGGGCTGCACGCCAGCGCGCTGTTCGGACCAACGGGCGAGCTGCAGGTGGTGCGGGAGGACGTCGGCCGGCACAACGCTCTCGATAA
Source organism: uncultured Opitutaceae bacterium (assembly GCA_964471615.1). Lineage (GTDB taxonomy): Bacteria > Verrucomicrobiota > Verrucomicrobiia > Opitutales > Opitutaceae > Opi-474. Next base: position 9,933 of record CAYYGV010000084.1, read on the forward strand.
GGTCGTGGGCCATGCGTTTTTCGCGGAGCGGCTGCCGCTGACGGACACGCTTCTGCTGGTGAGCGGGAGGGTCTCGTTCGAAATCATGCAGAAGGCCTTGGCGGCGGGGATTCCCGCGGTGGTGGCCATCTCGGCGCCGACCAGCGCCGCGGTGGAGTTCGCCCGGGCCAGCGGGCAGCTGTTGGTCGGCTTCCTCCGGGGCGAGCGGATGAACGTTTACGCCGGCACCTTGGCCGGCTGAGGCTGTCGGATCCGTCGCCACATGAAATCCCTCTCTCGCCTCCTCCTGCTAGGTCTGGTCCTGATGCTCCCGGGCGCGTTGCGTGCTGAGGAGAAGGCGGAGTCGATGCAGGACCGGACCCTGCGCCAACTGGTGGAGCGCCAGAAGGAGCTGCTCGCCGAGGCGGCGAAGCACGGCAACAACTTCGACGAGGACAACTTCAAGCTCCAGCTTCAGCAGGTGTCGCAGGGCTACGAGCTGCTGCTGCGGGAGAATCCCGAGTACGCCCCGGGCTACGCCGCGTACGGCTACCTGCTGTGGCAGGTGGGGATGAAGCGGGAGGCCGTCGCGCACCTGCTCAAGGCCAACTCCCTCGACCCGGACCAGCCGCTCGTGAAGAACCAGATCGGCAACTTCCTCGCGGAGGAGGGCAAGCCGGTGGAGGCGGTCGCCTATTTCCTCGCCGCCATCCGGCTCGCGCCCGACGAACCCCTGTACCACTACCAGCTCGGCACGCTGCTGCACGAGGCGCGCGACGAGTTCATCAAGAGCGGGGAATGGACCGCCGAGGGTCTCACCCACATGGAGCATGAGGCGTTCGGCAAGGCCGCCGCGCTGGCGCCGGACCGGATCGAGTTCACCTACCGGTACGCGGAGTCGTTCTACGACCTGACGACGCCCGACTGGGACGGGGCGCTCAAGGCGTGGAGCGCGCTGGAGGAGAAGGCGCCGACCGACGTCGAGCGGCAGACCATGCGGCTGCACGCGGCGAACGTGCTGATCAAGCAGGGCAAGGCGGATCACGCCCGCGTGCTCCTGGGCACGATCACGGTGCCTGAACTGCTCGCCCAGAAGCAAAAGCTCGTTGCGCAGCTCCCGGCGAACGCCGAGAAGTAACGGGCTTTTGCGCATGTCCCTTCTCGACAAACTGGAGCGCTGGTTCGGCCGCGCTGCGATTCCCCATCTCTCCCTCCTCATCGTGGTGGGGCAGGTCTTCGTGCTGCTGTCCGCGATGCTCGGCCTGCTCGACCTGAGCTACTTCGTGTTTGTCCCCGAGCTGGCGCGGCATGGCGAGTGGTGGCGCGGGTTCACGATGATCTTCATGCCGCCCCCGCCGGGGATGTTCGGCTACCTGCTCGTGGCGTTCGCCTGGTATATGTTCTTCCTGATGGGCAGCGCGCTCGAAGGCTATTGGGGCGAGTTCCGATTCAACCTCTTCCTCTTCACTGGCTGGGCGCTGACCCTCGCGGTGTCGTTCGTCACGCCGCTCGCCCCGACCACGAACCTTTTCATCGCCGGCTCGGTCTTCCTCGCGTTCGCGTGGCTCAACCCGGACTTCGAGCTGGCTATCTTCCTCATCCTCCCGGTGAAGATCAAGTGGCTCGCCCTGCTCACCTGGCTCGCGAACGCGTACTATTTCGCGGTGGGCAGCTGGTCGCTCCGCCTGCAGATCCTGGCCTCGGTCGGCAATTTCCTGATCTTCTTCAGCTCGGACCTGATCCAGACCATGCGGTATCGGAAGCGCGTGATGACCACCGCCGCCCGTCGGTTCGCCGCCGAGCGCGCCGAACCGGAGCCGCGCCACCGCTGCCGCGTGTGCGGCAAGACCGACCTGACGAACCCCGAGCTCGATTTCCGCTACTGCTCCAAGTGCGCCGGCGACGAGTGTTACTGTCCTGAGCACATCTTCGCGCACGAACACGTGACGGTTCCCCGTGACAGCGCGAAGCCCTGATCTCTTGGCCGGCGCCGCCGGCTGTGTCACGATCGGCGACTGGCTGCGGTTCGCGGAGCGCCTCTACGCCCGGCAGCGTCTGGCGCTGGGGCAGGTGGCGACCAACGCGCACGACGAGGCGCTGTACCTCCTGCTGCGCACACTGGGCCTGTCGCTTGAAAGCGATGCCCGTGTCCTCTCGCGTCGACTCTCAGCCACCGAACGTGCCGAGGTTGAGCGCGTGTTCCGGCGGCGGGTGATCGAGCGGGTCCCGGCCGCCTACCTGACCCACGAGGCGTGGCTGGGCGAGCACCGGTTCTACGTCGACGAGCGGGTGATCATCCCGCGGAGCTACTTCCTCGAGATCATCCCCGGCCAGCTGAACCACTGGATCCGCGAACCGTCGCGGGTCCGCCGCGTCGTCGACGTCTGCACTGGCTCCGGCTGCCTCGCGATTCTCCTGGCGCATCATTTTCCGTCCGCGCGGGTCGACGCGCTCGACCTGTCGGCCGACGCCTTGGAGGTGGCACGCATCAACGTTCGCGAGCATCGGCTCGGTCGCCGCGTGCACCTGATCCAGAGCGACGTGTTCGACGCGGTGCCGGCGGCGAAGTACGACGTGGTCCTCAGTAATCCGCCCTACGAGCCGAGCGCGCACGTGGACCGGCAGACGCCGGAGTTCAAGGCCGAGCCCCGCATGGCGCATGACGGCGGCAAGGACGGGCTAGTCATCATTCGGAAACTCCTGCGCCAGGCCCGCACCCGTCTCACGCCCGCGGGCATAGTGCTGCTCGAGGTGGGCGGGTTGGCCCGCGCGATGGACCGCGAGCTCGCCGCGCTGGCGCCGGAGTGGCTACCGACCGAGGATGGCGCCAACTGCATCTGCCTCATCCACGCCGCGCGGTTGGTGGCGTGGCCGGGCTAGAGTCTTGGGTTAGCCACCAAGAACACGAAGCCCAAGCAGTCCGGACCTTAGTGGTCTTCGTGTTCTTCGTGGTGAATCCTGACCAAGAGCACGGGCCCGGAAGCCGGGTCGGTGCTACTTAGCCGCTGCGTCGGCGACGGTGACGCGGATCACGCCGCGCCATTCGCCCGGGACGTAGCCGTTGGCCTTGTCGGACGGGTAGTTGATCTCGAGCTTGGTCTTGAGCCCGGGGGGCATCTCGGCCGGGTCGCCGTGGCAGCTGGCGCACTTGGGGGTGACGCCGAGCGGCTTGTAGAGCCGCCACTCCGGCGTGCCGTTGGCGGGCTCCACGCGCTGGATCATGAGTGCGGCGGGTGCGTCGCCGTTTTCCATCTGCTGCTTGATCGCGTCGAGCGCCTGCTGGTCGACGGCGTCGGGGGCGTTGGCCGGGTTGCGGAGCTTGAGGCTGGTGAGCTTGAAGGCGGTGACGCGAGGCATGCCGGCGAGCATGCCGTTGGCGACCTTGAGCGACTTGAGGTGACAGATTTCAACGGCAGCCTCGGCGCCATCCTTGGCCATGGCGTTGCCGACCTCGCGCTGCAGTTCGACGCCGAGTCGGGTCAGGGCCTTGTCGCCGATCTGGCGGATCTCAGTGACAGCGGGATCGTCCAGCGGGACGAACCGCGTGGCGACGGCGGGCTCGGCGGCGCGGGTCAGAAACGGGAGGGCGGCGGCGGCCACGAACAGGAGACAGCGGGGAGTTTTCATGGCGGGGTGGGGTCAGTGGTTAAAGTGAGCCGGCGGGGCCAAAACCGGTGAGGGTGCCTCACACGGCAACGGTGACACTCCGGCGCCGCAAAGGCGATGGGAAACCCCTGGGAGAGGCTGGGGTTTGGGCGTCCGCGTTCATGGGCCGGCCAGGTTGGAAACATTATCCCACACGTTGGGCTCCTGGACTGCGCAGGTATTGCCGAACTCGGCGCTTGGATTGCCTCCTTCGCCGGAGGCGGGTGGTTGAAAGTTGAGGGATGAATGTTGACGGACCGGTGGCACAAGCGATGAAGCGAGGAGACCTCACGGAGGGGCATGCGTACTTCCGGGCCGCCCTTTCAACCGACACCCTTCAACCTTCAACTGAGCCGTCCCGGCTCAAATAACCAGACCACCCATGATCGCGGCCAGACTCAGGCCGCCGACCAGAACCCAAAGACTGAGTGCCATGACCAGCGGGCGCAGGCCGACGCGCTGGATTACCTCGCGGCTTAGTCCGGTGCCGATGAGGTACAGGGTCAGGGTCAGCATGGCTCGAGCGATCAGACCGACAGCGTGAGCCGCCGGCTGGAGATCCGGCACGAACGTGAACAAAGCGGACATCGCGACAAAGCCGGCGATGAACCACGGCACGCGCGGCGCCCCAGCTGAATCCGTCGCGACTCCGCGCCGCCGAAACCACGCGCCGAGCGCCAGCGCGACCGGCACGATCCAGAGGGCCCGCGCGAGCTTTACGGTCGTGGCAACCAGCAGTGCCTCACGCCCATGGGTGAGAGCGGCACCGGTCACCGAGCTGGTGTCGTGAATTGCGAGCGCGCACCACAGCCCGAACGGGTGTGCGGCCAGCCCGAGCAGATGGCCAAGCGGGGGAAATACGAGCAGCGCCACGCCGTTGAGCAGGAACACCACGGCGAGCGCGGCGGAGGTTTCCTCCGGTTCGGCGCCGATGGCGGGCGCGGCGGCGGCGATCGCGCTGCCGCCGCAGATGCCCGTGCCGGCGCAGACCAGCGCGGCCACCTTGGCACCGACCCCGAGGAAGCGTGCGAGCAACGCGCCCAGGACAAAGGTCACGACTAGGCCGGCAAGCGTGTAGCCGAGGCCCTGAAAGCCGACGCGCGCGACGATGCCTAGGTTCACGCCGGCGCCGAGGCCCACGACGGCCAGTTGGAGCATCCAGCGCGAGGTGCGGCTGGCGGCGCTGGCGCAGGGATTGCCGAGCGTCAACGCGAGCGCGGTGCCGGCGAGCAGCGCCGCCCACGGCGGCGTCCACGGGAGGAGCGAGGCCGCGGCGCCGACCGGCATGAGCACCGCGGCGAGGCGATGCGCGGGCCGGTCGGGCTGCGCACCACAGAGCGTGCGGAAGTCGAAACTCACGCGTGCTCCAGCGCCTGGTTGAGGTCCCAGATAAGGTCCTCAGCATTCTCGATGCCGATGGACAGCCGGACCAGGTCCTCGGTCACGCCGCCCAGCACCTTGTCCTCTGGCGCGAGGCCGGAGTGGGTCATGGTGGCGGGATGCTGCGCCAGCGACTCGGTGGAGCCGAGCGACACCGCGAGCTTCATCACCTTGAGATGGTCGAGGAACGCAAAGGCCTCCTTCTCGCCGCCGTGGAGATGCAGCGAGATCAGCGAGCCGGGCCCGGAATGCTGTTTCCGGAAGATGGCGTACTCGGGATCGCTGGCGGGCAGGAGCCCGAGATAGCAGACCTTGCGCACCTTGGGATGCTTCGCGAGGAACTCGGCGACCCGCTGGGCGTTGCGCTGCTGCTGCTCGGCGCGGATCTTCAGGGTCTCAAGCGAGCGCGTGAGCAGCCAGGCGGTGTAGGGATTGGGCATGCCGCCGAGCATGGCGCGATGCTGGGCGATCGCCTGCAGGAGGGCGTCGTCGTTCGCGAGCGCGACGCCGCCGACGACGTCGGAATGGCCGCCGATGAATTTCGTGGCCGAGTAGAGCACGATGTCCGCGCCGACCTTCGCCGGGTGGGCGAAGACCGGCCCGGCCATGGTGTTGTCGACGATCACGAGCACGCGGCCGGCGGGAGAGTGGCGTGACGCCAGGGCCTTCAGCGCGCCGATGTCAGTCAGCCGGTTGTTTGGATTGGCCGGGCTCTCGATGAAGATCGAGCGGGTGCGCGGCGTGAGCAGCGGCGCGACGAGCGCCGGGGCGTCAGGGCCGGCCGGCACGAAGTGCGCGGCGACTCCGAACCGTTTCAGGAAATGGTGGATCAGCGAGTCGGTGCCGCCGTACACCGGCGCGCAGACGATCATCTCGTCGCCGGGCTGGTGGGTGGCGAAGAGCGTGGTGGCGATGGCCGCCATGCCGCTCGAGAAACTGTAGGCGTCCTTCATCCCCTCCCACGCCGCGACCCGGTCCTCGAAGATCTCGAGGTTGGGGTTGTTGATGCGCGAGTAGATGAGGCCCATCTCGCGCCGCGGCGGCGGGTGACCCTCGCCGTGCGCCCACGCGAAGA
>CAYYGV010000085.1:0-15913 GCA_964471615.1 uncultured Opitutaceae bacterium
GTCGGTGATCGACTCCATGAACGCGCCCGGGCCGCAGAGGAAGAAGTCGTAGTTGCTCGACGGCAGGAGCTGTTTCATGAGCTCGACCGTGACGCGGCCCTCGTGATGATAGTCGCGGCCGCGGACATCCTCCGGGGTCGGCCGGCTGTAGCAGACTTGGAGGCGGAGGCTCTTGTACTTGGCGGCGAGTTCCTCGACTTCCCGCTTGAGCATGTGCTCGGTGCGGTTGCGGGCGCCGAAGAAAAACCAGACCTCGCGGCCGGACCGGGCCTCGAACAGCGCGTTGGCCATGGCGACCATGGGCGTGACGCCGACGCCGCCCGAGATCAGGACCACTGGGCGCTCCTTCTCGAGATCGAGGAAGAAGTGACCGTTGGGCGCCTTCACGTCGAGGATGTCGCCCTCGCGCACCTGGTCGCAGAAATAAGACGAGCCCACGCCCGGCGGGTGGCTGGTGCCGGACGGCGGCGGGCAGCGCTTGATGGTGACGCGATAGTGGTCGGGGCGCGCGCAGTCGGAGAGCGAATAGCACCGGACGATCGCCTTGCTCGCGCCCGGGACGCTCAGCTGAAAGGTGAGGTACTGGCCGGGCTTGAACGGCGGGAGCGGCTTGCCGTCATGCGGCTGGAGGTGGAACGAGAACGTGTCGGCGCACTCGGCGACCTTGCGCGCGACCTTGAACTTCCGGATGCCGTTCCAGGCCGACTTGGCCTGCTCGATCGTCTGTACCTTCCGCCGCGCCGCGCGGATCTCGTGCGCCAGCCGCTGCTGCTCCAGATGCGCCCGGCGACGGTCATGGATGGCCCGCTGGAATCCGCCCACGAGGAGGAGGATCACCTGGCCGCCCAAGGCGATCACGATCACCCAGGCGGCGAGCCGAATCGGATTTTCCAGCAGCAACGACGAGATTTCGGCAAAAGTCATGGCAGGGGCCTCGGTGCGGGTTCAGGTTCGAAACAGATCAACTTGGCGGCGCGACGTTTAATTGATTCTGCTTGTCCATTAAATTGCGTAGCGCTCTCTATAAGTTCAACAGATTCTTCCGGTGAGATCGCATATTTCTTCCGCCCAATTTCGGCCCCTGGCGTGGCTCACCTTGGCGATCCTCTGTAGCAGGGTTGGTGCCGGGGAAGCACCCTTGGGTGAATCCCGGGTCGATGGACCGGCCACCTGCTCGACCAGCGGTTGTCACGGCGGCGCCAGCGAAACCAGCCGACAGTACGCGATTTGGTCCCAGCGCGACGTCCATTCCCGTTCCTACGCCACCCTCACCAGCGCTCGCTCGGCCCGGATGGCGGAAGCCCTGCAGATTCCCGACCCGACCAAGAGCAACCGGTGCACCGCCTGCCACGCGCCGCTCGCCGCCGTCGCCCCGGCACTGCTGGCCGCCAATGCCCACGTCGAGGACGGCGTGACGTGCGTGAGCTGTCACGGTCCCGCCACAGACGATTGGATCCGGCGCCACACCCGCAAGGACTGGAGCCATGCGGACCGCGTCGCGGCCGGCATGCGCGAGCTGCGCAATCTCTACGGCCGGGCCAATGCCTGCGTCGCATGCCACCAGAACATCGATCCCGAACTCGTGCGGGTCGGCGTTCATCCCCAGCTGATCTTCGAGCTCGACGGCCAGACGGCCAGCGAGCCCCCGCATTGGCGCGAGCAGGCCGGCTGGCACGGGGCGAAGGCCTGGTATGTCGGCCAGGCCGTGGCGCTGCGCGAACTGAGCTGGGCCCTCGCCCACCAGCGCACCGAGGCCGGTCTCGACGGCGCTCGTTGGAGCGCGCTCGTGTGGCTGCTCGGCCAGTGCTCGCCCGACTCCTCCCCCAGCCCGTTCTCCCGTCTCTCCTCCGACCAGACGCCGGCCGCGTATGCCGCCGCGCTCGACGCGGCCGACACCGCGGCCCGTCAGGCAGCCGACACCAACTGGTCACCCGACGCCGTGAAAACCGTGCTGCACCAGCTCGCCGCGACGCACCCGGCGTTCCGCGCCTCCGGCGTCTCGGCCCCAGTGCTGGCTCGTCGCGCCGAGCGCCTCGTCCTCGCGCTCGATCGTCTCATCGCCTCCCTGCCCGTGAACGAGCGCCCCAAGGCCGGCGGTGAACCACTCGATCGCCTGTTCCAGCTCGCCCAGTCCGTGCCTGATTTCGAACCGGCGGACTTCGCCGCGGCCCTCGCCCGCTTTGAGCAGGCGCTGTGATTGGGGCGGGGTTGAAGGTTGAAGGTTGAAGGTTGACGGTTGAAGGTTGAAAGCCGGATGAGGCTCGGGTGAGCGAGGCTTATAGGCTCTATCCCTTCTTGGCGAAGAACCGCCGACGCCAGAGCAGCAGGCCGGTGATCAGCAGGGCGAACCACCCTTCCATCGCGCCACCCGACGTGCTGACTTTCAGGTTCGGCGAATCGACCGTCACGGTCACGGTGGTGCCCGAGCCCGAATTCGACGACGCTTCTGTCAGGGTCAACGTGCTCACAACGCCGGCCGGTGTGATCTTGCGGATGGCGGCGTTGCCGGTGTCGGCCACGTAAAGGTTGCCGCTGGCGTCGAGCGCGAGGGCCTTGGGCTGGCTGAACCAGGCCTCCGGGCCCGAGCCGTTGCGCAACCCCGCGATGCCGGGCAGGCCGGCCACCGTCGAGACGACGCCCGCCGGCGTGACGCGCCGGATCGTGGAGTTGCCGGTGTCCGCGACGTAGACATTGCCCGCCCCATCGATGGCGAGGCCGGTCGGGTTGTTGAATAGCGCCTGGGTGCCGGTCCCGTCGGTCGTGCCGGCCACACCGGGCAGTCCGGCCAGGGTCGTCACGACGCCGGAGGTCGAGATGCGGCGGAGGGTGTTGTTGTAGCTGTCCGCGACGTAGACATTGCCCGCGGCGTCGAGCGCGAGGCCGGAGGGATGGTTGAACCGCGCCGTGGCGGCGGTGCCGTCGGCATTGCCCGCAGCGCCGGCAAACCCCGCATAGGTCGTGACCGCGCCCGCGGCCGTGACCCGGCGGACGGTGTGATTCATCGCATCGGCGACGTAATAGGTGCCAGCCGCGTCCTGCGCCACGCCGATGGGCGACGAGAAGCTGGCCGCCGCACCGGTGCCGTCGGTGCTGCCCCGGACCGTGGCCGAGCCGGCCAACGTGGCGACGGACCCGGCGGCGGAGACGCGGCGGACGATGGCGTTGCCGGTGTCGGCGACACCCAGCGTGCCGTCGTTGGCGGCGCACACGCCGCTCGGATCATTGAACCGAGCCGCGCCGCCGGTGCCGTCGGTTGCGCCCGACTGGCCCGAGCTGCCGGCCAGCGTCGAGATCACGCCCGCGCTGGTGATGCGGCGGATCGTGTCGGTGGCCGCATCAGCCACATAGAGATTGCCCGAGCCATCGGCCGCGACCGCGACCGGGAAAGGCAGCGCAAGCGAGCTGCCGCCGTTCGCATTCGGTGAGTCGCTGACGCCGCTGTCGGAGGTGCTGAGCGACGAGAGAGTCGTGAGCGAACTCGTCGAGACCTCGGCGTCGAGTGCCTGGTAGCCGGTCGGTAGCGAGGTCACCGGGTCGACGTTGGGCCGCAGCTCGGCGTCGCGCGGGAACTTCACGTACGGGAGCCGCGCGCCGAGGTAGCTCATGAGGTCGGCGCGGACCGCGTCCGCCGGGAGATAGCCCTCCGAACCGGCGGCGGCGATGAGATCGTCCTGGTCCACGCCGTCGCCCGAGACCCCGATGGCCCCGACGATGACGCCGTTGCGGTAAAGCGGAATACCGCCCGGGAAGATTGTCATGCCATTCGGCAGGTTCGGGTTGGCCCCGGCGGTGCCACTGAGCAGCGGGATCGAGAAGCGTTCCTGGAGGCCGTTGAACGGGCCGGCCGGCTGGTTCGCGAGGCCCGGCGGGTACATCGACTGGGCGAGAAACCCGACCGTGCGCGTGGAGAACGCGCGGGTCTTGCTCGAGAAGAAAACCGCGGTGCGGGCCTTCTGGACCGCGACGTCCCATGAGAACATCGTCGCATCCGGGGTCCGGATCGTGCCGAGGACCGTCGGGGCCACGCCGGCCTGCGCGGGTTTGTTGACCACGGTGATGAACACCGCGGCCGGCTGGCCGCGCGGCAGGCGGATGCCGCCGCGGGTGTAGAGGGTGCGCTCGGCCGCCTTGGCGAGGATCGCGCGGACCTCGGCCTCGGTCAGGCGCGCCTGGCCGTCAATCAAGCCACTCAGCGGGTCGCCCTGAATCGTGGCCCGCACCTGCGCGGCCACGCCGCCGATCACGGTCGAGGACCAGGGATACGGCGCGGGCACGGTGAGGGTCGCGGGATCCAGCGTGACGCCGGAGCTGCGGGCGGCGGCCTTCGCCTCGGTCTCCACATACGGCAGGCTGATGCCGTCGATGTAGACGTTGGTCGCCTGGATGCCCGCGGGCGGCTCGAAGCCCTTCTGGCCGGCCAGCGCCACCGCCTCGTCGAGGTCGGCGCCCGTGATGGAATAGTCCTCCTGCTCGGTGCCGTCGCCGGTGACGCCGATGGCGGCGACCAGCGTGCCGTTCTGGTAGAGCGGCACGCCGCCGGGCGAGCCGTAGAGACGCGTGCCGGGAATCCGCGCGCCGTCGATCTCCCGGAAATAGTTCACGTCGGAGTACGCCAGGTTGGAAAACCCGACGCCCACCAGCGGGCCCGGCGGACGGTTGAAGACACCCGGCGGGAAATTCTGCTGGATGATGAAGCCGGCGGTGCGGGACGTGAAGGCCTCGCCGTTGCTGCTTAGGAAGACGGAGGTGCCGGCCTTGGAGACCGCGATGGCTCGCTCGCCCGCCGACACGGCGGCGCTGCCGTTGGCCCGCCGCACGAGAAGCGCGCGGCCGTCGCGGTCGACGATCGCAATCACCGCGTTGGGCGAGACCTCGGCCGCGCGGTCGGCGGCGTGGACGAAAATCGTGACAAGATCGGCGGGCGCGAGCGCCGCGCGCGCAAGCGGCCCGGCCGCGAGCGCGACGGCGAGCAACATCCGCCGCCAACCCGGGCCGCCGCCGCGACAGAGCAGTGTTTGCACCGACCGCATATCCGCGCGGTAAGGGAGGCAATTGGTCCGCGACTGGCGAGCTAAATGTCGGGGCCCGCCGCGGGCGGCGGGCAGGTAACAGGGAATAAGAAGCAGGTAGCAGGAAAGCAGCGCATTGGAGGCGGAGCGCGTGGTCACCTACACGCTGCAATTTGGGAGACGAAATTCAGATTTCGATCGGCCCGCGACCTTGGAAACCGGTCGTTTCCATCAGGGCGGCGCCCAGTTCGTCTCCGGCCTCGAATTTCGAATTCCAGCCTTCGAGCTTCACCCCGGCGGCGCCGCGGCTAGCTCTTGCCCAGCAGTTCCTCGGCGTGAGCGAGGGCGCTCTTGGCCTTGCTGTCGCCGAGCATGCGGGCGAGCTCCGTCACGCGGGCCTTTCGGCTGGCCTGGATGGGCTGGATGGACACGACCGCGCGGTCCTTCGACTGGTCTTTCGTCACGACGAGGTGACACGTGGCTTGGGCGGCGACCTGCGGCAGGTGGGTGACGCAGAGGACCTGGTGACCGCGGGCGATGGCGGCCATCTTCTCGCCGACGACCCGACCGATTTCGCCGCCGACATTGGCGTCGACCTCGTCGAACACGAGCAGCGGGACCTCGTCGAGGTCGGCGAGCACGGTCTTGAGCGCGAGCATCACGCGGGCGAGCTCGCCGCTCGAGGCCACGCGGTTGAGCGGCAGCGGCGCCTCGCCGACATTGGGTGAGAACAGAAACTCGGCCCCGCAGTCGCCGGACGGGCCCAGCTCGGGCAGCGCATTGATCCGCACCTGGAAATCGGCCTTGCGGAACCCAAGCTGCGCGACGCCCTTGGCCGCGACCTTGGCGAGTTCCTTGGCCGCCTGTTCGCGCCGGGCGCGCAAGGCCGAAGCCTCACGGCGGGCCGCCTGCAGCGCGGCGCCGATGCGCTGGTCGAGTTTCGCCAGCGTGCCCTTCAGGTCGCCCTGCGCCTCGAGCCGCCGGCGCAGGTCGTCCCGCGCCGCGATCACCGCCGCGACTTGGCCGCCGTGGCGGCGCTTGAGCTCGAGCCAGGTGTTCATCCGGGCGGTCAGCTGCTCGGCCTGCTCGGGATCGAACTGCAGTTGCTGGCCGAGGGCGGAAAACTCGGCGCCAAGGTCGTTGAGCTCGACGGCGGCGGCCGCGAGCCGGTCGCACAGCGGTCGGCTGGCCGCGTCGATCTGCTCAAGCTGGCGGGCGTCGCGCAGCAGCGCGGCGAGTCGCGACTGAACTCCCTCGTCGCCGGTGAGCCCGGCCGCGAGCGCGTCGGCGAGCTGGAGCAGTTCCTGCGAACGGCTGAGCCGGGCGAAGTCGCGTTCCAGCGCCTCGATCGCGGGCTCGGTCAGTTCGAGCTCGTCCATGCGCGCGAGCTGGTTCTGCAGGAATTCGACCTGGTCGGGCGCCAGACGCGTCTCCTGGCTGAGCCGCTCGCGCTCGGCGACGAGTTCGCGCCAGACCTGATATTTTTCGCGGTAGGCCGCGAGGATGTCGCCCGTCCGGCCGAACAGGTCGAGCAGCTCGAGCTGGCAGGATTCCTTGAGCAGGCGGCGCGGTTCGCTCGGGCCGTGGAAGTCGATCCAGTGCTCACCGAGCTGCTGGAGCGCGGCGAGGGTGGCGAGACTGCCGTTGACGGTGATCTTCGGCGCCTTCTCGCGGGCGAGGCTGCGCTTGAGGATGAGCAGACCGTCCTCGCACGGCGGGAGATCGAGGGCCGCGAGGACCGCATCGATTTTCGCCGCATCGGTGAAATAGAGCGACGCCTCCGCCTCGCAGGCGGCGGCGCCCTGGCGGATGATCGTCTTGTCGGCCCGCTCGCCGGCCAGAAGACTCAGGGCGCCGAGCAGGATGCTCTTGCCCGCGCCCGTCTCGCCGGTGACCGCCGTGAACCCGGCCTCGAAGCCGAGGGACACCTCCTCGAGGAGGGCGAGGTTCTTGATCCGGAGCGACTGCAGCATGGCGGTTAGCGATGAACGGGCGGCGCGCGTTCGTCAAAGCGAAGCTGGGAAGGCCCGGATTTTTAGTCGAAAGTCGAAGGTCACACGTCGAAGGTCGAAGGGCGAATAAAGCAACCACCCAACAAGGGGCGGCGAAGCCGCGGACGCGACCTGTCACCTGCGACCTGCGACTTTCGACCAGCGCGCCGCGCTCCGCGCGGCGCGCATGCGCACTTTCCGCAGTGGACGCATGACGGAAGGCGAGTATGTTTGTGGCGATGACCCTGGAAGAACTGAAAGTCGGCAATTGGTACCGCATCGAACACGCCAGCTCCAAGGCGATCGGTAAGTACAGCGGCGTGGCGCAGTTCCTCGGGATGGATCCTCCGGGATACCCGAAGGGTTCGCTCGACTTTCTGTGTCACGACGGTGTGGCGGGGGTTTTCCCGCTCCAGTCCGTGGTTGGTCCGGCCGCGGCTCCGCAGTCCCAGGTGGACGTGCGGACTGCGCTCAAGGAGGCCATGACCGCGATGTACGCCCTGAACCACGACAAGCACGTCGATTTCGTGCTTGAGCGCCTGAAGCCGTATCTGAAGGACCCGGTGGAGTGAGGGGTCGGCAGGCGGGTGCGGAGTTGAAGGTTGAAAGCTGAACGTTGAGGAGGGTCGGTCGGGCCTCGTGGCACTTGTCAGGGGCGGCGGTTCCGTGTTTCGTATCCTGCGGCAAACGCATGAAACGAATCCTCCTGGCGCTCGCGCTGCTTTCGCTCCCGGCCACGGCCGCGGTCGACCTCGGCGCGGAGTTGCCGCAGGTGGTCCTGAAGGACGGCCGGGTGCTGGCGCGGGTGCGCATCGTGCGGTTTTCCGAGCAGGTGGTGATGGCCCGCTGGGAAGGCGGCGCGGGCACCCTCGCCTATTCCAATCTGCCGGATCCGATCGTGGCCGCCATTGAGCAGGGTCACCTGCGTCCCGCGCCCAAGCCGTCTCCGCCGCCGCCCGTGACTCCGCCGACGCCAACGATCGCGCTGGTGTCCGACCTGCCGTCCGGCGCCAAGCTGACGCTGCACGCGCGCCGGCAGGGCAGCCAGCTCTTCGTCGCGGTCACGGTGGCCGCCGGCGGCAAGTCGTTTCCCTGCGAGTGCCTCATCGACACCGGGGCCACCATGACGACGGTCAACCAGTCGCAGGCGCAGTTGCCGGCGGTGGGGCAGCATGAGTTCTCGACTGCGAACGGGCAGGTCCAGATCCCGTATGCCCGGGCCAACGTGACGGTCGGGACGGTCCAGAAGGAAGTCGCCGTGGCGCTGGCCCCGGCGTTGCGCATCAACCTGCTGGGTGCCGATTTCTTTGAGGACTTCCTCTACACGATCGACCTGGAGGGCTCGGCCATCCACCTCGTGAAACGCTAGGCCAGAGACGGTCCTGCAAAAGGATGCGGGCCTTCTGGCAAGAGATGCGGGGACGCTCCGGGGCAGGTCGGGTTAACATGGGAGGCAACCCATCCTGCAATGGCAGCAACGCCTGCCGCCTTACCCCAGCCTGACCGCGCGCACGCTCCCGGCCGAATCAGTCGTCTGATTAGGCTCTGGCATCTCGCGCTCCTTTGTCTGGCGCTCGCACTGCTGGCGTTCTGGGCACTGCTGAGGTAGGTCATCCGCCCGGTGCTGCACGAAGTGCCCGGGCACCGGCTCCTGATGCATCCGACGGCGGCCACCGCGTTGGCCATGCTCCTGATCGCCACCCTGCTGGTGGTGCTTCGACCCGAGTGGAAGCTGGGACGCAGGATCGCACTCTCCGTCGGAGCCGTGATTGGCGCTTTCACGGTAGTCGCCCAAATTTTCACGACGCCATTCGTTGGGGCCTGGCAGCGTTCGTCGGGACTCGCCAACGCCACCGCGGTGATGCTCGTCCTCGCCAGCGTCGCGCTGGTGATCCGGTCGCGGGTGCCCCGGGTCGGCAAGATCCGGCGCCACCTCGGGCTGGCCTGCGTCACCATCGTGGTGGCAACGGCCTCCATCGGGGCCATCGCGTGGGCCATCGGCGAGCCGGCGGTCATGCGCCCCATCATTGACGCCGGATCCCTGGGCTCCGAGGTGACCCTGATCATCCTCGGTCTGGTCCTCGGCGGCGAACTGGGTGGCTGGGAACTGCTGGGCGGATTCCTGTTGTCGCCGGCCAAGGACCAGATGCAACACGTGCTCCGTCCCGAGGAGGACGAGCGCAAGTATGTGACGCTTGCCACGCTGCTGCTGGTGGTGGCGGGCCTGATCGTGGTAACGGCGCTCTACCTCCGGCAGGCCGCGATCCAGCAACGGCGCGAGATGACCGAAGGATTTGTGTCGGTATCCAGCCTCACCGCGAACGACGTTGGCCGCTGGCTGTCCGAACGGCACGGCGATGCGAACATGATCATGCGCTCGCCCACGATTGCCGAGTTCGTCCACCAGCTCGCGCAGGATCCCCACCCCGCCCCCGTTCGTGAGCGACTCGAGGCCTTGGCGCAGGTCCAGCGGGAAAGCTACGGCTACACCGGCATCGAAGTGCTCGGACCGGAAGGGCAGTCGCTGCTGAGGGTGCCCGCGGATCTCACGCCGACCCAGCTCAACGCCAAGCTGATCGCCACCACTCGCGCCCAACACCAGATTGGCACCTCGGACCCCTACGACGACGGCACGGGGTCGCTCTGGGTCGACATTATCGCACCGATGTTCCGGGTCGACGTCTCGCCGCCGGGGTTCGCCGGCTACTACGTGTTCCGGGTCAACACCGCCTCCCAGATCGATCGGATCGTCCAGCAGTCGCGGCTCCCGGGCGAGACCACCGAGAACGTCCTGTTTCGCCGTCAGGGGGACTGGATTGCCATCTTCTCGCACCACGCGCCCGATTCGGGGCAAGTCAAGCCGCTCATGCTGCCAGCCGGTGACCCCGGTCTCGTTTCAGCCACGGCCTTGGCCGGCGCGTATGGACGGCTCTTGAACGGCCACGACTATCGGGGCGTGTCGGTGGTGGCCACGGCGGCGCTGGTGCCGGGCTCCGATTGGGTCATCGTCACGAAACAGGATGCCGAGGAGGCATTCGAACCCGTGCGGCAGGAGGCGTTTCGCATCGTGCTAGGCGACGTTTTCATGCTGATGGTGATCGGTTTGGTCGCCCGCGGAGCCTGGATCCGGCACTATCGAGCGTTGGTCGCGGCCCGCGCGGCCTCGGAGCGCCAGCGCGACGAGCTGGAACGGCGGTTCGGGCTCGTGATGAAGCACGCGAACGACGCCATCCTGCTCTTCGATTCCAGCATGCGGCTCGTCGAGGCCAACGAGCGCGCCCTCCAGTCCTACGGCCGGACGATCGAGGAACTGCGGACGATGACCGCGAACGACCTGCGCGCGCCGATGGCGCGCGACGCCACCCGCGCGGACTGGGAAAAGGCCCGGAACACCGACAGTGGCCTCGTCTTCGAGACGGAGCACCTGCGCAAGGACGGAACCAGCTTCCCGGTCGAGGTCAGCTCGCGGCGGGTTTTCCTGGACGGATCGCCGCACGTGCTGTCGATCGTCCGCGACGTGACAGTTCGCCGGGCCCACGAGCGCGAGATCGAACTGCTCAGCCGCCTGTTCCAACTCCTCTGCACGATCAACCAAGCGATCGTGCAGTCGCACGACCAGGCCGATGCCTTCGACCGCGTGTGCCGAACCCTGATCGAGGTCGGGCGGTTCAAGATGGTCTGGATCGGATGGCTGAACAGGGAAACCGGCTTCGCCACGCCGGTCGCAGTGGCCGGGGACGAGGCGGGATTCACCACCGGGCTGCGGATCTCCTACCGGGCCGACGGGCCGGGCGGAATGAGCCCCTGCGGCCTCGCGATGCGCGAGGAACGGAGCCAGGTCTACAACGAGCTGCGCACCGACCCGCTGGCGATGCCCTGGATGAAGACCGCCGCGGCAACCGGGACCGGCTCGCTCATCTCGCTGCCGCTGCGCCAGGACAAGGCGGTGGTCGGCGTCCTGTCCGTGCATGCCGCCGAGGCCCAGTATTTCTCGCCCCGGGTCATCAGCCTGCTCGAGGAGGCGGCGGACGACATCTCCTTCGCCCTTGACGCGTTTGCCCGCGACCGGGCCAAGGAGGACGCCACCGCCCGGCTGGCGGCGAGCGAGGCGCGGATGAACTTCGTCATGGCCGCAAGTCCGGCCGCCATCTACGCGATCCGCGCTGGCGGGGCCTATGAGACGGTGTTCATGAGCGAAAACGTCCGGACCCTGCTCGGGTACGAGGCGGAGGAGTTCACCGCCAGCCCGAGCTTCTGGCACGATGGCATCCACCCGGAGGATCGAGCCGCCGCCATCGAGGCCATGACCAGCGCGGCCAGCAAGGACCGCATGTCCCGGGAATACCGCTTCCGCCACCGCGACGGCACCTACCGGTGGATGCGCGACGAGTCGCGCCTGGTGCGGGATACCAGGACCTTGGAACCCGTCGAGCACGTCGGGTACTGGCTGGACATCTCCGAGAGCAAACGACTCGAAGAAGAGGCGAAGCGGCAGGAAGCCCGATTCCGGGCGATTTTTGAAATGGCCCCGGTGGGCATTTCGCTGACGTCATCGCCAAAGCGGGGTGGCTCGGAATTCAGGATGCTCGTCAATTCCGAGCATGTCCGCCTGACCGGAGTCTCGGCCGCTGACTCGAACAAAGACGGAATCTTCCAGAGCGTCACGCACCCCGACGACTGGGCCCGTCAGCAGGAGCTGGCCAAGGATTATGCCCCCGACCGGAACAACCAGCTCACGCTCGACAAGCGTTATCTGCACCCGGGCGGGAAGGTGGTTTGGGCCAACTTGAGCAGCCGATATTTCCGCGACCCTGTAACGCTCGAATACATGTCGCTCACGGTGATCACCGACATCACCGCCCGGAAGAAGGCCGAGGCCGACCTGCAGTCGCGGGAGGAGATCTTCGCCAACATCGTCGGCCAGGCGGGCGACGCGATCGCGCTGATCGACTTTGAGACTGGCCGGTTCGTGGAATTCAATCCCGCCGCGCACACCTAGCTCGGCTACACGCGCGAGGAATTTTCCCGGATTGGAATCAATGCGGTGCAGGCCGAGCACACGCCCGAAATGGTGCAGGCCAATTTTAAGCGCCTGAGGAGCGGGGAATCGCTACGGTTTGCGACCAAGCTCCGCCATCGCGACGGCTCCTTCCGCGACGTGCGAGTCAGCGCCGGCTTCCTGCAGCTGCACGGCCACTCCTACATCACCACGGTCTGGGGCGACATAACGGAGCAACGCCGGGTCGAGGACAACCTCCGGAAACTCTCGCGCATCGTCGAGCAGGCGCCCATCTCGGTGGCGATCACCGATCTCAACGGCGTGATCGAGTATGTGAATCCGCATTTCTGCGCCGCGACGGGCTATGCGCTGGAGGAGGTGCTGGGACAGAATCCCCGCATCCTCAAGTCGGGCCAGACGCCGGCGGAGACCTATGTCGAGATGTGGAAAACGCTGACCTCCGGTCAGACCTGGCGGGGCGAGCTCCACAATCGCCGGAAGACCGGCGAGCCGTTTGTCGAACTGGCCATCATTGCCCCGGTCGTCGGTGAAGACGGCAAGCCCACGCACTACGTCGCGCTGAAGGAGGACATCTCCGAGCGCACCCGGGTGCAGTCCGCGTTGCAGCAGAGCGAGGAGCGGTTCCGCGCGATCTTCGACCAGTCGACGGTCGGCATGTTCGAGACCACGCCGCAGGGCCGGCTGACGCGGGCGAACCCGCACCTCTGCCAGATGCTCGGGCGCCCGGCCGGCGAACTGCTGGGCCGCCACTGGCAGGAGTTCCTGGCGGCACCACCCGCAGAGGCCCCGTCGGCGCCGCCCAAGGGCCCGGAGGAGCGCCGGTTTGTCGGCAGCGGTGGCCGGATGTTCTGGGGCCTGATCACCAGTCGCCTGGAACAGCAGGGAGGCCAGTCGCTCGGGTACATCTGCACGCTGCAGGACATCACCGACCAGGTGGAGGGTCGCGAGACGCTGCGCCGGTTCAACGTCGACCTGGAGGACAAGGTGAGCCAGCGCACCGCCGAGCTCGCCGCCAGCAACCGCGAGGTCCAGGCCCTGCTGAACGCCGTGCCCGACATGGTCCTGCGGATGCGGGAGGACGGGGAGGTCCTGAACTGCCAGCGGTCACACGATTCCGAGGCCCTGGGTTCCCTGTGCTTCGACGGCGACTGCCATCCCGCCCACTGCAGCAACGCCACCCTGCTCGACCCCTGCCTGGTGATCGGCCGGAGCGCCCTCCGGCGCGGCACGACGGTCACCGAGGAAACCGAGATCATGGTCGGCGGCGAGGTGCTCGCGCTGGAACTCCGCTCGGCCCCCATCAGCGCGGGCGAGTTCGTGGTGTTCGTCCGCGACATCACCGACCGGAAGAAGCTGGATACCGAGATCCACGCGATGCTCGAGCGCGAGCGGGAGCTGTCGGAGATGAAGACCCGGTTCATTTCGGTCACGTCGCACGAGTTCCGCACGCCGATGGCCGCCGCGGTCGCCTCCGCCGAACTGCTCCACCACCACTACGACCGCGTCACGCCGGAAAAGCGCGAGGAGCTGTTCAGCCGCATCAAGGACGCCATGCAGCGCATGACCTCGATGCTGGACGAGATCCTCACTCTCAGCCGCATCGACTCCGGGCGCCAGCCGACGGTGCTCAACCCGATCGACCTGCGGAAATTCGTGGCCGACATCGTGGAGGAGGTCCGCCTCGCCGACCACGAGGCGCACCATTTCGAGCTCGAGACCCGCGGCCGGACCGAGCCGTTCGTGACCGACCCGCTGCAGCTCCGTCAGATCCTCTCGAACCTGCTCAGCAACGCCGCCCGGTATTCGCCGAAAGGCACGCCGGTCACGGTGGGGCTGGAGCTCGCGGCTGACGGCTGCACCCTCGAGGTCGCCGACCGGGGCATCGGCGTGCCGCCGGCCGACCTCCAGCGCATCTTCGAGCCGTTCGAGCGCGGCTCCAATGTCGGCGCAATCAAGGGCACCGGCCTGGGCCTGAACATCGTGCTGCGCATGACCGAGCTGCTGGGCGGCACGATCGTGGCCAGCCCTCGGCCCGGCGGCGGGTCCGTTTTCACCGTCCGGCTGCCCCGCCCTGCGGACCCGCCGAAGCGGTCGGAGCCGGCCCACCGGGGCCGACGCTGAGCCGGGCGCCGGAAGAAAGTTCAGCTGCGGGCGAATTTCTACGCCCTGAAATGACTTGCGCGAGAAACGGCGGTCTCATTTGACTTGCCGCGCTCGTGATCCTTTCGGCTACCGCCATCGCCTGATCCGTCGGCCGCCGGCCGGCGCCTCACCTTTCTCTTCGGACCAACTCCACCCGATATTCCTATGACGATCGCACAGCTCAGAACCTCCCTGGTCGCGCTCGCGTTTGGCGCGACGACCCTGCTGGCCCAGACCGATGCCCCCAGCACCACGATCCAGAAGAAGACCTACGACCAGAACGGTCGCAAGGTCACCGAGCGGACGCTCACCACCGTCGTCAAGGAGACGGAACGGGAGGCCGAAACCCCGACCGTCGCCATCTTCGTCGCGAACCGCGCGGGCAAGGTGGGCGACTCCGAGCTCGGCGCCCTCGAGGACTACATCACCGGCCGGGTCACCGACCTCGGCGTCAAGGTCATCAGCGGCGAGACCGCCCTGAACGCCGTCAGCGCCATGGCGCCGAACGGCAAGGCCACCGACCTTGACGCCCAGATGGCCCAGAGCACCTCGGCCGTCCGCCTCGCCCAGACGCTTGGCGCGACGCACCTCCTGCAGGTTACGATCAGCGGCTTCGACTCCAACAAGAAGACGATCGACGCCTACGGCGTCACCACGGTGAACGACGAGCGCACGGCCCGTGTCACCTACAAGATCCTCGACGGCGTCACCGGCGCCAGCCTGGCGGCCGACACCGTCAAGGCCTCGAAGACCGTCCAGAACACCCCGGACATGGCCGACGAGCGCTCAAGCCTCCTCAACGGCCTCCTCGAGGAAGCCGCCCAGAAGGTCGCCACCAGCCTCAAGCGCCAGCTCGACCGCGGCCGCCTCGCCACCACGTCCGCCGCGCAGGCCGCCGTCACGGTCACCATCACGACCGAGCTGGCCGACGTCTACATCCCCGACGTCCGCCTCAGCCCCGAGAACACGATCGCGATCTCCGAGAGCAAGTACAAGGTCTCGGCCTTGGCCGCGACGGTGGAGATCGACGGCATCGCGGTGGGCACGGCGCCCGGCCCGATCCAGACGAAGGCGGGCCTGCACAAGCTCCGCGTGGTCCGCGAGGGCTTCAAGCCGTGGGAGCGCACGGTCAACTTCGCGAACGGCCAGAAGCTTAACGTGCCGCTGGAGATGACGGACGCCGGCTACGCCCGCTGGCAGGACGCCACGGCGTTCATCAACGACCTGAAGAACGGCGCGAAGCTCACCGACGCCGAGGTCAAGGTCCTCGAGGGCAAGGCCAAGATGTTTGAGCAAAGCGGCTTCAAGGTGGATACCAAGGAAGGCATCCACATCACCAACAAGTCGCTGTTCTGAACCGTACCCTGAATCCCCCTCCACCATGAAACTCGGACGCATTTCCCTCCTCCTCCTCTCGGCCGTCGCCCTGGCGTTCGCCCCGGCCGCCTCCGCGCAGGAAGGTTCCGGCAAGAAGAAGCTCGCGATCACCAAGATCGCGGCGACCGACGCGCTGTCGAAGCGCATGGCCAAGCAGGGCGTCGGGCTGTCGCTCGACTCCGTGCTCGAGGCCCTCGACTCGCAGGTCTACGACCGCATGCTAAACACGCGCCGCTTCGAGATCCTCGAGCGGTCCGACGCCGACGCGCTGGCCAAGGAGAGCTCCGCCGCGGGCGAGGCGTTCGCCTTCAACAAGGCGGACTACATCCTCACCATCCGCGTCGACTCGTTCAACGACCGCATGGAGGAGCGCA
>CAYYGV010000086.1:0-15463 GCA_964471615.1 uncultured Opitutaceae bacterium
AGGACCCGATCGAGTACGAGGTGCCCGGCGTGAACCAGATGCAGGTCCGGCCGGAAATCGGCCTCACCTTCGCCGACGCCCTCCGTCACGTGCTGCGCCAGGACCCCGACGTCATCATGGTCGGCGAAATCCGCGACAAGGACACCGCCGAAATTGCGATCCGCGCCTCGCTGACCGGCCACCTAGTGTTCTCGACCGTGCACACCAACGATGCGCCCGGCGCGATCACGCGTCTCGTGGACATGGGCGTCGAGCCCTTCCTCGTCGCCTCCGCCATCGAGCTGGTCATCGCCCAGCGCCTTGTCCGCCGCCTCTGCCCGCAGTGCTCGCGCTCCGCGCCGGTCTCCAAGGTGAAGCTCGTGGAGAGCCTAGCCATCCTCGGCTGCGACACCGCCGAGGCCGACACTGTTACCGAGCTCAAGGTCCCGGTCGGCTGCGACCGCTGCCGCGGCACCGGCTATCGCGGCCGCATCGGCATCTTCGAGATCTTCCGCCTCAACGACGAGATGCACGAGCTCGTGCTCCAGCGCGAGAGCACCCGCACGCTCGCCGACGCCGCCCGCCGCCATGGCATGCGCACCCTCGGCCAGAGCGGCTGGGACAAAGTCCGGGGCGGCAACACCACCCTCGACGAGGTCCTCCGCGTCATCACCGCCGCCGAGAAATGAGGCGGCCCGGCGCGCATCGCCTTGCGGGCGGCCCTGGCTTCCAGCTCCCATCTTCCATCTCCCACCTTCGCCGGCCGCCCGCGGTCGGCCTGAAAAATGCCTCGCTTCAACTACAGCGCCCGTGACCGGTCCGGGAAGAGCGTGACCGACGCGCTCGAGGCGCCCTCGCGGAAGGACGCGCTCAGGCTGCTGACGGCCCGCGGGCTGCAGGTCATCGCGGTGCACGAGACGGGCGCCGGTGCCGCGCCCGCCGCCGCCGCCACAGCGCCGGCCAACGGCCGGACCCGCGTGGTGCCCGTCACGCGCAAGCACCGGCTGCCCTTCCTCGAGGCGCTGCGCGACCTTCTGACCAGCGGGCTCTCCGCCGGCGAGGCCGTCCGCCTGCTCTCCATCCGCATCAAGGAGCCGGGCCTGCGCACGCTATGCGTCGGCTTGTGGGAACGCCTGAGCGAGGGCGCTCCGCTGTCCCGCGCCATGGCGGACTTCCCGGAGGTGTTTGAGACGTCGACGGTCAGCCTGGTCCAGGCCGGCGAAGCGACCGGCTCGCTGACGGACACGCTGGAGCGCCTGATCGCGCACCTGCACGAGCAGCGCGACCTCCGCACGCAGCTTCTGACGGCCCTCGCCTACCCGGCGCTGCTGATCACGATGGCCGGCGGACTGGTGGTGTTCTTCCTGTTCTTCCTGCTGCCGCGGCTCCAGACGCTGTTCAAGTCGCTGCACGGCGACATGCCGCTGTCGACCCGGCTGCTCGTCGCCGGCGCCAACTTCACGGTCCACTACGGCCTGATCGTCATCGCCGCGGTCGTGCTGGGACTCATCTCCTTCTGGCGCTGGCGCCAGACCGAGGCCGGCCGCGCCACCAGCGATGCGTGGCTGCTCCGCCTGCCGCTCGTCGGCCCGTTCGTGGTGTCGCAGACCGTCCTCGCCATCAGCCAGACCCTCGGCGTCCTCCTGGCCAACGGCATCACGGCCGTCGAGGCCCTGCGCATGACCGAGCGGCAGGTGGCCAACCGCGTCCACCGCCGCGCGTTCCACGAGGCCACCGACCGCGTGATCGAGGGCGAGTCGCTTTCCAGCGCGCTCACGCGCACCGGCTGCTTCCCCGACCTCGTGCTCGACCGGCTCACCGTCGGCGAGAACACCGGCAACGTCGTGCCGAGCCTGCGCGAGATCGCCCGCACCTACCGCCGGATGATCTCCGGGCAGCTCAACATGTTCGTCAACGTGCTCGCGACCGGCGTCCTGATCGGCGTGTTCGTCATCGTCGGCTTCATCGCCTTCGCCATCGTCTCCGCCGTCTTCCAGGTCAGCTCGAGCTTCCGGATGAACTGAGGCGTCGGCGATCCGAGGTCGAAGGTCAAAGGTCACAGGTCGCAAGTATCAGGACCGTGTCCACGACGCGGCCGAGCCGCGGACGAATCCTGTTACTTGCTTCCTGCGACCTGCTACCTGTGCGCGCCGTCGCCTACGGCACTTCGTAGACTTCGACGAGCGTGATGCCGGAGGTGTTGTTCACGCCTGTGACCTTCGCCGAGTAGACGCCCGGGTCGAGGGTCACCAGCAGCACGGCGTCCTTGCCCGCGCCGTCGGTCAGCGCGAACGCGCCGACGCTGTTGCCCACGCTCGTGATCAGGGTCGAGCCGCCCCAGTTGTCGTTGCTGTAGCTGGCGACGGACTGGCCCGAGCGGATGATCTCCAGGTTCGGGTCCGGCATGGCGGCCGTCACGCCGTAGGGAATCAGCGCCGGTCCGATCGCGCGGATGAGCAGCGTCTTCGCCGTCGTGCCGCCAACCACGAAGCCCGCGATCAGGGGATTGTCGTTCGCCATCGTCGCACGGGCCGAAATGTTGACCAGGCGCGGCGTCGACGCGCTGTACGTGCCGGGAGCCGCATCGTAGATTTCCGCCAGCACGGTGCCGCTGGTGTTGTTCTTGCCGGAGACCTTGGCCGAGTACACGCCGGGATTGAGGGTCGCCACCAGCGCGGAGTCCTTGCTCGTCGTGCTCGGCAGCGCGAAGGCGCCGACGGCATTGGCCACGTTGATCACGCCGGCATCGCCGCCCCAGTCATCGCTCGACTGCAGCGGGGTGGTCGAGCCCTGCGGAATCAGATCGAGGATCGGGTCGGCCATGACGTTCGGCACGCCAAACCCGCCCAGCGTCGGGCCAATGCCGCGGATCAGCAGCTGCTTCCCGCCGCTGGTGCCCGCGCCGCCGGTCACGAAGCCCATGAAGAGCGTGTCCGCCCCGGTGCCCGAGACAATGCGCACCGACACGTTGGTCAGCCGGCCGGGGTCGCTGCTCGTGACCACGCTGAGCACGGCGGCGTTGCTCGTCACCGAGCCCGAGCCGTTGGACACCGTCACGGTGTAGCTGCCGGCGTCGCCGCCCGTGGCATTGGACAGGAGATACTGCGCGCTCGTGGCGCCGCCGACCGGCGTGCCGTTCTTCTTCCACTGGTAGGAGAGCCCGCCGCCCGAGGCGGTGACGCCGAACACGACCGACGAGCCGGCGGCGAGGGTGTGGCCCTCGGGCTGGACCGAGATGGACGGCGCGGACGAGGTGGTGACTGTAAGGACGGCGCCGTTGCTCGTGGCGGTGCCCGCGGAATTGGTGGCGACCACGGTGTAGGTTCCCGCGTCGGAGGCCTGCAGGTTGTTCAGCGTGAGCGAGGTGTTGGTGGCGCCCGAGACGTCCGTGCCGTTCTTCTTCCACTGGAGGCCTGGCGTGGGGTTGCCACTCACCGCCACCGTGAAAGTCACGGACCCGCCGGTCACGCCGGCCTGGCTCGTCGGCTGAGTGGTGAACGACGGCGCAGTGGTGCCGCCGCCCCCACCGCCGGCCGTCACGACGATCGTGTACGAGTACTGCAGGGAGCCGTTCGCTGAGATCTGGGTGCCGTTGGCGCCCTCCCAGGCCGTGATGCTGAGATTATAGGTGCCCGCGGTGGTCGGAGTCCCGGACCAAAGCAGATTCTGGATGTTGATCGTGCCGGCGGTGGTGAGTCCGGAGAAATTTGTGCCGGGCGGGATGGTGCCGGTGACGGTCCACGACTGGACCGGAGTCTGGGTGCCGTTGACGGTGTAGCCCACCGACACCGCGGTGCCCGTGGTCACGGTGATTCCGCTGGCGGTGCCGCTGGAGGGCACGAGTGGCGTGGCGCCGGCGAGGGAGTTCATCGCGCCGAGCGCGGCGACGGCGCTGGCGACGGACTTCAGCACCGCGCCGATCGGTGAGGAGGCGACCATTTCCTCGGCGACCGCCGCGACCCGCACCGCGGGGGTGCGCTGCAGCAGGCCGATCAGGACCGCAGTCGGGAGATTGAACCAAGGGAGAACGCGCAGGAGGAATGAGGGCAGCTTCATGGTGGGTCGGGGTTGCGTCGCACGCGGCGACGGCGCACAAAATCCGCCGATCGGGCCACCGGGAAAAGCCGGGGTTAGTAACAGCACTGTTACCGACGCGGCGGCCGCCGCGTCGAGTGACGAGTGACAAGGGACGAGTGACGAGACGGGTAGCGCGGTTCGCTGACCGCTGTTTGCTGGGCGCTGATTGCTGTCCGCTGAGCGCTGATTGCTGACGGCTGACAGCTTAGGGCTGAAAGCTCGGCGCGGCCCTCGCGGCTAGAAGCGGACCGTGAATTGGGCGGCGACGGTGTGCTGGTAGGCGTGGCCGCCGAGGTCGTCGGGCTGCAGGCTGTACTGGAGCTTCAGCTGGGCGTGGGGCGTGAGGCGATACGTCGGGGCGAAATCGAGGCGCCAGGTGTTGTAATCCCAGCGGATCGGGTCGCCGATGCCGTCGATCACGTCGCCGAAGGTCTGCTGGTTCCAGCGCACCGCGGCGAAGAACTGTGGCGTCACCTTGTACTTGGCCTCCGCGTACCACGAGGTCGTCGTGGCGTCGCCGACCAGCGGGATGGTGAAGCGGGCAACAAAGACTTCCGCCCACACCTGCCAGTGGTGCCACGCAAAGCTCACGTCCTGCGCAACCACCAGCTCGCGATAGTCATCGAGGTCGTGCCCCGCCGCCACCGTCGGCTTCGCCGACGGCAGCAGATAACTCCCCGCGCTCGCGGAGAGGCCGAGGTCCCATCGTTCGTCCGGCCGAAAACCGATCCGGCCGGAGAAGGTCGGATGGTTCCAGTGGACCTCGTCGACCTCCCAGTACTCGGGCCGCGACGACAGCGAGCCGTTCTTGATTTCCGCGGCGTACGTCCAGCGGCCCATCTCGCCCGCCACTGAGGCGCCGGCCGCGTAACTCGGGCCCCAGACGATCGGCAGGCGGAAGCGACTGTCGGCGAACTGCTCGCCGACAAATGTCTTCGGCCGCACGTGCGACCAGCGCAGCAGGGTCGCCGTACTGCGCACCGCGGCGACGTCCCACATGCCGGTGAGCTTCT
The DNA here is from genome assembly GCA_964471615.1 of uncultured Opitutaceae bacterium. GTDB lineage: Bacteria > Verrucomicrobiota > Verrucomicrobiia > Opitutales > Opitutaceae > Opi-474. The sequence continues at coordinate 5,070 of CAYYGV010000086.1, forward strand.
CGTAGGCCAGCGGCGCGGTGATGAACGGATTCTCCCAGGTGCCGTGGCGCCGCACCCAGCTGCCGACGACCGTCGCGAACTTGCCAACCTGGAGATTGAAGCGGCCGTCGTCCCACGGCGTGATCCGGATCGCATACTCGTCGAGCCGGCCCTCCGTGCTGCCGTCGGACGGATCGAAGCCACGATCGACCCGGCCCTGCACAAAGAGATAGGCGCGCGGCCCGAGCTGCACGTCGAGGAAGGTCGTGAGGCGCGGGTTGAACAGTGTGGTGCCCGACGCGACGATCAGTCCCGGCGTCGGCTGCTGGAACGAGTAGGCCTCAAGATCCAGCGTGCCGCTCAGGCGAGCCCGCACCGCGCCGCTCGCGGAGCTGACGGTCAGGTGTTCGTCGAGTCGGTCGAGGAACTCCTCCTGGCCCCACCCCGTCGTGGCCAGCGCCAGCAGCATCCCCGCGAGCCGGGCCCCGCGGTTCACGCGACACCTCCCGCGGCCACGGGGACGGCCGGAGCGGGTTGGGCCGCCTTGAAGCGAACCTCGAATTCCGTCCATTCGGCATCGGAGCGAACGAGCCGCAGCTCGCCCTGGTGGAGCCGCGCCAGCTGGCGCGCGAGGTTCAGGCCGAGGCCGTAGCCCGGCACGTTCTCGCCCACCGAGCCGCGATGGAAGCGTTCGAAGATGTGCGCCTGGCTTTCAGGGGCAATGGGCGTGCCGGTGTTGCCGATCGCGAGCCTGACCTGGTCGCCGTCGGCCCGCGCCTCGATTCGGATCCGCCCACCGCACCGGTTGTACTTTCGGGCGTTCTCCAGGAGGTTCTGCAGGATCAGCGCCGCGTAGCGCTTCTCGCCCGCCACATGGAGGTCCGGCGGAAAATCCGTTTCAACCGCCAACTCGAGGTCGTCGGGCAGCGCACTGAGGTCATCGAGCGATCCTTCGATCAGCTGACTCAGGTTGACCGGCGCGAATTCGATCTTCAGGCGCCCGGCGTCCATGCGCGAGAGCAGCAGCAGGTCCTCGATCACGCTCGAGAGCCGGTAGGTCTGGTGCACGAGCGCGGAGATCTCCCGGCACTCGGCCGGGCTGAGCGTCTCATGCGCGAGCAGTTCCTCGAGTCCGGCGCGCAGGACGGCGACCGGGGTCTTGAGCTGGTGCGACGCGTCGGCCGAGAATCGCGCCGCACGCTTCAGCTCCGCGCTGGTCGACTCCAGCGCCGCCTCGACGCGCGCGCGCTCGGCGCGGTTGACCTCGGAGTCGACGGCGAGCTGCTCGACCGGCCGCGCGAGCCGCCGCGCCAGGAGCTGGCTCGCAACGAATCCCGCCAGCAGCGCGAGCACGCCGGCCCCGACCACGCGCCAGCGGAGCCGCTCCTGCTGCGCCTGGAGCTCGGCGAGGGAGCAGACCGCCACGTCGTACGCCGGCGGATAGGTGGAGTCCGGGTTCAGGCGCTGGAAAAACAGCCGGCTGGGCACGCCGCCCACGTCATGCGTGAGCCGGCCCTGCGCGCCCGGGCCTGCGAGCCCGGCCGCGATCACCTTCCCCAGCACGGCCCGCTCGTCGGCCGGCAAGCCCGCCAGGTGCACCCGGCCCTCCATCCAAAGTCCGCTGCGCATCGCGCCCGTGGCCGGGCGGCCGACCGGCTGGAAACCCAGCACGATCGCGGCGATCACTTCGCCGGTCTCGCTCGAGACGATCGGCATCGCGATCACCTCGGTCACCTCGTCCGTCGCCGGCCGGTACAGGTAGCCCAGCTGCTGCCGGTCCGGGAGTCGCGGCAGCGCCAGCTGACTCTCCTCCGCCGGGGAAAGCGCGCCGACCACCGCCGGGTTGGGTGCGGGAATCACGGCGCCCGTGTGGTCGAGGAAACGGTAGAACTGCGCGTGCAGCGCGTACGCCGCCTGCTCCGGCGAGAGTCCGGCGTCCGCCTCCATCACGTCGCGCAGCTCGTCGCGGGCACTGGGGTACAGCAGGTCGAGCGCGCCGTCCTCCAGCGCCGCGTGAATGCGCGGCTTGCGCACGAGGTCGCGGCAGCGTTCCACCAGCGCGGCGTGACGCAGCTCGCGGAGGGTGTGCCGCGCGTCCAGCTGGTCCTGAAACGCCCGCTCCAGGTCGCGCTCGGCGGTCACCGCCAGCTGATGCTGCGCCAACACCAGCGTCAGGCCCGTCGCCGCCGCCACGACCACCATCATCGCCACCAGGAGCCTGGTGCGGAAGCTGGCGACGGTGGCGCGCGCGGGCATGGCGAATCAGGGCAGATCCACCGTCAGGGTACCGTCCGCCGTCAGCTCCACCGGCCGCTCGCGCACGGTCCGGCTGTCGACCCACGCCTTGAGCACGTACCGTCCTGCCGGCAGGCCCGTGAGGCGAAACCGGCCGTCGGCATCGGTCACGGTGAAATACGGCGTCGCCAGCACGAGAATCAGGCCCCGCATGTGCTCGTGGATGTCGCAGCGCAGCGTGACGAGCCCGGGCACGTCGAACACCTGCGTGGGCACCGGGCGCTCCTCCGGGCGGTAGCGGCCGAGGTCGAAGCGCTTGGTCGGGGAATACGAGAACACGTCGTGATAGGTGTCGTCCAGGTTCGGGAACTCCACCCGCGTGCCCACCTGCACGGGCAGGAGCAGCGGCACGAACGTGAGGTCCTTCTGGCTCATGGTCGCGACGGGCGCGGTCGCTGGCGCGGGGAAATTGCCCTCGAGGTAGACGACCGCGAGCGGCGGGTTGGTCGCGACCACCCCGCCCTTCGAGACGACCTCGTAGCGCTTGTTCACCACCGGCGCGGTCCGGGTCTTCGGCAGCGCCACGCGGCCCTCGATCTCCGCGGCGGAGGCGCCCGCGGCGAGCGCGGCCGCGAGGAGGCAGAGGAGGGTCGGCTTCATGAGGCGGTGCGGATGGTGTAGCCCACGGAACGGATGGTGTGGATCAGGGGCGCGGCAAACGCCGAGTCCACCTTCTTCCGCAGGCGGGTGATGAAGATCTCGACGGTGCGGGTGTCGTACTCGTGGTCCCGCTGCCAGACCCGCTCGCACAGCTCGGTGCGCGAGAACACCCGGCCGGGCTCCTGCATCAGCACCTGCAGCACGTCGAACTCCCGCGGCGAGAGCGCGACGTTCCGGCCGGCCCGGCTCACCCGGCGGCGCTGCACGTCCATCTGGAGATCCGCGACCTTCAGCAGGTCCGCCGCCGTCGGCGTCGCCCCGCGCCGGCCCAGCGCCTCGATGCGGGCCACGAGTTCATCCAGCGAGAACGGCTTCGTCAGGTAATCGTCGGCGCCGGCGTTCAGACCCTTCACGCGATGCTCCACGTCGCCCCGCGCCGTCAGGATCAGCACCCGCGCCGGGCACGCCGCGGCCTGCAGGCGGGAGAGCACGGTGAGGCCGTCGAGCGTCGGCAGGTTCAGGTCGAGCACGATGAGGTCCGGCGTATCCGTCAGCGCCGCCCGCAGGCCCTCGGCGCCGTCATGCCGGGCGCTGGCCAGGTGACCGTGACGCGTGAGCGCGCTGGTCACGTGGCGGGCCAGCTGGGGTTCGTCTTCAATGACCAGGATGCGCATGGAAACTGGGGAACGGAGCCAAGGCGCCGCCGAGGATTCAGCGGGGCTGGATCAGCCGGAGCGAGGCAGTTGAAGGTTGAAGGACATCAGTTGAATGCGGCGGATTCCGGGCCTCGGATGCGGCCTTTCGGTGAGAGATTACACCTCACCCCCCGCTGGATCTGAACGCCTCCGGGGTGGATGACTCCATCGTGTGGTTCACAGGTCCTTCAACTTTCATCCGTCAACGTTCAACTGCGCAATTCCGGATCAGTTGCAACCGCATCCGCTGCCGCCGACGCCCCGCCCGCCGCTGGCCGCCTCGCGCGAGAAGTACACGTGCTCCGCCATCGCCGTCGCGAGCGGATCACGGTCGGGCCGCATCGCGTAACCGGCCAGCGTCGCCCGCTCCCACGGCTGGACATTCACGCCGGCACAGCCGGCGAGCAGCACGGTCAGGAGAGCGAGGATCAACAGGCGGGGGCGACGCATGGCGGGAAAAGGTCAGGGTTTCTCGGCGAGCAGCGCCTCGATCTGCGTGCGCAGCTCCTGCTCGGTTGCGGCGCCGTGGAACCCGACGTGCACGTACCGCACGCGGCCGTCGCGGCCCACGACATAGGCGGTCGGCATGGTCGGGACCTTTACCGCCGCGACGAGCCGCTGCCCCACGTCGCGCACGGTCGTGAACGGCGGGTGCCACTTGCGGACGAAAGTGTCGAACTCGCTCGGCCGCTCGTCGACGCTCACCGCGACGATCACCAGCCCGCGGCCGGCGTAGGCCTCGTGCAGGCGGGAGTACGCGGCGAACGACGCCTTGCACGGCGCGCACCACGAGGCCCAGAAATCGATGACCGCAACCTGGCCGGCGAGCGCTGGGACCGGGCCGGACAGCGCGGCGGGGTTGAGCGCGGGAAACGCCTGGCCGACCTGCAGCTCCGCCCGCAGCGGGGCGGCTGCAGCCAGCGCAAGCAGGGCTAGGAGGAAGGTCGCAAGACGGGGCAGCGAGGCGGAGCGGTGGTTCATGGGGGGATGGGACAACCGGAAACGGGCGGAGTTCAGGCGGCGACGTAGTTGAAGAACGCGCGGGTCTGGGCGCGGGCCTGGGCGGTGACGAGGAGCCCCTCGGCGCCGGGGCAGGACTGGATGAACTCGACGCCCTTGGGCACGCCGAGGACGAACGCGGTGGTGGAGAGCACGCCGGCCTGGAGACAGGTGCCGGCCACGACATTGGCCTGAAGGCAGCCGTTCGCCACCGGCCAGCCGGTGCGCGGGTCGATGATGTGGCCGTAGCGCTTGCCGTTGAGCGTGAAGCTGCGGATGTAGTCGCCCGACGAGGCGATGCCGCGACTGCCGTGCAGCGCAATGCTCAGCGCCGGCTGACCCGGCTTCGTCGGGTCCTCGATGCCGATGTGCCACGCCGGCCGTCCCGGCGGGGCGCCGAGCGCCCGCAGGTCGTGGCCGAAGTCGACGAGCGCGTCGCGGATGCCGTGGTCCAGCGCCAGCTGCGCCACCACGTCCACCGCGTACTCCTTGCCGAAGCCGCCAAAGTCGAGCGCCATGCCGGGCAGCGGAAGGAACACCTTGCCCGGTGCCCGCTGCACCTTCGACCAGCCCACCAGCCGGCGCGCGTCGGCGATCTGCTGGATCGACGGGATCACCGGATTCGCCGCCTTGTAGTTCCAGAGCCGCAGGAGCGGCAGCGCCGTCGAATCGAGGACGCCCTGGGTCATGAAATGCAGCGTCTGGCAGAGCTGGAGCATCTGCTCCATCTCCGCATCGACCGGCACCCAGTCGCGCCCGGCCGCCTCGTTGATCCGGCTGACCAGGCTGTCCGACCGGAAGCGCGAGTACTTCGCCTCGAACGCCTGCACCCAGGCGACCACGGCGCGCTCGAAACGCTGCGACAGCGCGGCGTCGGCGCAGGCGTACTGGACCTCGCAGGTCGTGCCGAGCGCCGCAAAAGTCAGGCGGCGCAATGGTCCCGCCGGCGCGGTCGACGGCGCCGGCGCGGGGGGTGGACGCTGGGATTGGGAGATCAAGGCCATGCGGTTACCAGGAAAGCTTGAGTCCGACAGTCACGATCGTGGCAGCAGGATAGACGTATGGCGAGGTCGCGCCGTCACGTCCATGCATCTCATATTTCTCGACCGCCGCATCCAGCTGCCAGTTCGCCGCGAGGTCGACCACGGCCTTGAGTCCGTATTGGACGCTCCGGAAAGCCGACAGGCGATAGTCCGCCGAATAAAACGGCCCCGCGGGATTCAGCTGGTACGTCGGCGTGAACGTCGCGCCCGTGAGGGTCACGACATAGAAGTCCGCCGCGGTCTGTTCATACCAGCGGACTGACGGCACCAGCGTGAGGCGCGTGCCGCAGGTTTGGAACCAAGCGAGTTCCACGGTATGGGCGGTGGTCCCGAACGTGTCGCGGTAGAACCGGTAGCTCGCCTCGGCCGCCCCGTTCCAGTCCGGGACCGCGCGGTTGAGGGAGCCGAGCACGGTCCATTTCGAGCGGTGGTCGGGACGGTTCTCCGGGAAGTCGAACGGCAGCACGATCCCGGGCACGATCTGGATGCGCTGCTCCACGAGCCGGTAGGGATCGCCGAGGTAGCCGGTGGACCGGCCGAAGCCGAGGTTGACCGAGGCGGAAGTCCGCGGGTCGAGCAACTGGGTGACGCCGGCGACGAGGTCGAGCCCGCGCTTCTTGGCGACGGTGCGCAGGTAGCGGATCGACACGTCGTCATCGGTGCCGGCGACGCCGAGGAGAAGCGTGGTGTTCTTCTGGTTGAAGTCGGTCCGGGTGTTGAGCGACCAGCCGTTGGAAACGTAGTCGCTCTCGCGGCTGTTGGCGAAGCCGAGCGCGACGTTGACCTGCGGGAGCTGATGGGAGAGCTCGGCGCTCCATGCCTTGCGGCGCTCGGTGAGCTGCGAGAGCGGTACTGGGCCGCCGGGGGTGGCGGGCGGCTGGCCGTTGGGCGTGGCGCCGGCGATGGCATCGATCACGCCCTGCGCCTTGACGTGCCAGTCGGTGCCGAGGTCCTGCTCGACGAGACCGTACTGGGCGCGCACGGCGATGCGGCCGTCGGCTTCGCGATAGTCCTGGTACTTGTAGGCGACGGAGTTCTCGGCCCTGGCCGAGCGGGGCTGCCACCACGCCAGCGCAGTGGCGAGGAACGCCGTGCGGGTGATGGTGGGTCGTAAAGTCATGCCTCCGGAGGCCCACCGATGGCCGACCCGCCTGGACGAGGCGAAAACAGGATCGTAACAGAACTGTTAGGAAAACTGGTAAGGACAAAACCTGTTCACAGGAGGGAACGGAGGTGTCGGCGGAGGTTGGGGTGCTGAGGGGCTTGCTGGGTGGACGGAGGTTTTCTTTACCGCGGATTTCACGGATTTGGCGGATGAGACGGAGGAGTCCTCGCGGACCGTCGCGTTGCGCTGCGCGCATCGCTAGGTCCGTTCGGGCCTGGGACACGATCCGGTATAGCCGGGTCCTCTCGAACCCGCCCTGCGGACTGCGCAGCGACGCCAGTCGGTGCGTAGTCCGCAGGGCCTCGTCCGTGTCATCCGTCAAAATCCACGAAATCCGTGGTAAAAAAGCCCGCAGCCGAACCAGCGAGCCCCTGAGCACCCACAACGCCCCGCCCGTCACCTCCGTTCCCTCCGTTACCTCCTGTAAAAATCCGTCCCGCCTCCCACCGCCGCCTCAACGGATGAGCTCAACCGACGAGACGCGGAGCGAGGCGTTCAGCTGGGCCGGGGTCGCGCGGTCGGCCTGCAGGCTGAACTGCTCGATGCCGACGTAAGGCGAACGCTGCGAGAGCTCGACGTAGAAGCGCTTCAGCGAGTCCCAGTCCGACTTCACCAGATTGAACTGCACCGTGTGCACCGCGAACTGGCCGGTGCGCTCGGTCTGCGGCGTGTCGTTCGTGAAGCGGAGGCCGTGGCTGCGCGCGAGGGCGTTGAGCTCGCCCACCAGCCGCGTGTCGTCGAGCGTGCGCGCCGGGTCGAGGTTCTTCACCGCGGCCTGCGCCCCGGCCTCGATCGACGCGCGGTTCTTCAGCCAGAGCTGCTGCTCGCGCAGAGTCACGGTCGTCGAGCGCTGCGTGCGCCAGAACGCCGCGGCACGGCGGCTGAATGACGAGAGCAGGGTCAGCGCCACGAGCGCGGCGATCACCACCAGGAGGATTTTCTCCCGGAGCAGGCGACGGAGGAAATAGGTCTTCAACGCCCTCATGACGATGCGGCCGGCTTGAGCGCGCCGGGCTTGAAGGTGACGACGAGGGTGAACGACATCAGGTTGTCGCGCGTGCGCTGGTCGCGGACCTCGACCTTCTCGCAGGCCGCCTGGGCCGCGAGGTTGGAGCGGAACACCGACACCTCGGCGGGCGAGGTCGTCTGGGCCTGGATCTCAAGCGTGTACAGGCCCGAGGTCGTCGTGCGCAGGAACTGGATCGTCGGCGGCTTCGCCGTGCCGCTGACAAACGAGATCATCTCAAACGGCAGGAGGCGCTTCGAGGAGAGCTCATTGACGCGCGTCGCGAGGTTTTGCGCGGTCATGATCTGATCGATGACCGGCTGCTGCGCCGCGACCTTGAGCTCGCGCGCCTTCTGCCAGAAGCCCGCACCGTAGATCCCGGCCCAGCCCAGGGCGAGAAGCAGCGAGGCCGCGAGCGAACCGACGAAGACGCGCCAGAGCAGCAGGTCACGCCCGCGCGCCGAGCGGAGTTCCGCGAGCTGACCGCGGTCACGCACGTCGAGCGCGGCGGCGAGGGCTGCAGGCAGGCGCGTCTCCCGGCTGCCGGAGCGGAAGACAAACTCGGTGTCCGCGCCGCCCGCCTCCGGCGCCGGCGGCGCCGCGAGTTCCACGACCTGGCGGCTGCCCGGCAGAGCCCGCAGCAGCTCATCGCGGGCCTGCGCGCGGGTCGGCTCGTCCGCGTCGGCCGCGAGCGGCTTGAACTGCACGCCGGCCGGCACCGGGCCACGATCCCAGTAGATCGCGGTCAGGCCCTCGGGCGAGGTCACGAGCATGGTCGTGGCCGCGGCCGGGGCCTCGCCCAGCAGGGCGGCAAAGGCGGGCAGCACCAGCTCGGCCCCTTCCCACGACTCCACTTGGTCGGGCGTGAAGCGACGGCGGTAGGCGGCGAACACCAGTGCGCGGTCGGCGCCCGGCGCCCAGAAATGGGAGAAGTACAGCTGCGCCGGCGGAAACGGCGACAATCCTTCCAGCGCCAATTCGGCCTGGACCGCGGCCTCGACCGGCGTCGTGACCCCCGTCACCGGCACCGCGCGCACGAAGAACAGCGCGTCGGGCAGCACGATCACCCGGGGCGCGTCGGGCGCGGGGGAGTTTTCAGCGGGTGAGGTCATGCGGACGGGGCCGGAGGCGGAGGTGGTGGCATCTCACCAATTTCGCGAATTTCCAAGAGTGTAAATGGATAGTTGAGCTGGGGTTTTGTTCCGCCGGTGGCCGCCGATCCCGCGGCGGCGGTCGTCGACGTCGGCTTCGCCGCGTTGGCGGTAGCAGTGGCGCTGCTCGCGGCGGACCCCTCGGCAGACGTGGGCGCCCGGGTGTCGGTTGCAGTGGTCTTCACGATTTTCGCGCCGCCGCTCGGCGCCACCACCGTGGCGAGCCGGAATTCGGACTTGCCCTCGCGGACCGTGATCGTGATCCGCAGCGCCCGCACCTGCGTGCCGGCCAGGTTCGGCATGGCGCCGGTGCCAAGCACGCCCGCGGCCTGCGAGTTCGACGTCAGCCAGCCCGGGCCCTGCGCGGTGTAGCCGCCCGTGCCGGTCAGGAACTCGTGCAGCCGGTTGTGCTGCGTCGGGTCGGCGAAGCCCACCGCCGTCAGCACGTCGGGATTCGCCCCGTTCACGTTGAACTGCTCGTAGTCGAAGAGGGAGAACGTCGCGGTGAACCGGCGGTACAGGTCGTTCGGCCGGCCCTGGTCGTCGTAGAACACCTCGCGCACGTGGTCGATGGCCGCCAGCTCGGTCCACGACCGCAGTGGGCGCTGCGGCGCCTCGAACGGCAGGTCGCCGGTGTCGTAGTCGGGCGAGCGGCCCGAAGCCGGCACGTAGTCGCGCCGCATCCAGCCGAGTAGCGCGTCCGCCAGGTGCTCGGCATCGGCCTGGTTGAAGTCCCACGACTTGAACAGCGCGACCAGCGTGCCGTTGTCGACGTGCGAAAGCGGGAGCTTGCCGCTCTCGTCCTCCAGCGCGACCTCCACCGTGCAGCCCTCGCGCGGCTGCCAGCCGGCGAAGCCGAGCGGGTCCGCCCACCCTTCCGCCGGGCCGTGCAGGCCGCTGTCCGCCCGCCGGAACTCCTCCAGCGTCGCGAGCGTCGCCTCGAGCGCCGAGTAGGCCTCGCGCCGCAGCCGCCGCGCCGTGACCTCCCGCGCCTCGACCAGCAGGTCCGTGCTCGCCTGCTCGACGAACAGGATCAGCGCGAACGCCGTGAAGAGCAGCGTGACCATCACGATCACGAGCACGGAGGCGCGGCGCGGTTGGCGGGTGGACGTCATCAGAAGTTCGGCAGGCCGGGTCCGGTGGTTGGAATCACCACCACGGTTTCGCGCGTGAGCTTGCCGTAGGTGAACTTGAGCCGGAGGCGCTGCGGGGTCTGGAGCTGGCCGTTGTTGTCCTTGCGGATGGTCGTCTCGTTTTTCCAGTTCTTGAAATCCGGATCGTAGTAGTCGTACGAGAGCCCGGTCACGAGTGGCGTCACCACGGTCTCGCGCGGCGGATCGTCGGCGAAGTGGGTCTCGAGCCGCGAATGCCAGAGGAGCAGCAATCCCTCGCGGTCGCGCACCTCGAGGGAGCAGACGACCTCCGGCAGCGGCCGGTCGGGCCACACGAACAGCCGGCAGC
>CAYYGV010000087.1:0-15461 GCA_964471615.1 uncultured Opitutaceae bacterium
GTCATGGTGGGAATCCGCAACCGACGGATTTCCACTAACGCAAGGAGCCACACTCCGAAACCCGCCCCCACGGCGCAAGCGAAAATTTGAGCGCCCCGAACCCGCTCGTCAGAACCCTAATTAACCCGCTGCAAAGTCGTAGTTTAACCGCTAAGGCCGCCAAGCGCGCGAAGCCAAGGCCGCCCTTCGCGATCATGGCGGTCTTGGCGGTAAACCAGATCGGAATCCGGAACCGTTCGGCGGCCACGGCCAGGAAGCGCGCAGCCCGGCCTTCGTGCCCTTGGTGCCCTTCGTGGCAACCCCGAGACCCAAGCCTACCCGGCCCGGATGCTCAGGGTCTTGACCCCGGCGCAGCCCGGCAGCTTCTGGATGCGTTCAAGGATGCCCTCCTTGTGCAGGTTCAGCTCGTTCCGGACCACCGAATGGCTGGCGATCACGGTCAGGCGCTTGCCCTCGATGTGGACCGCATGGGAATACGCCGCGTTGGCCACGCCGACGACCTCGGGCCAATGATCCCGAATCGTCTGCTCCGCCGAGGGCCGGCCGACGTGGTACTTTGCCATCGTCTCCTCGACAAGCTCGGCCAGCCCGCGGGTGGGGCGCTTCACCTGGCGCTTCGGCTCCTCGAACGGCACACCGCGCAGGTCGCCGACGAGTTCCTCGGCAATCTTGCTGAACGTGGGCGGCTGGTCAGGCATGGGGCGGACGCCGGTGCTCGGCCTCGTACAGGCGGCTGTAGCGCACGAACGCGCCGAAGGCCGTCGCCCACGCGATGTAGAATCCCGGGAAGCCGTCGAGGAATCCCAGCTTCAGCACATAGGCGCGAAAGAACCGCCAGCCCGGACGAAAGACCGCGGCGAAGACCGAGAAGCGTCCCCCCTTCGCCTGCTGCTGCTGCACGAAGAGGTCGGCGAACGGGTTGATCTTCGCGACGTGGCTCGCGAGGTCCGGGAACGAATAGTGGTGCAGGTCGCCGGCCAGCGTCGCCACCGGGCCGTCGCACTCGACCTTCTCGTGCACGAACGCGTCGCCGCCCCAGCGGCCGCGCCCCTGCTGCACGAGTCGCAGGCTCAGGTCGGGATACCAGTCGCCGTGCGTGATCCACCGGTCGATGAACCAGACCTTGCGCGGAAAACGGGCGCCAGCGAACTGGTCGCGGTCCGGCCGCGCGAGAAAGGCCGCGAGCGCGTCGCGCAGCGCCGGCGACACCTCCTCGTCGGCGTCGAGCGAGAGTACCCAGCGCTGCGACGCCAGGGCCAGCGCCGCGTTCTTCGTGTCGCGGTAACCCTGCCACGGCACGTGGTGCACGACGGCTCCGAGCCCGCGGCTCACCGCCTCGCTGTCGTCGGTCGTGTTGTTGAGGACCACGACCATCTCCGCCACCCAACCCCGCACGCTGCCGAGGCACCGCGGGAGATTCCGGGACTCGTTGCGAGCGATGACGACGACGGAAAGGGGGAGCGGCTCAGCCACGCCGCCATCCCAAGGCCTGCGTCCCGGGTTCACAATCCCGGAGTTGGTGGCTCTGCCGGTCGAAGGTGACAGGTCGAAGGTCGCAGGTCCGACCTCGGTGGGAAGAGGGTCTCAGGTGAACCACCACGCCGGTCGCGAAGCGCCCGCAACGGGTGGCGCGAGATTGGCCTTCGCGGTCTCCGCGAGCTTTGCGGTGAGCAGCCCTAGATCTTCCCGAACAGCGAGCGCGAGATCTGGTACACGTAGCCGCAGGAGCGCCAGGCGCGGACGAAGGCCTTTTTCGCGAGGCCGCGCCGTCCGACGACAAAGAGCAATCCGCCGAGCAGGCCGAAGGCCGGGGCCTTCGCCAGGTTCCCGACAAGGCGCGAGAGCAGGTAGCCGAGGGACGACCGACCTTCCTCCTGGTCGTCGCGGACCCGGCCCACGACACGGGAGCGCGCCGAGTCGAATGCGTGTTTCCGCACGTAGGCGAAGCTCGTCCGGCTCGCGGGCATCTGGTGCAGCGCCCGGGCGGCCGGCGCGAACCATACCTCGTAGCCCGCCTTGTGCAGGCGCTTGATGGCGCGGTTCTCGTCGCCGCCGAACACGACGCCGCCCTTGCGGCCGAGCTCCGTGTCGAAATACCCGACCTCGTCAAACGTCCGGCGGAGAAACGCGAGGCTGGCGCTCATCGGCACCTGTCCTGGGCGCAGCGGCCCCGTGTCCGGCCGTAGCGCCTGCGGGCCGTGGAAGCCGGCGACCCACGGCGGGCAGCTGTGCGGGAACACCGGGATCACCTCGCCGCCGACGGCGCCAACGCGACCGGGCGGGTTGTCCTGGAACGGCCGCGCCATCTCGCGCGCCCAGTTGGGATCGATCAGGATGTCGTCGTCGCCGAAGATGATGATCTCGCCCCGCGCCTCCCGGATGGCGCGGTTGCGCGCATGGTTCGCGCCCTGCTGCGTCTCAAGCAGGTAGCGCGGCGGATGCGGGGCCCCCGCGAAGCTCGCCACGATTTCCGGCGTGTCGTCGCCCGAGTTGTTGTCGACGACCAGGATCTCGAACAGCGCCCGCGGATAGTCCTGGTGCACCAGCCCGGCGAGCGTCTGGCGCAGCATCTCGCCCCGCTTGTAGGTCGGGATCGCGACCGTGACGGTCAGGGTGGGCTCGGACATGGTTCGGCCTGAGTTGAAGGCTGTCGGTTGAAAGTTGAAAGCCCAGAAATCGCTGGGTCCGGCCCTCAACTTTCAACCGTCAACCTTCAACGTCCGGCACTGGCACCGCCGCCGAGCGCGAGGGTCGCCTTCACCGCCTCGAACACCTGCGGCACCTCGAGCTTGCGGACGCAGTAGCTGCGGTAGGAATCGGTCGGCACGCACGGCCCGGGCGCCGCTGCACCGAGGCATTGGCAGGGGAGCGGGGTCTGGAGCACGACGTGCCGCTCGCCGAGCGGGTGCCAGATCGCGACGTTCTGCGAGCCAAAGAGGGCGACCACCGGTGTGCCGACGGCGGCGGCCACGTGCATCGGCCCGCTGTCGTGGCACAGCAGCACGTCGAACTGCGTGAGCAGCGCCGCGAACTGTCCCACGGTGAACCGCTGCTCGAGCGCCACGAGATGAGTCTGGGCGAGTCCACGGATCTGTTTCACGAGCGCCTGCTCGCCGGGACCGGACACGATGAACACCTGGGCGCCCAGCCCATCCTGCAGCTGGTCGCAGACCGCGGCGAACCGTTCCGCGGGCCAGAGCCGGAAGGCGCTGCGGCTGCCGGGGTGCACGAGTACGCGACGGAAACGGGAGTTCTTGATCTCGCTCTTGGGCAGGCCGACGAAGGGCTGCACGGCCGCCAGATCGGCGGGGCGGGTCACCAAGCGGACCTCGCGCGTGGCGACCGGCACGCCGGCGGGGGCGAGCAGCGAGAGGTAGGTCTCGGTGATGTGCTCGGAGGTGTAGAAGGCGTTCGTGACTTTCGCGGCGCCGGTGTAGGCCCAGCGGTGGCGGAACGGGTTGGTCTCGCGGTCGAACGTCACGCGCACCGTCGCGCCGGTGAGGCGGGTCACCAACGCGGTCTTGTCGGTGTTGTCGAAGTCGAGGACGTGGGTGATCCCGGCCGCGCGCAGCGCGCGGATGAACCCCGGCCACTCGCCAAGACCACGTGGAAACGTGAGTGCGCGGTTGACGTCGGGATTGAGTGCTAGGACATCCGCGTAGGCGGCCTCGGTCAGCACCGACAGCGTGGCGTCGGGCCACTGGAGCCGGAGATTGCGCAGGACGCTCCCCAGCAGCACGACGTCGCCCAAGTAGCGGCGGCGGATGACGAGCGCGTGGACGGAAGCGGCGGGCATGCGGAGGAATCCGAACAAGCGGCAAAGCGCGCGGAGCCGCAATGATTATCAAAACGAACACCGAACATCGGACATCGAACGCCGAACATCGAAGGGCTCGGATCGGCTCCGGTTCTTCGGCGTTGGGCGTTCGACGTCCGATGTTCGACGTCCGCCCGGGTATCTGGCCTATCCCGTCTGCCGATCGTACAGTCCCTTGTAGAGCGGATTGGCCGCGTAGAGCTCGGCGTGGTTGCCGGTGGCGACGATCTCGCCGCGGTCGAAAACCAGGATGCGCGAGGCGTCGCGGATCGTGCTGAAGCGGTGGGCGATGATGAGGACGGTCTTGCCGACGACGAGTTTGCGGAGCGCCTCCTGGATCAGCTGTTCGCTCTGCGAGTCGAGCGCCGAGGTGGCCTCGTCAAGGATCAGGAACGGGGCGTTGCGCAGGAACGCGCGGGCCAGGGCAAGGCGCTGCTTCTGGCCGCCGGACAGGAGTGAGCCGCGCTCGCCGACGACCGTCTCGTAGCCGTTCGGGAGGGTGCGGATGAAATCGTCGGCGTGGGCGTCGACCGCGGCCGCCAGCACCTCCTCGCGCGTCGCGCCGGCCCGGCCGAGCAGGAGGTTCTGGTAAATCGTGTCGTTGAAGAGCACCGGATCCTGCGACACGACCGCGATGTTGCGGCGCAGGTCGGCGAGGCGGAGCGAGCGGACATCGTGGCCGTCGACCGTCACGCGCCCGGCCGTGACCTCGTAGAACCGCGGGACCAGATTGGCGAAGGTCGTCTTGCCAGCGCCGCTCGGTCCCACCAGCGCGCAGACCGTGCCCGCTGGGATCGTCACGCTCACGCGGCGCAGCACCGGCTCACCCGGCGCGTAGGCGAAGTCGACGCCGTCGAAGGCGAGGTCGCCGCGCAGGCGCGACGGCACGGTCACGGGATTGGCGGGATCAGTGATCGTGACCGGCTCGTGGAGGATCTCCTCGATGCGGTTGAGGGAGGCCGAGCCGCGGGTGAACTGGCCGTGGAGGGCGCCGAGCTTCTTGACCGGCTCGTAGCACGCGAACAGCGCGGTGAGAATCGAGGTGAAGACCGCGAGCGTGATGCCTGCGTGGTAGGCGTAGTAGAGCGAGAAGGCGATGCCCAGCGAGGCGATGACCTCGATGGTGGGCGAGAGCACCTGCGAGTACTTCACGACCTTCATCTGGACGTGGAAGAGCCGGCGCGTGGTGGCGCGGAACAGGTCGACCTCCTTGTCCTCGAGCCCGAACGCGCGCACCTCGCGCGCCGCGATGAGGTTCTGGCTGGCCAGGTCGGAGATGTCGCCCAGCAGCCGCTGGTTCTCGTCGGCGCGCTTGAGCAGCTGCTTCCCGACGTAGCGCACCGGCAGGACGCAGACCGGGATGATGGCGAGCGAGCCCAGGAAGATCAGCACGCCCTCATGCTGCAGCGCGATGGTGGCGAGGAAGCTGATGGCGCCGACGAGCGTGAGCGGCTGGATGACGAGGTCGCTCGCGCTGGAGGTGATCGTCTGCTGCACCACGAGCGTGTCGGCCGTCAGGCGCGACAGGAGGTCGCCGGTTCGGTTCTTGCCGAAGTAGCTCAGCGGCAGGTGCTGGAGCTTCGCGTAGAGGTCGACCCGCAGCGCCTCGAGCACGCCGATGCCGCAGCGGCTCATGAAGTAGTTGTTGAGGAAGCCGCAGAGCGCGCGGATGAAGAACACCGCGGGAATCAGCATCGCGTAGCCGACCACCTGGAGTGTGGGCAGGCTCCGGGCGCCGGCCGTGAAGATGCGCGGGAAGACGTCGTTGATCACCACCGGCAGGCCCCGGCCGAACACCAGGCCGCTGATCGCGCCGCAGAGCAGGGCAAACACCAGGTAGGTGCGGTGGCCGCGGAGGTAGTGCAGGTAGGGCAGGAAGCGTTTCATGAACGGCGGGGGCGGTTCACGCCGGGACGGGACCACGCTTGGACACGGGAAAACACGATTGGTAGCGTCGCGGGATCGGGATTTGAGGGCAAGGCTGGGTTGTGGGGATCAAGCCGCTGGGCAAAATTCCAAACGCCAAACCTCCAAACACCAAAAAAGGTCCGGCACTAAGCAAAGGCTCCAAAGAACCAGTCCGCCGGGTCGACCGCTAGCCGTTTGGCGTTTGGCGGTTTGGTGTTTGGAATTTCAGTGCGCCTCAGTCTTTCGCCGCGCGCACATCCAGCGCGTCCCGCAGGCCGTCGCCGAGGAAGTTGAGCGAGAAGAGCGTGAGGGAGAACACGCCGCCGGGGAACACGAGCAGCCACCAGTACTCCTCCATTTTCTCGGCGCCGTCCTTGATCAGCGAGCCCCACGAGCTCATCGGGGGCTGCACTCCAAGGCCGAGGAAGCTCAGGAACGCCTCGAGCAGCATGACGGCCGGTACGGTCAGCGTGGCGTACACGATCACCGGCCCGAGCACATTCGGGAGGATGTGGCGGAAAATGATGCGGCGGTTGCCGAAGCCGAGGGCGCGGGCGGCCTCGATGTACTCCATGCGCTTGATCGTGAGGACCTGCCCGCGGACGATCCGCGCCATCGTCAGCCACTCGACGGCGCCGATGGCCGCGAACAGCAGGAGCATGTTGCCGAAGCCCTGGAAGCCCTCGAGGTGCGCCGTGTTGCGCAGCCAGGCGTCGAGCTGCTCCGACGGCTCCTTCATGAACACCATCAGGAGGATCACGAAGATCGTGAACGGCAGCGCGTACACGATGTCGACGATGCGCATCATGACCGTGTCGGTCTTGCCGCCGACGTAGCCGGCGACCGCGCCATAGGTCACGCCGATGGTCAGGGCGACGAACGTGGCCACCAAGCCGACCATGATCGAGATGCGCCCGCCGTAGAGCATCCGGGCGAACAGGTCGCGGCCGAGCGTGTCCGTGCCGAGCCAGTGCGCCGCGCTCGGTCCGGTCGCGCCGAGGTCGAGATTCTGGTCCTGATAGCTCTGCGCGAACCACGGCCCGGCGACGCAGAGCAGCGACAGCACGAGCAGGACGAGCGCCCCGGCCACGGCGAGCCGATTCTTGCGCAGCCGCACCCAGGCGTCGTGGCCCGGCGACGAGCCGCGCTCCGAAGACTCGGTCGCGGCGGGGACGGCGGGCTGGGCGGTGGTGGTCATCGGCGGGAAAGGGGACAGCTCACTCGAACTTCAGCTTCGGGTTGAGCCAGACTTGGACGATGTCGACCACGAGGTTGAGCGCGACGAGCAGCACCGCGTAAAGGATCACCGTGCCGAGCACGAGGGTGTAGTCGCGGCTGAATGCGCTGTTCACGAACTGCCGCCCAAGTCCGGGTATCTGGAAAATCGTCTCGATCACGAACGACCCGGTGAGAATGCCGGCGATGGCCGGCCCGAGGAATGACACGACCGGCAGCAGGCCACCGCGCAGGGCGTGACGGAAGATAACGCGGGCCTCGGAAGCGCCCTTGGCCCGGGCCGTCCGGATGTAGTCCTGATGGAGCACCTCCAGCATGCCACCGCGGGCGAGCCGCATGACGTAGGCGGCGTAGAACATCCCGAGCGTGATGCCGGGCAGCACGCGATCGGTCGGGCCGTACCAGCCAGAGACATTGAACCAGTGCAGGTAGATGCCGAAGGTGAGGGCGAGCAGTGGGCCGAGCACGAAGGTCGGCACGCAGATGCCGACGAGTCCGAAGGTGCTGCAGAGATGGTCGAGGAAGCGGTTGTGACGCGCGGCGGCGAGGATGCCGAGCGGCAGGCCGACGCCGAGCGCTACCAGCAGCCCCCAGGCGCCGAGCTCGAGCGAGACCGGGAGCGTGTCGGCGATAATCTCGTTGACGGTGCGGTTGGGGTACTTGAACGACGGGCCGAGGTCACCCACGAGCAGGTTGCCGACATAGTCGACGTACTGGCGGTAGAGCGGCCGATCGAGGCCGTAGTGCGCCTCGAGGTTCCGCAGCACGTCGGGCGGCACTGCCTTCTCCGCCGTGAAAGGACCGCCCGGCACGAAGCGGATCATGAAGAACGTCGCCGTGATGATGATCAGCAGGACGGGAATCGTCTCCAGCAGGCGGCGGGCGATGAAGCGGAGCATGCGGCTGGGTGGAGGATTGGCGCCGCGGGCCGGTTGGCAAGGCGCGACGTATCACCGCGGGTCGGGCGCCTCGAGCCACATGCCTTGGTAGGGATGGAAATCCAGCAGGTTCGGGTAGCGGCCCCGGACGGACGGGTGCACCAGATGCCGCGTGGGATCGTAGAAGAGGGGAATGAAGGCCGAGCTATCGAGCAACAGGGTCTCGGCGGCTTGGTAACGCGCGAGCCGGGTTGCCTCGTCGGTGGACGCGAGCGCTTCCGTCAGGAGTCGGTCGTACTCGGGCGAGGCGAAGCCGCAGGAATTCTGGCCGCCGCCCGTCACGAAAACGGCGAGGAAGGCGAAGGGGTCGAGGAAGTCGCCGCTCCAGGCGAGGCGGAAGAGCGGCAGGTTGCCGCTGAGCCGGTCCGAGAAGTAGACCTTGCCCTCGAGCAGCCGGATGCCGACCCGCACGCCGAGCTGCTGCTGCCACATCTGCTGGACCACCTCGGCGATCTCCTGGTGGCGCGCGCCGAGATTCGTGGCGAACTCGACGGGCGGGAAGCCCCGGCCGCCGGGATAGCCGGCCTCGGCCAGCAGGCGCCGCGCCTCGGCCGGGTCGAACCGCGCGGCCGCCGGACCCGCGTAGCGGTAGGCGCCGACCGGCGGGACGAACGAGGGGGCCGCGCGGATGCCGCTGCCGGCCTGGCTGGCCACGAGACGGTCGCGGTCGATCGCGAGCGCGAACGCCCGCCGCACGCGCGGGTCGGTAAATGGCCGCTGCTTCACGCTGAAGCCGTAGCCGTAGGTCGAGAAATTGTCCGCGATGACGAGCGGGTGGTTGGGCCGGCCGGCATACTCGCGGAGCTTGCTGACCGGCACGGCCTCGGTGATGTGCAGCTGGCCGGACCGGTAGGAGCGCTCCTCGCTGTCGAGGTTGTCGTCGAAATGGAAGTAGATCCCGTTCAGCCGCACCCGCGCGGCGTCCCAGTAGAGCGGATTGCGGCGCACGACGAGAAACTGGCTGGTCCGCCATTGCTCCAGGACGAACGGCCCGTTGCCCACGTAATTGCCCGCCTTGGTCCATGCGGTGCCGGGCTCATCGTAGCGGCCGAACTTCTCGATGGTCGGGCGGTGCAGCGGGTACCACGACCAGTTGCCGAGGAGAAAGAGGAAATAGGGCGCGGGGTGCCGCAGCTCGATCTGCAACGTGCGGTCGTCGAGCGCGCGGACGCCGACCTTCGCGAAGTCCGGGTGTTCGGAGGCGGCGTACTCCTGCGCCCCGCGAACATCGTCGAGATAGTAACGGAACGGCGAACCCAGCCGCGGCGAGAGGATGCGGCGCACGCTGAACACAAAGTCGCGGGCCGTCACCGGATCGCCGTTCGACCAGCGCGCGTTGGCCCGCAGGTGAAACGTGTAGGTCAGCTGGTCGGCGGAGAGTTCCCAGCGCTCGGCGACGCCCGGGACGGGATGGAGGTCGTGCGGATCGTAGCCGACCAGCCCCTCGCCCAGCGCCATGATGAAATTGAAGTCCGAGTTATAGTGGAGGAACTGCGGGTCGAGCGTGCTCGGTTCGGCGGCGATATTCTGGTGAAGCACCTGCTCGCGGATGCCACGCTCGACCGGCGTTTCGCGGCGCAGGCAGCCGCCGAGCAAAAGCAGGAGCAGGGCCGCGGCGAGCGGGAGGGCGCGGGGTGGAGCCACGCCGGGATGAAGGCGAAACCCGGCGCGGGACGAAAGCCCAAAGACGGGCCGGCCGTCAGTGGGTGGCCGGATGCCGGTCGCGGAACTGGCTGTCGGACTTCCAGACGGGCCGCTGGTCGGCGTCGGCCACGCGGCGGATCACCTCGGTGAGGAAATCCGCGTCCTGCGCGCCGCCCTCAAACGTCCAGTCGGGCCGGACCTCGTCGGACACCTTGTGATAGTTGTCCTGCACGTACCGCGCCTCGAAGGCGATGCCCCAGCCGTCGGGCTTGCCCACGTAATGGTAACCGCGCTTCGGGTAGTACGAGGGCACGCCGACCTTCGCGAACTCGAAGTGGTCGCTGCGATAATAGTAGCCCTTCTCCGGCACCGGATCGGGGGAGATCGTCCGGCCCTGCGTGCGCGCCACCGCGGCTCCGATGTCGTCGATCGTCGACTGGTCGGTGCCCACGACCTTCACGTCGTGCGTGCGACCGTAGTAGCCGCCGCCGTCCGTGTTGACGCAGGCGACGGTCCGCGCGAGCGGGTAGAGCGGGCTCTGGACGTAGTAGCGCGAGCCGAGCAGGCCCTTCTCCTCAGCGGTCACGGTAAGGAACAGCACGCTGCGCCGTGGGCGCTGCGCGGCCGGGAGCTCCGCGAGGTTCTGGGCGACCTCCAGCTGCCAGGCCACGCCGGAGGCGTTGTCGTCGGCGCCGTTGTAGATCTGGTCGCCCTCGAGGCGCGGATCACGGCCGAGATGGTCCCAGTGCGCGGTGTACACCACGTACTCGTCGCGCAGCTTAGGGTCGGAGCCGGTGAGCTTCGCCGCGATGTTCCGCGAGTTCACCTGGCGGAGCTCGCTGTCGATCGTGAACGACGCCTTGGCCGCGAGCGCCACAGGGTGGAAGTCGCGGCTCACCGCGGCGCGCTTGAGGGCCGCGAAGTCCTGGCCGGCGGCCTTGAACAGCCGCTCGGTCGCCTCGAGGGTGAGCCAGCCTTCCATGCCGACGTGGCCCGCGTTGCCGTCGGGCGTCCGGATCTCGAAGTTCTCCCGGCTGCGGCTGCCGACGACGACGGCGAAGGGATAGCCCGCCGGTCCCGTCTCGTGCACGATGAGGCAGGCCGCGGCGCCGTGCGCGGCCGCGTTCTCGTACTTGTAGGTCCAGCGGCCGTAGTAGGTCATGGCCTGGCCGCCGAACATCTTCGGGTCGAGCTGGCCCGTCGCGGGATCCACGACCGGCGGGTCGTTGATCAGCACGACGATCGTCTTGCCGCGGACATCCACGTTCTTGAAGTCGTCCCAGCCGAACTCCGGCGCGCTGATGCCGTAGCCCACGAACACAACGTCGGAGTCGGCGCAGGCGACATGGGGCGTCACCCGGCTGGTCGGGCCGACGAAGTCGTTGACGTTGGTGAGCGGCATGGCCTGGCCGCCCACGGTGAACGTCAGGGTCGAGTGCGACGTGATGCCGACGAGCGGGACCGGCTGGATGTAGCTGCCGTCCGGGTTGCCGGGCTCGAGGCCGATCTTCTTGTACTCCGCGACGAGGTACTGGATGGTTTTTTCCTCGCCGGCGGTGCCGGGACCGCGGCCCTCGAAATCGTCGGACGAGATCACCTTGGCGCGCGACAGCATCCGCGCGGCGGAGCTGCCCGGGCAGGGGAGGGCGGAGGCGGCGGCGAGCAGGCCGGCGGCCAGGAGGGGGAGGCTAATTTTGCGCATGGAGGGAAAGGTCGAGGTAGTAGCGTGTCCAAAGCGGGTCCGGACGCCAGCCTTGGACGCTGGGCTTCATGAGCCAGTTGATCGTGTTGAAGTAGAGCGGGGTCGCGGGCAGCTGGTCCAGCAGGCGCGCCTCAGCGTCGCGCAGGCTCTCGGCCTGGTCCGGCCCGCTCGTGGAGTCGCGGGCCTCCCTCATCAGCCGGTCGAACGCGGGATCGGCCCAATGCGGGTAGTTCGCCGGCGCGCCGGTGGCGAAGTCGGCCAGGAGGTTCGCCGCGTCGGCCACGTCGGGGATCGCGGTCATGAACGCGAGGTCGTACCGGCCGTCGCGCAGGCTGGCCAGGTGGACCTTAGCCTCGCGCGTGGCGATCGTGACCTCGATGCCGAGTTCCTTCCGCCACATCGCCTGGATCGCCTCGCAGGTTGCGCCGGCCGTCCAGGTCGACAGTTCCAGCGGGGGGAAGCCGCGTCCGCCCGGGTAACCGGCCGCGGCCAGCAGCGCGCGGGCGGCCGCCGCGTCCTCGAAGGGCTGGTCGCCCAGCCGGGCCGCGCGGTCGTCGCCGAACCGCAGCGCGGGCGGGACCATCCGCTCGGCCGCCTCCTGGCCGCCGCGCACGACGCGCTCGACCAGGCGGGTGCGGTCGAGCGCGAGGGAGAGGGCCCGGCGAACCCGGACGTCGTTGAGGGGCGCCTTGGTGGTGTTGAAGGCGAGGTAGCGCGTCTCCGCCAGCGGCGCCCGGTGCACCTCGTCGGGCTGGTCCCGCTGGTAGGCGTCGAGCTTCGAGAATGGCACGGCCATCGTCACGTCCACCTGCCCCGAGCGAAAGGCGCGCTCCTCCGCGTCGCCGTTGTCGAACGCGACAAACTGGATGCCGTCGAGCAGCACGCGGGCGGAGTCGTGGTACACGGGGTTCTTCCGCACGACGACGCGCTGGTGCGGGCTCCACTCGGCAAGAGTGAACGGCCCGTTGCCCACGAAATTACCCGCCCGGGTCCAGGTTCGGCCGAAGCGGGCCACCGCGCGCGGGTTCGCCGGGAGCCAGGGCCCGCTGGCCGCGTAATGGAGGAAGCGCGGGGCCGGGCGCTCCAGCGTCACGACCAGGGTCTGCGGGTCCGTCGCCTTGAAGCCGACCGTGTCGAAGTCCGACGTGACGCCGGCCGCAAAGTCGCGGGCCCCGCGGACGAGATCGAAAAGCGCGGTCTTGGGCGCGGCGGTGGCCGGCGTGAGGAGCCGGCGGTAGGACGCCACGAAGTCGTCGGCCGTCACGGGCTCGCCGTCGCTCCAGCGTCCGTCGGGCCGGAGGTGAAACGTGTAGGTGCGACCGTCGGCCGAGACGGTCCACGACTCCGCGGCGGCGGGCACCGGCGTCCCGCCGGCGGGATCCGGGGCGACGAGACCCTCGCTGAGGGCGCGCAGGATGAAGAAGTCGTCGGGCAGCGTGGCGAGCGCGGGGTCGAGGTCGGTCGGCTCGTTGCGCTGGCTGATGCGCAGCACGGCGCCCCCGCGGTCCGCCTCGGTCCGCCCGCAGCCCGCGAGGCCGAACCCGGCCGCGGCGGCCAGGAGCAGCGCGAACCCGGCGCGCCGGGCCCGCGGGGTCAGCTTACTCCAGCCAGACATGCTTGTACGGGTGGTGGTCGAGCAGGGTGGGATTCCAGCCCTTCACCGCCGGGTGACAGAGGAAGACGTGCGTGTAGTGGTAGATCGGGATGAGCGGGGCATCCTCCAGCAGGAGCGCCTCGGCCTCCTGGAACAGCGCCCCGCGGCGACCGGAGTCGGCGGTGCGCTCGGCCTCGAACAGGAGGCTGTCGTACCGCGGGTTGGCCCAGCCGGTGTAGTTGTTGCCGCTGCCCGACCGCCAGATGTCGAGGAAGGACGACGGATCGACGTAGTCGCCGGTCCAGACCGACCGGAGGATCTCGAAGTGACCGAGCCGGCGCGCCTCAAGAGTGCTCTTCAACTCCTGGTTCACGAGCCGCACCTCGACGCCCAGCTCGCGATGCCACATTTCCTGGATCGCCTCGGCGATCACGCGATGCGTCTCGGAGGTGTTGAACAGCAGCTCGAAGGGCGGCAGGCCGCGGCCGCCCGGGTAGCCGGCCTCGGCCAGCAGGCGCCGCGCCCCGGCGAAATCGCAGGGCAGCGCGGTCTGCGCGACATAGCCGGCGGTGCCCGGGGGCGTGAACGCCCATGCCGGCAGCTGGCCCCCGTGCAGGATCTTGGCCACGATCGCCTCGCGGTCCACCGCCAGCGCCAGCGCGCGCCGAACCCGCACGTCGTTGAGGAAGGGCTTGGTCACGTTCAACCGGTAGAAATAGGTCCCGAGCAGCGGGTCGAGTCGCAGGACCTGCGACCCGGTGCGGCGGTACGTGGCGATCTTGTCGGGCGGGAGGGCATCCGTGACGTGCAACTGGCCCGCCCGGAAGGCCCGCTCCTCGGCGTCGATGCTGTCGATCGCGTGGAAGTGGATGCCGGTGAGCCGCACCGCGGCGGCGTCCCAGTACGTGGCGGACTTGGCGACCACGATCTCCTGGCCGGCGTGCCAGCTGACGAGGGTGAACGGGCCGTTGCCGACGAAATTCCCCGGGCGTGACCACGGGTTGTCGCGCGCCGTGGGCGAGCCGAACTTCTCGATGGTCGGCAGGTGCACCGGGAACCACGCGGGATGGTTCAGCATCGAGAGGAAATACGGGGCGGGGTGCTCGAGCGTGACGCGCAGCGTGCGCGGGTCCGGCGCGGCGAGCCCGACCTGGCTGAAGGGGCCCTGGCCCTGGTGGAAAGCCTGGGCGCCCTGGATCACGAAAAGCAGGTTCGCGTTGTCCGCGCCGAGGGCCGGCGTCAGGATCCGCTGCCACGAGCGGATGAAGTCGGCGGCCGTGACCGGATCGCCGTTCGACCAGCGGGCGTTGGCGCGCAGCGTGAAGGTGTAGGTCAGCTGGTCGGACGAGACCTCCCAGCGTTCCGCGACGCCGGGGACCGGGTGCAGGTCCACCGGGTCCTCGGCGACGAGTCCCTCGAGCAGCGCCGACAGCACGCTGTAGTCGCTCGCCTGGGTGGCGAGCTGCGGGTCGAGCGAGGCGAGGTCGTGGCCGATGCCGCGATGCAGCACCTGCTCGCGGACCCCGCGCTCCACCAGCGATTCGCGGCGGGCGCAGCCGGCGGCCAGCACCAGCAGCCCGAGCAAGACGAACCAGCGGACGCGTCGCATGGGAGCTTCAGCGCTTGGCCAGGAGCGCGACCGCGTGGGCGGCGATCGCGACGCCGCGGCCGAGGTCGCCCACGCCCTCGTTGGTGGTGGCCTTGAGCCCGACCTCGTCCGGCAGAAGCCCGGTCGAGCGCGCCAGCACGGCCTTCATGTCCGCGAGCCGGGGTGCGATCTTCGGCCGCTCCGCGATCACGGTGGCATCGATGTTCACCAGGTCGAAGCCGAGCTTCCGGATCTCCGCCACGACCCGCTGCAGCAGCAGCTGTGAGTCGATGCCCCGGTAGGCCGGGTCGGTGTTGGGAAAGAGATGGCCGATGTCCGGCAGCGCCGCGGCGCCCAGGATCGCGTCGCAGATCGCGTGGGTGACGCAGTCCGCATCCGAGTGTCCGTCGAGGCCGAAGTCCGCCACGAACTTCACGCCGCCCAGCACGAGCGGGCGTCCCGGGACAATCCGGTGAATGTCATAGCCGTGGCCGATGCGGTACTTCATGGGGAAATTCCAAATGCCAGATTCCAAACACCAAACGCCAAATTCCAAACGCCAAACGCCTGGGTCCAAACACCAAACTCTGAGTGCCAAACGCCAAACCTTGGGTGAAAGCTCAAGGCGAAAGCAGCCGGGCTGGGGCGCGGCATGGCTCGGGCTCAGCTGCCGCCGCGCGTGACGAGGAATTCGAGATATTCCAGGTCCGCCGGGGTGGTCAGCTTCGGGTTCGGCGAGGTGTTTTCCAGCAGCGCGATGGAGTGGCCGAGCTTCTCGACCGCGGAAGCGTCGTCCGTGACGCTCTGGCGGCGGGACGCCACGCGCGCGTAGGCGCGGACGATCAGGTCGCGGCTGAACACCTGCGGCGTCTCCATCGCCCAGAGACGCGAGCGGTCGAGCGTCCGGAGATGCGCGTCGTCGCGGTGCTCCTTGATCGTATCGGTGACCCGGTGGGCGAGCACGACCGCGGCCTCGCGGCGGACGATCTTGTGCAACGCGACCAGCTGCTCGGGCCGGATCAGCGGCCGGGCGC
>CAYYGV010000088.1:0-15418 GCA_964471615.1 uncultured Opitutaceae bacterium
CGCCGGGGGCGCTCGCGTCGATGAACGGGTTGAAGCGCTGCGCCGGATCCGTCGCCGTCATGAGCGGCGCGAGCCCCGGGCCGTTGAAGTTGCGCGTGAGCTGGAGCCCCGTCTGGAGCTCCCACGTCACCGCGAGGTCCCACTGCCACGTGGCGAACGCCTTGCCGCGGAGGCCGGAGGTAACGGCGTTGTCGATCGTGCGGACCTTCTGCGAGGTCGAGCCCCACTCGGTCAGGACCATGCCGACCGTGACGTTCTGGTTGAACGGATTGTAGGCCGCCGGCAGCGAGACCGCGGAGCCGAAGCCGCCGGTGATCGACGTCGTGGGCTGCGAGCGGAAATTGCTGCGCGTGATGCTGGAGCGGAAGCTCGTGTAGCTCTCGACGCGGTCGCTGAACTTGTAGTTCAGCGTCGCGTTCGCGCCCTGGCGCTTGCTCTCCGGGATCAGGTCGAGGAACGACGCCGTGTTCATGCGGCGCTGGCCGGTCGCGTTGACCGTGGAGGAGTTCGGCGACGGGGTCGTGATCTGGACGAACTGCGCGATCGACGGGGTGGCGGTGGCGCCCACCGGCACGGCGACCACGCGGATGCCCGGGATGGCGTTGAAGGTGCCCGAGACGGTGCCGCCCGAGGCCTGGATGACGGCGGGGTAGCCCCAGTTCAGGCGGTAATCGATGCCGTACTTGACGGCGCCGGTGGACAGCAGGGTGCCGGCGGCGATGCCGGTGTGGTCCTGGTTCTTGGAGAACGAGCGGTCCGAGGCCTTCAGGTTCTGGCGGTCGTAGTACTCGATGCTGACCGTGCCGCTGAGGGCGCCGGAGGCGAAGCCGGAGAAGAGCGAGATGTTGCGCTCGCGGCCGCCGCCGTGCTCGGTCGCCTTGTAGCCGGCGCTCAGCTCGGTGCCGACGTAGTTCTTCTTGAGGATGATGTTGATCACGCCCGCGACCGCGTCGGCGCCGTAGATGGCGGACGCGCCGTCGTTGGTGACCTCGATGTGGTCGATCATGCCGAGCGGGATCGTGTTCAGGTCGACGAAGCCCTGGCGGGTGTCGGTCGAGCGGTTGCCCGCGCCGGACTGCGCGACGCGGCGGCCGTCCACGAGGACGAGGGTCGAGGCCGAGCCGAGGCCGCGGAGGTTGACGCCGGACACGCCGGTTTGCGCCGGCGGGGAATCGGCGGCGCCGAGCACGAAGTTGAACGCCGGCGAGGACGTCTCCGTGCGCTGCGCGAACTCCGGGTTGAGCTCGTTCGGGGCGCTGCCGCGGCCCGACGCGATGCCGGAGTAGTTCTGGGGAATGCGATTGATGAAGTCGGCGAGCGTCATGGCGCCCGACTCGCGGATGTAGTCGTTGTTGTACGTGCTGACGGGCGAGGGTCCGGTGACGTCGGATTGGCGGATGCGCGAGCCCAGCACCGTGTATTCGGCCAGCTTGATGACGGCCGGCTCAATCTTGTCCGGGCGGCCGCCCTCCTGCGCCGCCCCCACCCCGTTTGGGCCTGCGGCCCTCTTGAGGCCGAGCGCCCCGGTCTTCTCGTCCTGCACGACCTGAAGGTCGGTCCCGGCCACCATGCGCTCCAGCGCCTCACGCGCGGTGAGGTCGCCGTTGACGGCATTCGTCTTGAGCCCGGTCACCTGCGCGACCGGATAGACGATCTGCTCGCCGGACTGCGCGGAAAACTGCTTGAGGGTCGAGGCGGCATCGCCGGCCGGGAGGTCGTAGGCCCGGCGGCCCGCATCGGCGGCCCAGGCGGCGAGGGTCAGGGTCAGGGACAGAACGGTGGCCGTAGCCAGCCGGGGGAGCGAATCAAGCCGGCGGGTGAGCCGGGCATGCAGTGGCAGGTTGGTCATGGATGGTCGAACCGGTGGTAGCTGGAAGGGGTGTAGGTACAACCTTGGTTCAAAGGAGCCAGACGAACCGCCCCGGTAATTCCGTTAGGGTTTTCACGGAAATATGACACGGGCCCCCGGGCCCGGCCGCCCTCCGCTCAGCGCGTCTTGCGCAGCACAATCTCGGCGTCGCCGCGCGGCTCGGCCCGAACGTTGAACGTCGCCTCCAGCAGGCGCACGAAACCGTCGACATTGTCCGCCCGGAAATTGCCGCCGACGATCAGCGCCGCCGTGTCCTCATCCTTCACCACCAGGTGGATGCGGTTGAAGCGGTTGAACTCCGCGGCCACGTCGCCCAGCGGCATGTCGACGAACTCCAGCCGCATGCTCTGCCACGACAGGGCGCGCTCGATCTCCGCCGGCGTCATTTCCTCGATCACCGGGTTGTCGTACGCCTCCGGGCTGGCAACGGCGGACGGGACGGGCAGCCCCGCCGCCGGCGCCGGCACCTTCATGGCCTGGGGCGCGGGCGCGTCGGCATCCAGCCGCACCACCGTGCGCTGGCCGCCCACGAGGGTGATGTTGAGGGCCGGACGCAGCGGGATGAGCTTCATGATCCGCGGCTTGCCGGAGGCATCCAACTCGTTCTGGGTGACCTGCACCTTGCCCTCGGTCACGAGCACCGCGACCTCGTTCTTGGCGAGCGTGACGCTGAAGGCCGTGCCGACGGCGCGGACGGAGATCTTGCCGGTGTCGACGAAGAAGGGCCAGTTCGGGTTCTTCGCGACCGCGAAGTGCGCCTCGCCCGCGATCAATCGGACGCGGCGCTCGGTCTTGCTGAAATTCACCTCGATCTTCGCCCCCTGGTTGAGCTCCACGACCGAACCGTCCGCGAGGGTCTGCCGCTCGGGACCGGGGTGGATGATCGCTTCCCGGCGGGGGCCGGCGACCGAATGGGGCGCCGGGGCGGGAGCCAGGGCGTAGAAGGCGATTGCGATGGCCGCGGCCGCGGCGAGGGCGGACGACAGCCAGTACCAGCGGGCGCGGCGCGGCGGGGCGAGCAAGTCGGGATTCGGCACCGTGCTGTGCGCCGGCCGCCATTGCGAGAGCGCGTCGAGCGCCCCCCATGCCTTTTCCAGCCGGGTGATCGCCTGGCCGTGGCGCGGGTCCTGCCCCAGCCACTGCAGGTACTCGTCCTGCTCGGCCGGGGTCAGGGCGCGATCGCGCCGGGAGAGCCATTGGGCGGCGGTCGCATCGATGGTGTCGGTAGCGCCCGCCTGGGATTTGGCGTTCATGGGGTCAGGGCAGTCCGTGGCGGGCGAGAAATTCGGCGCAGCGGCGCATGCCGTTGCCGACCTGGGCCTCGACCGTGTGCTCGGAAATACCGAGCTGCTGGGCGATCTCCTTCTGCGAAAGTCCGTAGATCTTCCGCAGGGTGAGCACCTGCCGGCAGCGGTCGGGAAGCTGTTGGATGGCCTTGGTCAAGATTTCGAGTTCCTGGTGACGGGCCGCGGCGTCAGCCGCCGACGGTCCTTCCGCATAGACGGATAGTTCGGCCATTTCCGCTACGGACTCAAAGGTGACTATTTTCCGGCGCCGCATTTCGTCGATCGCCAGGTTCTGGGCGGTGGAGAACAGGAAGGCCTTCGCCGACGCCACCGGGCCCGCCTCGCGTGCCCGCCACACCCGCGTCATCGCCTCCTGCACCACGTCGTCCACGTCGCTGAGCGCGGGAAACCGGCTGCGCAGCCACGAGCGCAGCATCGCCTCGTGCACCTGCACCTCCTCCGCAAACCAGCGGGCCTGTTCTGGGGACGGAGTGCTCACGGCGGATTGGGACGGCCGCCTCCATCTGCCTCACTCGCCCGGGAGTCGAGGAGATTTTTCCCAAACGGGGAGGGATGGCACCGGAGAAAACGGAGAGAACGGAGGGATGGAAACCGCTAATTTCCGCTAATCCACGCTAATGGTCCCAGGCCCGGATTGCTGCGGATTGCGGTCTCCTCCGCCTCCGTTCTCTCCGTCTCCTCCGGCGCGAATCGCGCCTCGATCACGGGCAGAGGTGCCTTGCTTCGATCCTGCGGCTGGGACATGGGTAGTTCGGCCGGTCCCCCCCTATCCCATGGAAGCGCTTCTTGTCCTGCTGCTCCTCTACCTCGCCCTGGCCCTGATCGTTCTGCCGATTTGGACCATCACCAAGATCCTCCAGCAGGATCGCGAATCGCGGGGCCTGCGCGCCGAGATCCTCGAGCTGCACGAGTCGATTCGGCGGCTGCGGACGACGTCGTCGGCCGCGCCCACCCCGACCCCGGCGCCGATCGCGGTCGGGCCGACAGAGACCGCGCCTGCGGAAATGCCACCGCTGCCGGTGGTGGCGGCGTCTGTCGCAGTTGTTCCCGCCGCGCTCGAGTCACCCGCACCTGCGCCTGAGCCGGCACCGGAGCCGGTGCCCGCCCCGCCGCCGCTGGTTCCGCCTCCCGCTGTCACACCGCCCGTTTACCAGCCGCCGGAGCCGAGCCGCCCGGTCATCAACTGGGAGCAGTTCATGGGTGCGAAGCTCTTCGCCTGGCTCGGTGGCCTCGCGCTGTTCCTCGGCGTCGCCTTTTTCGTCAAATACTCGTTCGAGCACGACCTCATCCCGCCCGAGGTCCGGGTCTCGCTCGGCTTCCTGCTCGGTCTCGGCCTGATCGTCGGCGGGTTGTGGATTCCCCGCGTCCGCTACGCGATCACGGCGCAGACCCTGGTGGGTTCCGGCGTGGTGTCGCTCTACGCGGTCACGTTCGCCTGCAACTCGATCTACCACTTCGCGTTCTTCGGGCCCGGAGCGACGTTCCTGCTAATGACGCTGGTGACCGCCACCGCCTTCGTCCTCGCGGTCCGGCTCGAGGCCCAGGCGGTCGCCCTGCTCGGCCTGCTCGGCGGTTTCCTCACGCCCGTGCTGCTGTCCACCGGTCAGGACAATCCTGTCGGCCTGTTCGGCTACGTCGCGCTGCTCGACCTCGGCCTCGCCGCCGTCGCGCTCCACCGGCGCTGGCTTTACCTGGTGCCGCTCGCCGCGTTTGGCACGGTGGTCATGATTGTCGGCTGGGCGGACCATTTCCTGACGCCGGGCTCGGCGTCGGTCGCAATGGTGGTCTGCACGGGCTTCAGCGTGTTCTTCTACGCGCTCTGCGTGGTCGCCCGGCGGCTCGGGCAGTCGTCGGTTGAGCTGCTTGGCTCCGCGCTCGGGCTGACCGCCGTCGGCTTCGGCTTCGCCCTGCATTTTGTCCAGGAGCCCGCCGTCGCCGCCAGCGCGGGCCGGTTCCTCGGTTACCTCGCGGCCATCGACCTGGTCGTGCTCGCTCTGGTCTGGCTCGACGAACGGCTGAACCAGGCGCACGCGATCTCGGGCATCGTGGTCTTCGGGCTGCTGGCGTTCTGGATCAACGAGGCGCTCACCGACGCGCTCCTGCCGTGGGCGCTCGGCGCGGCGCTGGGTTTTGCCGCGCTGCATGCGGTGTTCCCAATCGTGCTGCGGCAGCGCCGTCCGGAAATGACGACGGCCTGGTGGAGCCAGCTTTTCCCGCCGCTGAGTCTCCTGCTGATGCTGATCCCGCTGTTCCGGCTGGAGGCGCCGCCGCTGCTGGTGTGGCCCGCGGTGCTGCTCGTCGACCTCCTCGCGGTCGGCCTCGCGCTGGTCACCTACTCGATCATCGCCGTCGGCGTAGTGCTCGTGCTCACGCTCGTCGCCACGGCGGTCTGCCTGTTCCGGGTGTCGCCCGCGGTGGCGGTGGAACCCTCCCTGCTGCTCGTGATCGGCGCATTCGCGGTGTTCTTCTTCGCCGCCGGGCTCTGGCTGGCGCGGCGGCTAGACGACCAGCTCAAGGGCGACTCGGGTTCGCCGCTGGACGGCGTGCTGGGCGGCCCGCGCGCGCAACTGCCCGCCTTCGCGTCGATCCTGCCGTTCCTGCTGCTTATCCTGGTGTGCGAGCGGCTCGCGGTGCCCGACCCGACTCCTGTGTTTGGACTGGGACTCCTGCTCGTGGTGCTGACGCTCGGCCTGACCGTCCTGCTGCGCCGTGGGGCCGCGGAGGACTCGACCGAGGGCGAGTGGCTGCCGGCCTGCGCGCTGGCGGGCATCGCCGCGGTGCAGTTTGCGTGGCACTCGCGACACTTCTCGGCCGAGGACGCCGCCGGGCCGCTGGGGTGGTACTGCGCGTTCTATGCCCTCTTCACGGTCTACCCGTTTGTATTCCGGACGACGTTCGCCGGCCTGACCGGCCCGTGGGCGATCTCGGCGTTGGCCGGGCTGGCGCAGTTCTGGTTGGTGTACCGCACGATCACGGTCGCCTGGCCCAGCGATCTGCCCGGCGTCATCCCCGCCCTCTTCACGGTGGCGCCGCTGACGAGTCTCGGGCTGATCCTGCGCCGGCCCACCGTCGACCCGGCGGCGCGGCTGAACCAGCTCGCGTGGTACGGCGGCGTGGCGCTCGCGTTCATCACGCTGGTCTTCCCGATCCAGTTCGAGCGCCAGTGGCTGACCGTCGCCTGGGCGCTGGAAGGCGCGGCGTTGCTCTGGCTCTTCCGCCGCGTGCCCCACCCGGGACTCCGGCTGGTGGGCGTCGCCCTGCTGGTCACAGCGTTCGTGCGGCTTGCGCTGAACCAGGCGATCTTCTCCTACCACATGCGCGGCGAGGTCGCCGTGCTCAACTGGTACCTCTACGCCTACGGCCTGGCGATCGCCTCGCTGCTGGTCGGCGCCCGCCTGCTCTCCGGCGGCGACGAGGACACTCCCGAGGTCGCGCTCGAGCGCGGGCTCGTCCTCGACCTCTTTGTGCCGCCGGTCCTCAACGCGCTCGCGATCATCCTGGCCTTCATCCTCCTGAACCTCGAGGTCGCCGACTACTTCACCGCCCCGGGCGCCCGCGCGCTGGCGTTCCAGTTCACGGGCAATTTCGCCCGCGACATGTCGTACACCATCGCGTGGGCGCTGTTCGCCCTGGGCCTGCTCGGCATCGGCATCTGGCGCGCGGCACGTCCCGCCCGCTATGCCGCCATCGGCCTGCTCAGCGTGACCCTCCTGAAACTCTTCCTGCACGACCTCGCGCGGCTTGAGGCGCTCTACCGCATCGGCGCCCTGTTCGCCGTCGCGGTCATCGCGATCCTCGCCTCGTTCGCGTACCAGCGCTTTCTGCCCAGCAATGAACCGCCGCCTCCTCCCCCGTCCTGAGCGCGTCCTGATCCTTGCGGTCCTCGGCGCCGCACTGTCCGCCGCCGCACTCACGCCCACCGACTGGCCCCAGCGCCAGCCGCTGACCGTCACGGCCCCGGGTCTCACCCGGGTGGTCCTGCCGGCGGCCACGTTCGACCTCGCGCAGCCGGGGCTCGGTGACCTGCGGCTCATCGATGCCGCGGGCCGCGAGGTGCCCTACCTGCTCGACACGCCGCCTGCGGTCGCCGTGTCGGCCGCCGACCGGCAGCTGGCGCCGCGGTCCTTCCGCGCCACGCCCGGACCGGGCGGGACGGTGATCGAGATCGAGACCGGCACCGACGCGCCTCTCGAGGCGGTCGAGCTGGAATCCCCGACCGCGTTCTTCCTCAAGGCCGCCCACGTCGACGTCTCCGCCGACGGCTCCGAGTGGCGGTCCCTCGGCGCCGCCCTGCCGGTCTTCCGCCAGTTCGGCGCCGAACAGCTGGCACTGGAGCTCGACGGCAAGCCGGCCGCCCGCGTGCGCGTGACCCTGGACAACTACCGCACGCCGCCGATCCAGTTCACCGGGGCCCGGCTGCGGCGCACGCCCCGGACGACGCCCGCACAGGCCGAGGCCCCGCTGGGCGCGACGATCAGCCGGCGCGAGGAGTACGTGGGCGAGACCGTGCTCACCATCACCCTCGACGGCCGCAACGCGCCGCTCACGCGCCTCAGCCTGGACGCGGATGACAAGCTGTTCATGCGGGCCGTGACCGTGGCCATGCGCGAATCCCGGGGCAGCACCAGCGAGGAGGTCACGGTCGCATCCGGGACGATCTATCGCGTGGCGCTCGACGGCGCACCGGTCCGGGCCGGTCTGGACATTCCCCTCAGTCACACGCCGGCGGGCCGCGAGTTGCTGGTGCACATCCACAATGGCGATTCGCCGCCGCTCAAGGTGACGGGCCTGCGCGTGATGCACCGTCCCGTCAACCTGCTGTTCATCGCCCCGGCCGCCGGCACCTATCACCTGCTCGCGGGCAATTCCCAGGCGACTCCGCCGCGCTACGATCTCTCGACCTTCGCCGGCGACCTGCGCACGGCGACCGCCACCGCGGCGGTGGTGCGCGACGCGGAACCGATGCCCGACTACCGTCCGGCCCCCGCACTGCCCGAGGTGTCGCTCAACGGCGCCCCATTGGATGCGCAGGCCTGGCGGGACCGCCGGGCCGTGCATATCGACCGACCAGGGGTGCTGGAACTGGAGCT
The DNA here is from genome assembly GCA_964471615.1 of uncultured Opitutaceae bacterium. Taxonomy (GTDB): domain Bacteria; phylum Verrucomicrobiota; class Verrucomicrobiia; order Opitutales; family Opitutaceae; genus Opi-474. Next base: position 8,268 of record CAYYGV010000088.1, read on the forward strand.
CGATCCCGCAGCCATGGCGCGGGCCCGCTGGGACTACGCCGACGTGCGCCTGCTGCGCGGCGCGAACCAGGTGCCGTATCTGCTCGAACGGCCGAACCTCTCCCGCGCGCTCACCCTCGAGGCGGCCATGGTGCCGGATGCGAAGCACCCCAGCGTCAGCGTCTGGCGTCTCACGCTCCCGCAGGCCGGCCTGCCCGTGGACGGCCTTGTGCTCACGACCTCCGCTCCGCTCTTTCAGCGCCAGTTCCGCATCTTTGAACGGCTCCCGGGCCGCGACGGACATGAGTATGAGCGCCAGCTGGGCGGCGGCGAATGGAGCCGCACGCCGGAGGCGGGCCAGGCCCCGACCCGCCGCTTCCGCCTCGATGGCCGACCCGAGTCCAGCCAGCTCTGGATCACGACCGACAACGGCGATAATCCGGCGATCGAGCTCGGCTCCGTGCAGCTCACCTATCCCGTGGTGCGACTCGTCTTCCAGGCCGCGGCCAGCGACGGCTACGTGCTCGCCGTGCACAATCCGGACGCCGTCGCGCCGCGCTATGACCTCAGCCTGGTGGCGACCCGACTGCTGGCGGCGACCCGGCAGCCAGCCCAGCTCACGAGCACGGACATCCCGGCGCCGGCGACGGAACGGCTGACCGCGATGCACCAACGCTATCTGTTCTGGGGCGTGCTGGCCCTGGTGGTGATCGCGTTGCTCGCGATCGTCGCGAAGCTCCTGCCCAAGCCCCCGGCCGGCTGACTCGGGCGCTGGGAACAGAATCGCGCGGCTAGGCCAGCGTCTTCAACCCGAGGAGCGCCGTCTCGACCCGGTCGAACACCGGCAGGCCCAGCCCGCGGAAGGCGCCGCGATACGACTCGTACTCGAGTCCGGCGTCGACCGCGATCGCGACGGGTTTTTGGTAACGGTCGCGCAGCGCCGCCACCGCCCGCGCAAACGGTACGGCCCCGACCCGGTCGGTGTGCAGGCGCCGCGTGAAGGGCACGAGGCCGATCACCAGCACGCCCGCCTCCTGCAGCAAAATCTCCGCCGCGGCCAGGAAGGCCGACTCGCCCGCCATCGGGGTAAGGTCGAGGGGCGCCTGCGGCGTCACCAATCCCGTCAGACCTTCGCGCTCCAGCATCGTGGCGAGCGCCGTCCGTCCCGCCGCCGAAAGGCTCGCGCCTTCGAGGCGGCCGCCGAACAGGTCACTGCCGTTCACGCTCTCGAAACCTGCGTTGGTCAGCAGCGCCACCGGGCCCGGGTGCGGCTGGGGCAGCGCCACCGCGCCGAGCCACTCCAGCGCGGCGTCGAAGGCCGCGACCGACGGGGCAAACTTCACGCCGACCCGCTCGAGGAGCGCGCGCTCCAGGTCGCAGTCGCCGGCCATCGCTCCCGTGTGCGTGGCCGCGGCCGCCTGTCCCGCCCGCGTGCTGCCGCCGCGCAACATGAGGAGCGGCACTCCGCGTTGACGCAGCTGCTCGGCCGCGTCCGCCGTCTCGGCCAGATGACCCGGCCCGAAACCCTCGACATACGTCGCGACTGCGCGACACGCCGGATCCTGCACCAGGGCGCGCAGGAAATCCGGGAGCGCGGCGTCGAGCTGGTTGCCAAGCGCCGCGCCGAACCCGAAGCGCAGCCAAGGCGCCCGCGAGCGCCGGCAGAGCAGGAATGCGCCGCTCTGGCTGAGCAGCGCCAAGCCACCGTCCGACGCGGCCGGCGGCTCGAGCTTCTCGGCCGGGATGAAGGACGTGTCCAGCTGCGCGCCCGGCACCCAATGCCCGAGGAAATTCGGGCCCAGCACCGCAGGCGTCCAGCGGCCCTCGGCCCGGGCCTGTGTCAGGAGATTCGCCAGCTCGGTCCCGAGTCCCTGCGCGTCGGCACCATCGCCGATGCCCCCGGCCACCAGCGCCACCACCCGCGCCCCGCCGCCCTGGCGGATGAGGTCGCGCAGCGCCTGCGCCGCGGCGGGCGCGGGCACGGCCAGCAGCAGCAGGTCGACCGGCGCCGCCAGGAGGTCGGCGACGCTTCCCACGCACGGGTGGCCGAGCAGCTCGGACGGGCCGGGCTTGATGATCGTGATGGCCCCCGCCAGCGCGGGGCACCGCTGCAGGTTGTCGAGGATCGTCCGGCCCACGCCGCCGGGTTTCTCCGACACGCCCGCGAGGGCGACCCGCCGCGGCGCCCGCAGCGCCGACAGGAAATCTTCGGGCGGCGCCAGTCGCGGGGCCGCACCCCGGCCGCGCCGGCCCACCGCGTCCAGCGGCCGCGGCACCCCGTCGGGATCGAGCACCACGGGATTTAGCTCCAGCAGTTCCAGCCCCTCCTCGTCGCAGAGGGTCGCCAGCCGCCAGAGCGCCTCGATAAACTCGCCGAGCTTCCGCTCCGTCGTGAGCGCGGTGGTGCCGCGCAGGCCGCCCAGCCAGATGCGGCCGAGCAAATGACCCTGCAGCTCACCGAGTGCAGCCGCGGGCGAGGTCCGGGCCAATGGCCACCGCAGCGGCGGCGCCATCGCCGCCAGCGCGTCAGCCTGGAGGCCGCCGAAGCCGCAGAGAATCACCCAGCCCGCCGGACCGCGCGAGAGCGACACAAAGGCCTCCGACGGCAATCCCGCGGCGCGCGCGATCGTCACGCGTTCGCAGACCAGGCCGTCGAGCCAGCGGTGTCCCGCCGCCTCGACCCGCTGCCGCATCGCGGCGGCGGCCATGATCACCTCGGTGACGCCGAACGGCATGAACTCCACCGCGCCCAGCTCCGACTTGTGCCACAGCTCCTCGCCGAGGCCCTTCAGCACGACCGGCTCGCCGGCGGCGAACGGCAGCGGCCGCCCCACCGTGGCATAGCGGGGCGGGTTCAGCCCGCAGCGCGCGAGCAGCCGGTACGCCTCCGCCTCGCCGACGAAGGCGCGGGAGCGCGGATCGGCGGGCGCGGCGACGGCATTCATGCGGGGGCGAGCAGCGCCTCCACGGTGCGGCGGCCGGCGGCGAACGCCGCCTCGTTGAGCGGCAGCAGCGCGGGCTTGTCCTTCAGGACGTTGTGCAGCGTCGCGATGATGCTTCCGTCGGGCAGCACGTTCAGCGCGGCCTGCAGCGCGCCCAGCGCCACGACGTTCTTCACCATCGGACGGCCGAGGTCGGCCGCAAGGCGGGTCAACGGCACGGGCAGGATGCGCCGGCCGGCCGGGAGCGGCGGCAGCGCGGTGATGATCGTGCTGTCGTAGAGGATGACGCCGCCCTCAGGCACGGTGCCGGCGAACTTCGCCAGGCTCGGGGCGTTGAAGGCCACGAGCACGTGCGGGTCCGGCGCCGCCGGGTTGAGCACCTCGTGCTCGGCGATGTGGACGTCGGCATACGAGGTGCCGCCGCGGCTTTCGGGACCGTAGCTCGGGATGTCGGTGGCGTCGAAACCCTCGGAGATCGCGGCGCGGGTGAGCAGCAGCGCGGCGGTCTGCGCGCCGTCGCCGCCGGAACCGGCCAGCTTGATGGCAAGGTCGCGAGACGGCAGGTGCGCCGGCCAGGCCGGGACCTCGCGGTCGGGGTCGTCCCGGCGCGGCTCGGCGCCACTGAGGCCGAGCACGGCCTCGGGCTCGAACGACGGCGCGCCCCGGCGGAACCACGGCTCGACGGTCAGATCCTTCTTCACGCCCAGCGGGAAGACCGGCTCCATCTTCGTCTTCACCCACTCCTCCGCTGCCTGCGGCGACAGCTTTAGGTGGGTCGGGCACTCGGCGATGATCTCGATGAACGAGTAGCCGCGGCCGGTGAGCTGGTGCGTGATGGCTTTCTTGATCGCCTTCCGGGCCTTGGCCCGCTCGCGGGCGCTGAACAGCGCGACACGTTCGACGTAAACCGGGCCGTCGAGCTGCGCGATGAGCTCGGCCATGCGAAGCGGCTGGCCCATGGCGGGCGCGCGGCCGTCGGGACTCGTGGTGGTCTTCTGCCCCATCAGCGAGGTCGGCGCCAGCTGGCCGCCGGTCATGCCGTAGACGGCGTTGTTGATGAAGATGACCGTGATGGGCAGCCCCATCTGCGCGATCGAGATCGTCTCGGCCAGGCCGATCGAGGCGAGGTCGCCGTCGCCCTGGTAGCTGATGACGACCGAGTCGGGATGCGCGAGCTTGTGCCCGAGGGCGACCGCGGGGGCGCGGCCGTGGGCGGCCTGAGAGTTGCCGACGTCGAAATAGTAATGCGCGAACACGGCGCAGCCGACCGGGCTGATCAGCACCGTGCGGTCCTGGATGCCGAGCTCGTCAATCGCGGCGGCGAGGTCGCGGTGCGCGACGCCGTGCCCGCAGCCCGGGCAGTAGTGGGTGGTGTGGGCCTTGAGGCCCTCGCCGTGCGCGTGACGGCTGAAGTGGTCGTAGAACGCACTCATGTGAGCACCTCCTCGGCGGCCAGGATGCCCTGCAGGATCTCGGCCTCGGACGGCAGGATCCCGCCGCTGCGCCGGACCGAGGTGAGGGGCGGCGGCGGCAGGTTGGCGTAGCTCAGGGCGAGACGGAGCTCGTCCTCCAGCTGCCCGGGCCCGGCCTCGACCACGACGATCTGCCGCACCTCGGGCAGCAGCTCGGCGAGCGCCTGGATCGGGAACGGCCACAGGGTCACCGGCCGGAAGAGCCCGGCGCGGATGCCCTGCGCGCGCGCCGCCTCCACCGCGCCCTTGGCCATGCGGGCGGGAGTGTTGCAGGCGACGACCAGGACCTCGGCGTCGCCGCACCGGTGGCAGTCCACCCGCTGCTCGCAGGTCGCGATCGCCGCGTACTTCCGGTTGAGATGCTGGTTGTGCGCCTCGAGGTCGGTTTCCGACAGCGAGATCGAGCTGATGAGATTGTGCCGGTGCGCCTTGTCGCCCCACACCGCCCACGCGGGCAGGCCGGGCCGGGTCATGGTCGCGGGCAGCCGGACCATGCCCGTCATCTGCCCGAGGTAGCCGTCACCGAGGACGATGACCGGGTTGCGGTACCGGAACGACAGCGCGAACGCGTCGCGCGTGAGGTCGAGCATCTCCTGCGGCGTGCTGGGGGCGAGGACGATGGCCCGCGTGTTGCCGTGGCCGAGGCCGCGGCAGGCCAGCTTGATGTCCGCCTGCTCGGGCGCGATGTTCCCGAGGCCGGGGCCGCCGCGCATGATGTTGACGAACACGCCCGGGACCTCGGCGCCGATCATGTAGCTGACGCCCTCGAGCATCAGGCTGAAGCCGGGGCTGCTGGTAAAGGTCATGCACGGCAGGCCGGCGCCGCCGCAGCCGTACATCATGTTGACGGCCGCGACCTCGCTGACGGCCTGCACGAACGCGCCGTCGAGCTTGGGCAGGATCTTCGCCATGAGCTCGGCGCCTTCGGTGCTGGGCGTGATGGGATAGCCGAAGACGTGCCGGCAGCCGGCGAGCAGCGCGCCAATGGCGGACGCATAGGTGCCCTTGAGCACCATGGGCTCGCACGGCGGCAGCGCGATGACATCGGCGGGCAGGTCGCCCTCGGAGTGGTTCGGCACGCACTTCTCGCCGAACAGCTTCGCGGGATCCTCGAGGACGAAGTCTCCCTCGGGCTGGCCGCGCTCGGACTCCAGGCGCAGGCCGTAGGGCTCGGGACAGGCCTGCAGGCAGAGCGTGCAGCCGGTGCAGTTCTCCAGGTGCAGCGAGACCGGCACCAGGCCGGTCGCGGGATTGATCTCGGTGCCCGGGCTGATGCAGCCTTTCGGGCACGCCTCGATGCACCGCAGGCAGCCCTTGCAGTACTGCGGGTCGAGGAAAGGTTTGGGCCGGGAATGCTCGGACATGGCGGGGTAGCCGGGATGGCAGCCCCATGATAACCCTTCCGCCCGGCAAAACTGCGCATGCGTTGCTCGAAAATGCGCAGGACTTGAGAGGGGTATTTACGCTGAATGGAGTAAGGCCGCGGGAGGCGGCAAGTAACAGGTATCAGGGGCCAAGTATCAGGAAGACGGCGGCGACTTCTGGTCGCGGCAGGTCGGAGGATGGGGGCGCCTGTCGCTGTACCTTACCAAACTCCGATCTTCGGCCGCAGTTCTGAGGCCAGAGAGGCGGAAACGAGCAGCTACTCTGAGAGGTTCCCGACGAGTCCAGTGCTCACACATCTCCCGCGACCAAAGGTCGCCGCAGTCTTCCTGCTACTTGGTCCCTGCCCCCTGTTACTTGCGTCCCCCCAGCGCCGCTATCGCCTCTAGCGCCGCGGGATTGTCCACGCTCGTCAGATCTCCGGCGGGCTGACCCGTGTAGACGCGAAGAATGGTGCCGCGGAGGATTTTCCCGCTGCGGGTCTTGGGTAGGGCGCTCACGACGTAGACGGCCTTGGGCGCGAGCGGCTTTCCCATCTGTGCGGCCACGTGGCGGATCAGCGTCGCGGGATCCGCGGTCTGGCCGGGTTTCGCCACGACGAAGCACACCAGCACCTGTCCCTTCAGGTCGTCGGGCGCGCCGATCGTTGCCGCCTCGCTTACCGTCGGGTGCGAGGTGAGCACACCCTCCACCTCGGCCGGGCCCACGCGCTTGCCTGCCACCTTGATCGTGTCGTCGCTGCGCCCGAGTACGAACCACGAGCCGTCCTCGTCCTGCCGCGCCCAGTCGCCGTGATACCACACACCGGGAAACTGGCTGTAGTAGGTCTCCAAGTAGCGGGCGTCGTCGTGCAGGAAGCTCTTCGTCATCGACGGCGCGGGTTGCTTGCACACGAGGTGGCCGACCGCGCCGCGCGGGGCGGGACGGCCCTCGTCGGTGAACACGTCGACGTCCATGCCGAGGCCCGCGCGGCCGAGCGAGCACGGGCGCAGCGGGAGCAGCGGGTTCACGGAGAGATGGCAGCCCATGATCTCCGTGCCGCCCGAGATGTTGATCACCGGACAGCGGCCGCCGCCAACGTGGTCGAAATACCAGCGGTACGAGGTCTCGTCCCACGGTTCGCCGGTCGAGCCGAGCACCCGGAGCCGCGACAGGTCGTGCGCCCGCGGGCCCCGCCCCTCCGTCGCCCGCATGAACATCCGCACCAGCGTCGGCGAGGCGGCGAAGGTCACGACTTTCAGTCGTTCCAGCGTCTGCCAGAGCCGGTCGGTCGTCGGATGGTCCGGCGCGCCGTCAAACAGCACGAGCGGAGCGCGGTACAGCAGGCAGCCGATGATCTCCCACGGCCCCATCATCCAGCCGATGTCCGTGAACC
>CAYYGV010000089.1:0-15255 GCA_964471615.1 uncultured Opitutaceae bacterium
TGACCGGCGGGCTCGCCGGCCACCAGTGGAACGAGGGCGACGTCTCGTGCTCGGTGGTCCGCCGCGTCGCCCTGCCGGACGCGTTCTACGCGGTCGACGGACTGCTGGAGACGTTCCTCACGGTGCTCCGCCAGATGGAGGTGTTCCCGGCGGCGGTCGCCGCGGAGAACGAGCGCAACCTGCCCTTCCTCGCGACCACGACGATCCTCATGGAGGCGGTGAAGCACGGCGCCGGTCGCGAGACCGCGCACGAGGCGATCAAGGAGCACGCGCTCGCCGCCGCGAAGGCGCTGCGCAGCGGCGGCGACGCCGACCTGCTCTCCCGCCTGGCTGGCGACAAGCGCGTCGGACTCGGCAAAAAGGCGCTGCAGGCGATCCTCGCCGAGAACGCGCGCTTTGTCGGCGCCGCCCCGCACCAGGTCGATGCGTTCCTCGCGGAGGTCGCGCCGCTCGGGAAGCAGCACAAGGGCGCCGCGGATTATCGTCCGGGCCGGTTGCTGTAGCCGGAATGTGCCGGCTTTGCCGGCGCTTTTTTTCCGCGTTTGGGTAATAAACGCCGCGCAAAATGCTGCGGAGTCGGCGCCGTCCGACAAAAGCCGAAAAATGGGTTTGCAACCCCCCGGACCGCCCCGCTTTCTTGCCCATTCACGTTGTTTCCAACCCTTTAATTCATTCCGTCATGGCTGAACTCGCAGGAAATGTCTTGGTGGCCCAGTCCGGTGGCCCCACCGCCGTCGTCAACGCCAGTGTCGCAGGCATCATCGCCGAGGCGCTGAACCACGATTGCGTGGAGGAGATCTACGGTTCGCTGAACGGCGTGGTCGGGCTCCTCCAGGAGGATCTCGTCGACCTCGCGGCGGAGTCGCAGCAGCAGATCCGCGCGCTCAAGCACTCCCCCGGCGCCGCCCTCGGCTCCTGCCGCTTCAAGCTGAAGAAGCAGGCCGACCTCGACCGCGTGCTTGAGGTGTTCAAGGCCCACAACATCCGCTACTTCTTCTACATCGGCGGCAACGATTCCCAGGACACCGCCGCGAAGATCTCCGCCCACGCCCAGGCGCAGGGCCACGAGGTCCGCGTGATCGGCGTTCCGAAGACCTGCGACAACGACCTCCCGGGCACCGACCACTGCCCCGGCTACGGCAGCACCGCGAAGTACCTCGCCACGTCCGTCCGCGAGCTCGCCGCCGACCATGACGCCCTCGGCCAGGGCGACCTCGTCTCCATCATCGAGGTCATGGGCCGCGGCGCGGGCTGGATCGCTGCCAGCGCCGCCCTCGCGAAACGCCGCGACCAGCCGCACGACCCGCCGCACCTGATCTACCTCCCCGAGATCCCCTTCAACCAGGAGAAGTGTCTCGAGGACATCCGCCGCGTCCTGAAGCGCGAGAAGTTCTGCCAGATCGTCGTCGCCGAGGGTCTCACCGATGCCGACGGCAACTACGTCTCGGCTGATCCGGCGACTGACGCCTTCGGCCATGCCCAGCTGGGCGGCGCCGGCGAGTTCCTCAAGGACCTCGTCGAGGCCAACCTCCCGGGCGTCAAAGTCCGCGTCTCGAACCCCGGCCTCCTGCAGCGCAGCGCCGCCCACGCGGCCTCCAAGGTGGACGCCGACGAGGCCTACCTCGCCGGTCAGGCCGCAGTGAAGGCCGCCATCGCCGGCGAGAACGACAAGCTCGTCACCCTCGTCCGCGGCGACACCGACACCTACACCTGCGAGACCGGCCTCGTCGCCCTCTCCGAGGTGGCCAACAACGTCAAGAAGCTGCCCCGCGAGTGGATCAACGAGGACGGCGTCAGCATGAACTTCCAGTTCATCCGCTACGCCCAGCCCCTGATCCAGGGCGAGGTCAGCGTGCCGCACGAGAACGGCGTGCCGGTGTTCGCCCGCCTCGACAAGGTCCGCGTCGACAAGACGCTCCCCGCCTACATCGCCTGAGGCGGAGGCACCTGAGATTTCAAAAGCCGGTCCCGCGGGACCGGCTTTTTTATTTACCACGAAGGACACCAAGCACACCAAGCTCGGAGCTCAGCGAGCTTGGCGGTCTTAGCGGTCATTCCTGATGCATCGCGATCCGCTTCACCGCCAAGCCCGCGAAGCACGCGACGAAAATCCGGGTCTAGCCTTGGTGAGCTTCGTGCCCTTCGTGGCAATCCCAGTCACCGCCCATTGCGGCGGGCACCGTTCACGAGGAACGGCTCGGCGAAGGCGGCGAGTTCGCCGTTGGGACGGCGGAGCGGCTCAGCGGAGTACTGCGGGAGATAGACGCGGCGCCAGCGGGGCGTGGTGTTGAAGCCGCTGCGGTGGAGCACCGTGCTCGAAAAGACCGCGATGCTGCCGGCCGGCACGATCACGGGATCGCCCGGGTCCGGGCCGAAGTAGCCCTCGAGGTCGTTCGACTGCGCGTTCTTCGTGTGCGGCACCACCTCGCGCGTGCCGGCCCGCGAGTACGGGAGCAGATAGACGGTGCCGTTCGCCTCGCTCACGTCGTCGAGCGTCACCCAGCACGTGATGTACGGGCGGTGCGGCGTGCCGACGTACGCGGAGTCCTGGTGCCAGCTGAACTTGGCGCCCTTCTCCGGGCCCTTCACGACGAACTGCTCCCAGAAGAGGTAGGCGTTGTCGCCCAGCGTCGCCCGGCAGACCTCGGCCATCACGTCGCTGTAGATGAACTCCGGCAGCCGCGTGCCCTTGTGGCGGTTGGCGATGAAGTAGCGGTTGCCCTTGATGTTGATGCCCTGCTGGGTCGCGCCCGCGGCCTCCATCTCGGCGTCGTGCGCCTTGATGAATTCGCCGCACACCTCCCGCATCATCTCGAGGTGGGCCGTGGGCACGACCTTCTCCAGGACGAAGTAGCCTTCGTCGCGGAATTGCTGCTGCTGGGCGGCGCTGATGAGGGGCTGGCTCATGAAAACGGATTCCGCGCGACCGTCGGGGACGGCGCTCAGCGCGCGGGCTGGGTGGCGGTGACCGGCACGTACGGCTCCTCGTGGAGCACCGGCGCCCGTCGGCCCGCCAACAGCTGCCACCAACTGCGGGCGCAGGTCACCACGACCACGGCCACGAGCAGCAGGAACACGCCCGTGACGGCGGCATTCACGTAATTGTTGAAGAGCTGGTGCTCCCACGTGCTGACCTGCACGGTGGTCGCGCCGCCGGCGGCGAGCTTCTGCCGCAGGCCGGAGGCCGCCGCGAGGAAGCCGAGCCGCGGATCCGCACTGAAGATCTTCATCAGTCCCGCCGACATCGTCACCGACAGGAGCCAGGCCAGCGGCGCGAGCGTGGTCCAGGCGTAGCGGGTGCGGCCCATCTTGATGAGCACCGTGGTGCCGAGCGACAGCGCGAGCACGGCGAGCAGCTGGTTCGCGATGCCAAAGATCGGCCAGAGCGAGTTGATGCCGCCGAGCGGGTCGACCACGCCTTGGTAGAGGAACCAGCCCCACGCCGCGACGAAGAGCGCGGTTGCGAAGGTGTTGCTCGCCAGCGAACCGGTGTTGGCCAGCGGCTTCCACGCCATGCCGAGGAGATCCTGCACGAGGAAACGGCCGACCCGGGTGCCGGCGTCGATCGTGGTGAGGATGAACAGCGCCTCGAACATGATCGCGAAGTGATACCAGAGCGCGAGGGCCGCCTTGGAGCCCACGACCCCGGCGAACATGTGCGCCATGCCCACCGCGAAGGTCGGCGCGCCGCCCACGCGGCCTACCATCGTTTTCTCACCCACGCTGGCCGCCAGGTCGGCCATGTCCGTCGGCGTCACTGGGAAGCCCAGCGCCGTGACCTTCGCCGTCACTTCCGCCGCGGTGCCGCTCATGTTGATCGCGAAATACTGCCCCGGCTCCATCGCACAGGCCGCGATCAGCGCCATGATGCCGACGCACATCTCGGTGATCATCGCGCCGTAGCCGACGGTGCGGATGTCGGTCTCGCGCGCCAGCAGCTTGGGCGTCGTGCCCGACGAGATCAGGGAGTGGAAGCCCGAGACCGCCGCGCAGGCGATCGTGATGAAGCAGAAGGGGAACACCGGGCCGGCGAACACCGGGCCCGAGCCGTCGATGAACTTGGTCAGCGCCGGCATCCGCAGCTGCGGTGCGAGGATGACGATCGCCACCGCCAGCGCCGCCACCGTGCCGATCTTCATGAAGGTGCTGAGATAGTCACGCGGCGCGAGCAGCAGCCACACCGGCAGCACCGAAGCGAGCAGGCCGTAGCCCATGATCCACCACGCGAGGGTTGTGCCGCGAAGCGTCAGCACGGGCTCGAGCGCGGAGCCGGCGATGAACTTGCCGCCGTACACCGCCGCGAGCAGCGCGACCACGCCGAAGGCGCTGATCCAGCCGAGCCGCGAGGAGTTGTTGCCCGCCGAGCGCATGCCCAGGCCCATCACCACCGCGATCGGCATCGTCGCCGCGATCGTGAACAGGCCCCACGGGCTCTCCGCCAGCGCCTTCACCACCACGAGCGCCAGCACCGCGAGCAGGATGATCATGATCGCGATGATGCTCACCAGCGCGATGACGCCGGCAAACGGGTTGACCTCCTCGGCCACCATCTGGCCGAGGGATTTCCCGCGCCGCCGCACCGAGCAGAACATGATCACGCAGTCGTGCACCGCACCGCCCAGCGTCGCGCCCACCAGCATCCAGAGCATGCCGGGCAGGAAGCCGAACTGCGCGGCCAGCACGGGGCCGACCAGCGGGCCGGGGCCGGCGATCGCGGCGAAATGATGGCCGAACACGACCCAGCGGTTCGTCCGGACGAAATCCTTGCCGTCCTCGTGCACCACCGCCGGCGTCGCACGCAGCTCGTCGAGCGTGAGGACCCGCGCCATCAGCCAGGCGGAATGGAAGCGGTACGCCACCGCGAACACGCAGCCCGCCGCGATGACCATCCAGAGGGCGTTGACCGATTCGCCCCGGCTCCACGCGAGGGCGCCGACGGCGAAGGTTCCGAGCGCCACGACGGCCGCCCAGCCAACCACGCGGAACCAGGAACGGGGAGACGCAGCAGTGCTCATGGGGCGAGATACGGGGCTGGGCGTACGATGGGAAAGCCGCGGGCCGGCGCAAGCGCCGGTTGCAGCGGAAATGATTGCTCATTCGCGCCTGGGATTGCCTCGCCTCCCGCGTTGCGGCACTCAGGACCCGCCATGCCGCGCCAGCGCCGCATCCTTGTCGTCTTCAAGACCCACCTCGACATCGGCTACACGGACCTCGCGGCCGCGGTCCTCCGGCGATACTGCACGCGGTTCATCCCCCGTGCCCTCGCCACCGCACGCGAGCTCCGCGAGGCCGGCGGCCCCGACCGCTTCGTTTGGACCACGGGCTCGTGGCTGATCACCGAGTACCTCGAGCGCGCCGCCCCGCCCGCGCGGCGGCAGCTCGAGCAGGCCATCGCGGCCGGCGATCTCGCGTGGCACGCCCTGCCCTTCACCTGGCACTCCGAGCTGCTCGACGCGGGTCTCGCGGAATTCGGTCTCTCGCTTGCCGCGGACCTCGACCGGCGCTTCGGCCGCCGGACCGTGGCCGCAAAAATGACGGACGTGCCCGGCCACACACGTTCGCTCGTGCCGCTCCTGGCATCCGCCGGCGTACGGTTTCTCCATCTCGGCGTGAATCCCGCGACGCCCGTGCCCGCCACGCCCCCGGTGTTCCGCTGGCGCGCGCCCGGCGGCGAGGAGGTGATCGTTGCCTACGGCGGCGATTACGGGCGGCCTGTTCAGGTCGCGGGTTGCCCGGTCGCCCTGCATTTCGCGCACACCGGCGATAACCACGGGCCGCAGGACGTCGCGGCGGTGCGGGCCACGCTGGCCGCCGTCCGCACCGCCCACCCCGGCGCCGAGGTCGTCGCCGGGACGCTCGATGAGTTTGCCCGGGCCCTTGAGCCGATTCGTTCGCGGCTGCCGGTCGTCACGGCCGAGATCGGTGACACCTGGATCCACGGCGTAGCCAGCGATCCCTGGAAGATCGCACGTTACCGCGCCCTGCTCGAGTTTCGCCGTCATGCTCTGGCCCGTCGGCCCGCGCTGGCCGCGGATTCCGCCTTCCGACGCTTCTCACGCGCGCTGCTGCTGGTGCCCGAGCACACCTGGGGACGAGATACGAAGATCGTGATTCCCAAGCCGACGGGGCCGTGGGTCATCTACACGCCAGGCCGCTGGCCGAAGGACGGTTTTCAGCAGGACCGGCGTCGTGGGCTCTTCCGCGGACTCGAGGCATCATGGCGCGAGCAACGCACCTACCTGACCACCGCGGTGAACGCCCTTCGTCCCGGCGCCCTGCGGTCGGGCGCACGAGCTGCCGTGAAAGCCTGCGCAGCGGTGCCGCCTGTTCGCAGGGGCTTGGTCCCGGTCAGCAGCCGACGGCTGACCGTGGCGGGGCACGCGCTGGCGTTCGACCGGCGCGGGGCGTTGGTCGGGTGGCGGCAGCCGGACGGTCGCGAGCTGGCCTCCCCGAGCAATCCGCTCGGTCTGTTCACCTACCAAGTGTTTTCGCCCGCCGACTATGAGCGGTGGTTCCGGTCGTACGTGGTCAACCATGCCGCCACCGAAACCTGGTCCCGGCCCGATTTCACCAAGTTCGGCTACGAGAAACTGCGCGGACTGCGGCGCTGCCGGTGGACCGCGGAGCTGGCGACCCTCGAGGTGGATGAAAACGGTCCAGGTCCCCGGGTGGTGGCGACGCTACGCGGTCCGGCCGAAGCGGTGCGGCGTTTCGGCTGCCCGGAGAACATCACCCTCGAGTGGGAGCTGCCGCACGATTTTTCACCGCTGCACCTTACTGTCCAGTGGTTCGGCAAACCCGCGAGCCGGATTCCCGAGGCGGCGTGGCTCTCCTTCAATCCACGTGTGTCCCGGCCCGCGGCGTGGCAGCTGGTCAAGCTGGGAGCGACGATCGATCCGCGGGACGTGGTGCGTCGCGGCAACCGGCAGCTCCACGCCGTCGAGCGTGCCGTGCATCCCGAGTTGGCCATTGTCAGCCGTCACGCTCCGGTCGTGGCGCTCGGCAACCCCACCCTTCTCGAGTTCCGCCAGCAGCCGCCCGACCTCCGCGACGGCCTGCATTTCAACCTCATGAACAACGTCTGGGGCACCAACTTCGTCCAGTGGTGCGACGACGACGCGCGGTTCGAATTCGAGCTCCACACCTGACGACCGGACGAAGCTAGAGGCGGTAGATCCGTCGGGCTGTACCGTGGGCGATGGCCTCGCGCTCGGCCAGGGGGAGCGGGTCCAGCAGCGCCGCAGAGGTTTCTAGCCATGGCCCAAGGCCGAAGGTCAGGTCGCAGAGCGGCCAGTCGCTGCCCCACATCATCCGCGCGGGACCAAAGCACTCGAGCATCAGGTCGAAACAGGGCCGCACCTGCGCGGTCAGCGGTTGGCGTGGATCGCATAGGCTCGCCAGCCCCGAGAACTTGCAGACCACATTGGGCCGCGCGGCGATGAGACGAATGCCCTCGCGCCACGTCGTCAGGTCGCCACCGGCCTGGTCCGGAACGCCGGCATGATCGAGGACCAGCACCGTGTCCGGACACCGGTCCGCTAGCTGCGCCGCTGCCCGTAGCAGGTGCGGCCGCAGGCAGAGATCGAAGGTGAAACCGTAGGCCGGCAGCCGGCGGAGATTGGCTGCGAATCCCGGAGCGGTGCAGAGATCGTCCGGCTGGGTGTGCAGCACGCGGCGCAGGCCGCGGATCCGAGGTTCGCGGGCATAGCGTTCCAGCCGCTCTGGAAAATCGTCCGACTCCGGCCAAGCGCCCGCAATCACGGCGCCCACCGCCGGCGCCGGGCCTTCGCCATACTCCGGCCGGGAGAAATACGCGGTCTCGGCCTCCTGCTGCGCCGCCGGCACATCACCTTCCATGAACACCAGCGACCGGACGCGCACGGTTGCGACCGACGACGACGCGGTCCGGTAGTCGTCGAGGCGGAACGCCCGGTCGAGCACCCGCGAACCCGCGCACCAGGCGTAGGTGAACTGCTCCGGATGCAGGAGATGGACGTGAGTGTCGGTCAGCTCCATGGCATCCTGCGCTCGGGCTGATTAGGACCGCAGGTGGCTCGAGGCGAGCAGGCGGCGAAGCACCGGACGGATCTGGCGCAGCTCCCGCAGGTGCGCCGCCGACAGCCGGGCCAAGACCGCCTCGCCGCGAGCGGTCAGCCGGATCTCGAGACGCCGGCGGTCGGCCGGCGAGGGCATCCGGCTCACGAGCTTGCGGGCCACCAGCCGGTCGACCAGCCCGACCGCGCTGTGGTGACGGAGATGGAGGCGATCTGCGATCTCGCCGACCGAGGCGTGGTCGCGGCCGGGGAAGCCCTTGATGGCCAGCAGCGCCTGGTGCTGCTGCGGCGTGAGTCCCGCCGTCTCAGCCGCATCCTGGCTGAACCGCAGGAAGCCGCGCAGGGCGTGACGCAGCGCGGCGAGCAGCTCGTACTGCGATTTGGTCAGGCGGGAGGCGGGCATGGCGGCGGCCCCAGCAAGCCCGGCGGCGGGTTCCGGCTCAATCTCATTTGAATTGTATCGTAATACGATATAACTAGGCGTCATCCCGCATGACTCCCGCCGTCCCTGCCTCCCACCTCGCCGACTTTCGCACCGACCGCCGTGTCCTGGTGCTGTGCGCCCTCGCCGTGCCCATCGGGGCCATCGGCGCCGTCGTCGCGAAGGTCCTGCTGTGGCTGATCGCCGCCATCACGAACGCCGCTTTCTTTCAGCGGCTCTCGGCCGCGCCGGCCGATCCGCAGTTCCACGCGCTCGGGGCGTGGGTGATCGCCGTGCCCGTGCTCGGCTCGCTCCTGATCGGCCTGATGGCGCGGTACGGCTCGGAGAAGATCCGCGGGCACGGCATCCCCGAGGCCCTGGAGGCGATCCTGCTCGGGCGCAGCCTGATCAACCCGAAGGTCGCCATCCTCAAGCCGGTCTCGTCCGCCCTCTCGATCGGCACCGGCGGACCGTTTGGCGCGGAGGGGCCGATCATCATGACGGGAGGCGCCTTCGGCTCGATCTTCGCCCAGGCCTTTCACCTGACGGCGGCCGAGCGCAAGACGCTGCTGGTCGCCGGCGCCGCCGCGGGCATGTCCGCCGTGTTCGCCACGCCGGTGGCGGCGGTGCTGCTCGCGGTGGAGTTGCTGCTGTTCGAGTGGAAGCCGCGCAGTTTCATTCCGGTCGCGGTGGCCGCGGTCGTGGCCGCGGTGGCGCGCGGGCCGCTGTTGGGAGCCGGACCGCTCTTTCCCGTGGCGCCCCACCCCGCCCTCACTCCCGCGACCCTCGGAGTCGCGCTGGTGGTCGGCCTGACCGTCGGGCTGGGCTCGGGTGCGCTGACCGCCCTCGTCTACGGGGCGGAGGACCTCTTCACAAAGCTGCCCCTCCACTGGATGTGGTGGCCGGCGCTGGGCGGCCTCGCGGTCGGGATCGGCGGCTGGCTCGATCCCCGGGTGCTCGGCGTCGGGTACGACACGCTGCACCACCTGCTCGAAGGCCAGCTGGTGGGCGGCGCGCTGGTGGGCCTGATGCTCGCGAAGGCGATCGTTTGGGCCATCGCCCTCGGCTCCGGCACGTCGGGCGGAGTACTCGCCCCGCTGCTGATGATCGGCGGCTCGCTCGGCGCGCTCGTCGGGGCGCGCTGCGGGATCGGCGACGCCGGATTGTGGGCGATGGTCGGCATGGCCGGCATGATGGGCGGCACCATGCGGTCGCCCCTGACCGGCATGGTATTCATCCTCGAGCTGACGCACGACCTGAACGCCCTGCCGGCGCTGCTCATCGGCAGCGTGACGGCCCTCGCCGTCACCGTGCTGCTGCTCAAACGCTCGATCCTCACCGAGAAACTCGCCCGCCGCGGCCAGCACATTGCCCGGGAGTACAGCGTCGATGTCTTCGAGCTCGCCCGAGTCGGTGACGTGATGGACCCGCGGCCGCCGCTCGCGCGCGCCGAGCTCACGGTGGAGGAGTTGGTCCGCCGCATTGGCGAGGGCGACGCGGCGCTGGCCCGGCGGCAAGGCACAATGGTGGTCGATGCGGCCGATCGCCTCGTCGGCCTGGTCACGCGCGGCGACCTGCTGCGGGCCGCTCAGGCGCCCGGGGCAGGAAAGCAGACCCTGGCCGAGATCGTCGCGCGGCCGCCGGTCGTCGCGTTTCCCGATGAGACGCTGCACGACGCCCTGGCCCGTATGCTCGGGCAACGGATCGGACGGCTGCCGGTGGTGAGTCGCAGCGACCCGCACCACGCGGTCGGCTACCTCGGCCGGGCCGACATCCTTGCCGCCCGGGAGCGGCTGCGGCACGAGGAGGAAATCCGTGAGCGCGGTCCCGCGCTGGGCGCCGGGTAGTTCCCGGAGCCCCAGCGCGAGCAACACGACCAGCCGCGGTCAGGCCTTCGCGAAGTGGGCCTCGAGCCGGTCCAGCGTCCCGCCCCAGCCCTGCTGCATGCTCGGGTGGTTCGAGTCGAATTTCTCGCGCTCCTCGTCGGTCGGGCGGTACGGGAGCCAGCGCAGGGTCAGCGTCGTTTTCCCGCCGGACTCGGTCAGGGTCATGGTCGAATACGTCTCGAGCGGCCAGATCGGCGCCATCGGGTGCCGGGTGACCCCGCCCTGGGCGTCGGAGAACGACGAGATGACGACGAGCTTCTCCGGCGGAACGATTTCGACGAACACCCACTTGCCCCAGAGCTCGTGCCCGTCGGCGGAGCGCAGGCAATAGTGGTAGATTCCGCCTACCTTCAGCTCGAGTTTGCACGTCGGGGTGGTGAATCCCTTGGGGCCGAACCACTGCTGCAGCTGGCCGACTTCCGTCCAGGCCTTCCACACCAGTTCACGCGGCGCGTTGAATACCCGCGACACGGCGAATTCCTTCAGCGGCGTCATGGTCGGCAGGTGCTCAGCGAGCCGGCCCAGCGTCTGCTTGCCGCCCTCGACGGCGCCGAACTCCTTCACGACGAAGTCGCGGTCCTCCGGGGTGCGGAACACCAGCCGGCCGGTGAGCCGAGTCTGGGTCGCGCTGACGGCCTCGAAGGTCCAGATCGCGTCAAACGACGCGCCCGGGCCGTCCTCCCGGCCGCCATGCGAGTAGGCAATGCGCTGGAACGGGACGATCTCCCGGAAGACACTCTTGTTCGGATAATTCGCGCCGTCCGGTCCGCGCATGACGTGCTTCCACACGCCGCCGACGCGGAAGTCCATTTTCTCGATGGTGGTCGTGAAGCCGTTCGGGCCCCACCAGTTCACCACGTGCTTCGGGTTGGTCCACGCCTCCCACACGAGCTCACGCGGGGCGTCGTAGACGCGGGACAGGACGATTTCACGGTCGGGGGTCGGGGTCGGTTCAGTTTTCTGGGACATGTTATTTCTATGGGTTGAAGGTCGTGAGATGGTGCTCGAGCCGGTCGAAGTTCTCCTCGTTGGCCGCCGTGATCACGGCGCGGCAGCGCGCGCACTCGGCTGCGTCGGCGAAGACCATGCGCCAGGTCAGACGGGTTCCGTTCCCCGCCGGGGCAAACGTCAGGGCCATCGTAAAGTCGTGCACCGGGTCGAGGTGCCGCAGCACGATCCCCTCGCCGGGACGCACCGTGAGGAACTCGCTCTCGTTCTCGAACGAGTGGCCAGCCGGGTCGCGCAGGGTGATCCGCCAGCGGCCGCCCGGCCGAAGATCGAAGTGGTGGATCACACTGGTGAAACCGCGCGGGCCCCACCACGCCGCCAGCCGTGCCGGGTCGGCGAAGGCCGCGTACACCGCCGGACGTGCCGCCGAAAACAGGCGCGTGCTCACAATCTCCCGGCCCGGACCGGACTCAGCGCTCACGGCGTCCCTTGGGTCTGGCCGGTTTCGTCGCCGCCTGTTTGGCCTGGAGTTCCTCCAGGTACACCCCCAGCCGGTCGAGACTCTCCTCCCAGAACCGGCGGTACTGCTCGAGCCAGTCAACCGCGTCCTTGAGCGGGCTGGCCTGCAGCTGGCAGGGGCGCCACTGCGCGTTCCGGCTGCGGGCGATCAGGCCGCTCTGCTCAAGCACCCGTAGGTGCTTCGAGATCGCGGGCAGGCTCATGTCGTGCGGAGCGGCGAGCTCCGTGACCGAGCGGGCGCCCTCGCTCAGGCGCGCGAGGATCGCGCGCCGGGTCGGGTCGGCGAGGGCGGCAAAGGTGCGGCTGAGACGATCGGGGGACATCGTGGTTTAGTACTTAACCACTTGGTTAAATACAAAGCCCGATTCGTCAAGCGGTGATTTCAGCTGTCTACGGGAACGGCCGCCTCAGCCGGCGGCGACATCGCCCGCCTGTCCGGTCGAGCCGGAGCGCACCCGGGCGCGGTACGAGGACGTGGACTCGCCGACGATGCGGCGGAACACGCGGTTGAACTGGGAGAGCGACTGGAAGCCGACCTCGTAGGCGGCCTCGCTGGCGCGCCGGTGAGGATTGAGCAGGAGGTTCTTCACCTTCTCGATTCGGACCCGGGCGAGGTAATCGGTGAAGGTCATGCCGGTGGCCTTGCGGAACATCTTGCAGAAGTAGAACGCGCTCATGTTCACCGCCTGGGCGACGCTGGTGAGCGTGAGCTCCTCGGTGTGGCGCTCGGCGATCATGGCGCGGGCGCGGGCGATGGCCGGCGCCTCGGCGGCCGAGGTCTGCACCATGAGCTGGTTGCTCAGCGTCGAGAGGTGCTGCGCGAAGATCGTGAGCAGCCGCAGCATGGCCTCGTACTGTTTCCGCGTGACGACGCGGGTCTGGAAGTACGCCTCCTCCAGTTGCCGCGGGTCGACCTCCGCGCCCCATTTTACCAGCTGCCGCGCGGCGCGGGCGAACTGCGCCTTCGAGGGCTGGTCCACGAGGACCTGGCCGGTCTGGAGAAACGCGATCAGGTTCTCGCCCACCCGCACCGGCACCGCCGAGTCGCACAGGCCGGCGAAGCACGTGAGGGTGCGGGGCTGCAGCCGCGCGCGCGCCTCGAGCCGGCCCTGGAACTGCAGGCACGAGGCGCAGGAGCGGTTCGACCGCGCCACGAGCGCGCAGAACGGGCTCTCCTTCGGGTCGCCGCGGTGCGGCAGGTCGAACGACTCGATCGGCCGCAGCGAAATGGGCAGCCCGGTGGTGTCCCGGAACGCCCGCTCATAGTCGCGCACCACCTGGGACCGCCGGAGCTGTCCCACCAAGAGCCGACTCTGCTGCGCGGAGACGCGATGCGGCATGGTGGGACGGAGGGTGACGCGACCGGCCGGATCAGCCCGCGAGCGAGAAGTGGCGGATTTGGTTCAGTTCCCGCCGCAGCTCGGCCTGGAAGTCAGGATGCGCGATCGAGATCAGCGCCTCGCCGCGCTCCCGCAGGGTCTTGCCGTGGAGGTTGACCGCGCCGTACTCCGTCGCGACCCAGTGCACGTGGCCGCGGGTGGTGACCACGCCGGCGCCCGGGTTGAGCTGCATCACGATGCGCGAGACCTTGCCGCCGGCGGCGCGCGAGGGCAGCGCGATGATGGGCTTGCCGCCGCGCGAGAGGGCCGCGCCGCGGATGAAGTCCATCTGGCCGCCGATGCCGGAGAACACCTCGTAGCCGATCGAGTCGGCGCAGACCTGGCCGCTGAGGTCGATCTGGATGGCCGAGTTGATCGCGACGACCTTCGGGTTCTTCCGGATGACGGCGGTGTCGTTGGTCCAGTCGCAGGGGTAGAACGCCACCTGCGGGTTGTCGTTCACGAAGTCGAACAGCCGGCGGGTGCCGTTGATGAAGCTCGTGATGATGCGGTCTTGGCCGACGGCCTTCAGCCGGTTGGTCACGGCGCCGGCTTCGACGAGGTCGACGACCCGGTCGGAGAACATCTCCGAGTGGATGCCGAGGTCGTGTTTGTTCTTGAGGCGGGCGAGCACGGCGTCCGGGATGCCGCCGATGCCCATCTGGAGGGTCGAGCCGTCCTCGACGAGGTCGGCGATCAGCTCGCCGATGCGGGCCTCGACGGGGGACTCGGGGCCGCTGCGGTGCTCGACCAGGGCGCGGTCAGTGGAGACGAACGCGTGGATCCGGCTGAGCGGCACGAGGTTGTTGCCGTGGGTGCGGGGCATCTGGGCGTTGATCTCGGCAATGACCACCCGGGCGGCGTCGACGGCGGCATGGGCGGCGTCGCAGGACGTGCCCAGGGAGCAGAAACCGTGGGCGTCGGGCGGCGAGACCTGGATGAGGGCGGCGTCCAGCGGCACGGCGCGCGAGGCGAACAGGCCGGGGATGTCCGAGAGGAAGATCGGGACGAAGTCCGCCCGGCCGTCGGCGATGGGCCGGCGCAGGGGGGCCCCGGTGAACAGGGACACCGAGCGGAACTCTTTCTCCCGGCCGGCATCGGCAAACGGCGCCGGGCCCGCGGTATGCAGGTGATACAGCCGGACGTCCGCCAGGTCGCGGCGGGCGCAGAGCGCATCGATCAGAGGGGCCGGCGTAGCGCAGGCGCCATGGATGAAGACGTTGGTTCCGCTGCGCACGGCGGCGACAGCGTCAGCGGCAGAGACCGCACGGGATTTCCAGTCGGTTTTCATGGCAAAAAAGGTACCTCTCCAACCTGACCTAAAGGCGCCGGCGAGACAAAGCCAGAAGCTGCGCAACAGCTTCGAATTCATCTGCATTTCTTGCGTCGGAGACCAGCCCGGCGGCTGCCCCGGGACCGCGGGACCACAAGATATGCGCAGTCCCTGCCAAATCGAGCGGAGCCGCCCCGGGACCCGCCTGTTACAGTCAGGGCGAACCTTAACACCCGACCGCCCACCCTAACCCACTCTTTTCCATGGACCTCCTTCCCCTCGTCATCGCCGCCAGCGCCTGCCTCCTCTTTTCCCTGGGGGTTTTCTTCCTGCGGGACCGCCTGCAGGCCGGCCGCACCCCCGCCCGCACGGCGGGAAATGAACTTCCGCTCGACCGCGCGCCCTGACTAGGGTTGGCCGTTTCCGTCCCCGAAATCGTGCCGAACCTGCTGCGCGGGGTTGAAATCCTGCCCGCGGCCTGAACCTTATTTGTCTGTGATCAACGTCGACCTCGACCTCGTCCGTAAGTACGACATCTCCGCCCCCCGGTACACCTCGTATCCCACCGCGGTGGAGTTCCGCGATTTCCCCACGCCCGACCCCCTGCTCGGGCACCTGGACCGGACCAACCGGGACGGATCGGTACCCCTCTCGCTCTACTTCCATCTGCCGTTCTGCGAGACCCTCTGCTGGTTCTGCGGCTGCACCACGGTCATCACGCTGAACCACAAGTCGTCCGACACCTACCTCGACTACCTCGAGAAGGAGGTCGCCC
>CAYYGV010000090.1:0-15221 GCA_964471615.1 uncultured Opitutaceae bacterium
CCTGGGACTTCACCGTGACGGTGCGGAGGGCCTGGACCGTGCCGATGGCCTCGATTTGCCGGGGCACGTCCTGCTGGACGGCGACCGCCACCTGGACCGGCACGGCGGGGGCGCCGCCGCGGGCCGGGGCCTTGCGGCAGCCGGCGGCAGCGAGCAGCGCCACGCCCAGCAGCGGGCGGAGCATCAGGGAGAATTGGACGGAACGACGGTCAGTTTTCATCGGGGCGAAATTTGGCGCGCTGGTCCATGCGCAGGAGATTGGTCTTGATGTGGAGGAGGTCGTCGATGAGCGCCTGCCGCCGCCCTGTGGAGAGGCCGGCGAGGTAGTCCTCGCGCAGCCGGTTCGCGAGCCGGTCGAGCTGCCGCGTCATGCGCTCGGCCTTCGGCTTCAGGTAGAGGTGGTAGGCGCGCCGATCAGACGCGTGGTCGCGGCGCTCGATCCAGCCGGCCCGCTCGAGGCGCTCGGCCTGCCGGCTGATCGTGATGCGCTCCTGCTGCAGGAGCTCCGCGAGCTCGCTCTGCGTGCAGCCCGGCTGCCGCGCCAGGTGGTACAGGAAGAGCCACTGCGCGCGCGTCAGCTTCAACCCCCGGGCCCGGCGCTCGAACTCGCGGCGCGCCAGCCGGCTGATGTCGCCAATGATGAAGCCGAGGCGACGGTCGATCGGGACGGAGCGGAGGGCCATGAGGGGCAAACTGGTAAGCATGCTTACTTTCTCTGGCAAGCCCGCGCCGCGATTTTTGCGCGCCGCGCTTGCCGCCGGTCGGGGGGCGCGCCAGCCTCTCCCCGACCCCATGGGCCGGAACCACCTCCTCGCGCTCGACCAGGGCACCACGTCGTCGCGGGCCCTCGTCTTCGACCGGCAGGGCCGGATCCGCGGCGCCGCGCAGCAGGAGTTCGCGCAGCACTTCCCGCGCGCCGGCTGGGTGGAGCACGATCCGGAGGACCTCTGGACCTCCACCCGGCGCACCGCGCTGGCCGCGGTCGCGGAGGCCAATCTCGCGGGCTCCGACCTCGCGGCGATCGGCCTCACCAACCAGCGCGAGACCACCCTGCTCTGGGACCGCCGCACCGGTCGGCCGCTCGCGCCGGCGATCGTGTGGCAGGACCGACGGACCGCGGCGCGCTGCGCGGCCCTCCGGCGGCGCGGGCTCGAGCCGGAGTTCCGGCGCCGCACCGGTCTCGTGCTCGATCCCTATTTCAGCGGCACCAAACTTGCGTGGCTGCTCGACCAGGTCCCGGGCGCCCGCCGCCGCGCCGGCCGCGGCGAGCTCGCGTTCGGCACGGTCGACACCTGGCTGCTGTGGCGGCTCACCGGCGGCCGCGTGCACGCCACCGATGTCTCGAACGCGTCGCGCACCCTGCTCCTGAATCTCGCGACGGGCCAGTGGGACGACGAGCTGCTGCGCCTCCTTCGGATTCCCCGCGAGGTGCTGCCGGACGTGCGCGCGAGCAGCGAGGTCTACGGCGAGGTGGAGTCCATCCCCGCCCTGCGCGGCGTTCCCATCGCCGGAGTCGCCGGCGACCAGCAGGCGGCGCTGTTCGGCCAGGGCTGCTTCCGTCCGGGCCTCGCCAAGAACACCTATGGCACCGGCTGCTTCCTCCTCCTCCACACCGGCCGTCGTCCCGTACGCTCGCGCCACCAGCTGCTGACCACGATCGCCTGGCAGATCGGCGCCAACGGCCCGCTCGAGTACGCGCTTGAGGGCAGCGTGTTCGTCGGCGGGGCGGTCGTGCAGTGGCTGCGCGACGGCCTTGGGCTGATCACCAGATCCGCGGAGGTCGAGGCGCTTGCGGCGCAGGTGCCCGACGCCGGCGGCGTCCTGCTCGTGCCGGCCTTCACCGGCCTCGGCGCGCCGCACTGGGACCCGGGCGCGCGCGGCCTGGTGATCGGGCTCACGCGTGGGACCACCGCCGGCCACCTGGCCCGCGCGGCGCTCGACAGCATCGCCTTCCAGACTGCCGACCTGCTCGACGCGATGCAGGCGGACGCCGGCCTGCGCCTGCGCGAGCTGCGCGTCGACGGCGGGGCCACGGTGAACAACGCCCTCATGCAGTTCCAGAGCGACCTGCTGCGGGTGCCGGCCGTGCGGCCGCGCATCACCGAGACCACCGCCCTCGGCGCGGCGTTCCTCGCCGGCTTGGCCGTCGGCTTCTGGCGCGACCAGGCGGAGATCGCCCGGCTGTGGCGCACCGACCGGATCTTCCGCCCGCGGGCCAACCGCGTCGCGATGCAGGGGCTGCGCCGCGACTGGCACCGTGCCGTCGCCCGCGCGAAGGGCTGGACCGCATGAAACCGTGGGTGATCCGCGACGCCCGCGCGGCAGACCACGCCGACCTCGCCGGCCTGTTCACCGAGCTGGGTTACCCGAGCACGCCCGCAGATATCGCCGACCGCCTGCCGCACGTGCTGCATCGGCCGGACCAGCGCGTCCTCGTCGCGGAGGACGGAAAGCCGGTCGGCTGTCTCCATGTCGTGACGGCGGTGACGCTCGAGAACGGCCGGTACGCCCAGATCGTCGGCCTCGTGGTGGCGTCAACCCACCGCCGCAGCGGCATCGGGCGCGCGCTCGTGGCGGCCGCCGAGCAGTGGGCCACGCAACAGGGTTGCCCGCGCATGCTGGTCCGCACGAACACGGTCCGCGTCGAGGCGCCCAAGTTCTACGCCGGGATCGGCTACACGATTTCCAAGACCCAGTACGCGTTCGTGAAGCGGCTGCCGGCGGGCTGACGGCCATTCGCGCGTTGTCTCGGGATCACGGATCGTGCAGGCTCCTACTCCCATGGTTCGCCTGCCCCGCTTCCTTTGTTTCGTTCTCGCCGCGCTGCTGGCCGGCACCGGGTTTGGCGCGGAGCCGGCGGAGATCGCGGCGCTGCGGGCCAAGGCCGAGCAGGGGAACTCGCTCGCGCAGTACAATCTCGGCCTGGCCTACGCGACTGGCCAGCAGGTGACCGTCAACCACGCCGAGGCGTTCGCCTGGCTGTCGTTGGCGGCCGAGAACGGCACGACCGGCCGGGCCCTCGACGATCTGCTCGCCAATCTGACCGACCAGCAGCTCACGGAGGGTCGCCAGCGGTTCGCCCAATACCGGGCCGCCATCTCGGCCCACGCCGCCCAGGCCAGCGCCGCCCGCGATGCCGGCCGGCGCACCGGGCCGCGGGGTTTCAGCCTCACGCCGGTGACCCCGGCCAAGTCCGAGCCGGCGCCCGGGGCCGCCCTCACCCACGCACCCGAATCCGCGGAACCGCCGGCGCCGTCTAATCCCTCCACCCTCGAGGCGGAAAACGCCCGGCTGCGGACGGAACTGACGAAGGCGCAGGCGCAACTCCGCGAGCAGGCCGCGACAATCGAGCGCCTGACCAAGGAGGCGAAGGCCGCCGGGTCCAAGCCCGCGCCGTAGCCCGTCCTTCACTCGTATTCGGACGGATTCGCGGTTGAGTAACGCCCAAAAGCCCTTACGTCTGGTGGGCCATGCCCCCGTACGCCCGCATCGTATTGTTGCTGTTGCTGGCGGTGGCCACCTCCCGTGTCACGGCAGCACTGCCGCCGGAAATTGCCTCCCTTCGGGCCAAGGCCGAAAAGGGCAATGCCATCGCCCAGTACAACCTCGGCCTGGCCTACACTGACGGCCAGGCGCTCCCCGCCGATCTCCCCGAGGCCTTTGCCTGGCTCTCCCTCGCCTCTGAAAACGGTTCCACCGGCAAGGCCCTCAACAATCTGCTCGGGAGCCTCTCCGACGCCCAGCTCGCCGAAGGCCGGCGTCGCCTCGAACAGTACCGCACCACCGTCGTCGCCAACACGAAGTCGCTCGCCCTCCGCTCCGCGCCGCGGACGCCCCGCTCCTTCACCGTCTCACCCACGCCGGCGCCCGTCGCCGCCCCGGTTCCGACCGCCGCCCCCGCGGAACCCGAGAGTCCCCCGCTGCCGGCCAACAATCGCCTCGTCGTCACGGCCGCGACGGAGAACCAGCCCAAACCGGCCGCCCCGGCGACCGACGCGCCCGAGCTCGCGAATCTCCGCCAGGACCGGCACCAGCTGAGCGAGGAACTCGCCGCCGCCTGGAAGGAAAACGGCCAGCTCAAGACCGACCTCGCCGCGCTGCAGGCCACGCTCACTGAAACCCGGAGCCAGCTCGCCGCGCAGGGCACGACCCTCGCCCAGCTGCAGGCCCAGGCGGCGGCCGCCGCCCAGCAGGCTACGGTGCTCAAGGCCGCGCAGGAGAATCTCACGCAGGCCCGCGCCGCCGCAGCCGCGGCCGCCACCGACAAGTCCCGGCTCGAAGCCGCCGTCACGGCGCTCACCGCCGAGAAGGCCAAGCTCGACGCCGACCGCGCCGCCGCTCAAGCCGCCGTCGAGACGCAGACCCAGCAGGTCGCCGCCCTCAACCAGAAGCTCGCCGCCGTGTCCGCCCAAGCTGGCGATGCCGGCAAGGCTGCCGCCCAGGTCGCGGACCTTCAGGCGCAGCTCGCCGCCGCTGTCCGCCGCAGCGACGACCAGGCCCGCCAGGTCGCCGACCTGACCCAAAAACTTGCCGCCGCCACCGAGGCCGTCGCCAATGCCAGCACCGCCCAGACCGCCGCCACCAAGGCCGCGGCCCAGCTCACCGAGCTCCAGCGGCAGGCCGAAACGCTCAAGTCCCAGCTCGCCGCTGCCGAGGCTGCGCGGGCCGCGCTCGCCAACGAAAAGGCTGCCGCCACCGCTGATCTGAACCGGCTCTCCGCGGCCAAGGACGCCCTCGCCGCCCAGTTGGCGCAGGCGCAGGCCGCCGTGCAGGCCGCCGGCAACCAGCAGGCTCAGACCCGCTCGACCGAGCTCACCTCCGCCCGTCAGGAAGCCGCCGCAGCCAAGGCGGAGGCCGATCGCGCCAAGGGCGAGGCCACCCGACTCACCGCCGCGCTCGCCCAGGCGACCGGTGACGCCGAGGCCCGCGCCCGCGAGGTTGTAGCCCTAAACGAGAAACTCGCCGCCGCCACGAACGCCGCCGCCCAGGCGAAATCCGCCGCCGGCCAGCTCGACGAGCTCAAGGCCCAGCTGGCCGCAGCCGGTCAGGCCCGCTCGCAGGCCGAGGCCGCCGTCGCAAAACTCACCCAGGAGCGCGACGCCGCCGAGTCGGCCCGCGCCAAGCTGGCAGCGGCAGCGAAGTCCGGTTCGGACCGGGCCGCCGCCCTCGAGGGTGCCCGCTCCGACCTAGCCAAGGCGACCGCGCAGCTCGCGCCGTTGCAGGCGCAACTCGCCGCGGCGGTCGCAAAGGCTGACAGCCAGGCCCGTGACCTCGCCGAGCTCCGCCAGAAGCTGCAGGCCGCCGAAACCGGCGCCTCCGCCGCCAAGGCCGCCGTCGAGACGCAGACCCAGCAGGTCGCCGCCCTCAATCAAAAGCTCGCCACCGTTTCCGCCCAGGCAGGCGATGCCGGCAAGGCTGCCGCCCAGGTCGCGGACCTTCAGGCGCAGCTCGCCGCCGCCGTCCGTCGCAGCGACGACCAAGCCCGCCAGGTCGCCAACCTGACCCAGAAACTTGCCGCCGCCACCGAGGCCGGCGCCGCCGCCGGCACGACCGCGCAGGCCGCCGCGGCCAAGGCCGCCAAGCAGCTCGACGAACTTTCCACCCAGGTCCAGTCGCTCAAGTCGCAGCTCGCCGCCACCGAGCAGGCGCGCGCCGAGCTCGCCAGCGAGCGCGCCACCGCCGCCGAGGCCCTCTCGCGCCTCGCGACGGAAAAGGCCGACCTCGCCAATCAGCTCGCCGCCGCTGGGCGGAACCTCGAGAGCGCCAAGCAGGCCGCCACGGAACAGGCCGGCGAAAAGGCACGCACCGCCGCCGCCCTCGCCGCGCTTACCACCGAGAAGAACCAGCTCGCGGCCGAGCGCGACAAGCTCGCCGCGGCGGCCGGGGCGAACGCCCAGCAGGGCGTCGCACTGGAAGCGGCCCGCACGCAGGCCGCGAAGCTCACCGCCCAGCTGACGGACGTCCAGGCGCAGCTCGCCGCCGCGGGACGCCGGGGCGAGGAACAGGCCCGCCAGGTTGCGGACCTGACCCAAAAACTCGCTGCGGCCACCGAGGCTGCCGGCACCGCCAGTACCGCCCAGGCAGCGGCTGCCAAGGCCGCCGCCCAGCTCGCCGAGCTCCAGCAGCAGGCGGATACGCTCAAGACCCAGCTGGCGGCCGCCGAGGCCGCGCGGACTGCGCTCGCCAACGACAAGGCCGCCGCCGACAGCCGGATCGCCAAGCTCGGCGGAGAGCGTGACAAACTCGCCGCGCAACTCGCGCAGGCTACCGCAGCCGCCAACGAGGCGAGCCGCGTAGCCAACGGCGACGCGCTGCGCCGCGCGGAATTCACCGCGAAGGAGGCCGCCGCCCAGGTGGCTTCGCTCAAGACCAAGGCCGAGTCGCTCGACGCCGCGCGCGTCGCCGCGCTCAAGGAGCAGTCCAATCTCAACGACCGCGCCAAGAAGCTCACCGCCGACCTCGAGGCCGCGCGCAAGGAGGTCGAGGCCGCCAAAGCGCAGGTCACCGCAGCCAACGCCGCCCGCGCCAAGGCCGAGTCGGCCGTCGCCACCCTCACCTCCGAGCGCGACGCCGCCGAGTCGGCCCGCGCCAAGGCCGCGGGCGCCGCGGAGTCCCTGACGAAGCAGCTCGCCAGCGCCGCGGGCAGCGCGGCCGAGGCCGCCGTCGCGAAGGCGTCGGCCCGCGCCAGCGAACTCGAGGCGCAGCTGGCCAAGGTGAAGGATCAGGCCGCCGCCGCCGAGACCGCGCTGTCCCAGGCCGCGCAGGAAAAGCAAGCCCTCGCCACCCAGCTCGCCGCCGCCCAGGCCAAGGCCGGTGCCGGCGCGGATCTCGAGGCCAAGCTCGCCGCGCTCACCGCCGAGCTCGGCACGGCCCGACAGGGCACCACGGATCTCCAGCAGAAGCTCGCCGCCAGCGAGCAGCTCCGGACGGAACTCGCCGGCCAGCTCACGCCCCTCCGCACGCAGCTGCAGGAGGCACTGGCCGCCGCGGACAACGCCCGCCGCCGCCCGGCCGCGAGCGAGGACGCCTCCGCCGCGCTCACCCAGGCCCGCGCGCGCGTTGACGAACTCGCCGCCGCCAAGCAATCGCTCGAGACCAAGCTCGCGACCGCCGCCAAGGCCGCCGAGGACCTGGCCGCCACGCAGCGCGACCTGGTCGCCGCCCGCGAGAAACTCTCCGCGCTCGCCACCGAAAACACGCAGCAGTCCGAGGCGCTCGAGGCGGCCCGCCGTCGCGTGGCCCAGCTTGAGGCCCAGGCCAAGGCCCCCGCCCCGAATCCCGCCGCCTCCGAGGCGGCCGCGCAGCTCGCCCGTCTCGAGCCGGAACTCGCCGGTCTCCGCGCCGAGCGCCAGCGCCTCTCGGACGCCGTCGCCGCCGCCACGCAGGCCGGCGAAAAGTCGCGGTCCGAACTCGCCAGCGCCAACGCCGAGCTGACCCGCCTCCGCGAGTCGCTCGCCCGGCTCGAGCAGGCCAAGGCCGCCCCGGCCGCCGATCCCGAGCAGGCGGCCCAGCTGGCCGCGCTGCGCACGAAGACGGCCGAGCTGGAGACCCGGCTCGCCACGAGCGAGGCCGAACGCACGGCCCTGACGGCAAAGGCCAGCGCCGCCGCCGAGGCCGGCAAGGCGACGGCCGACCAGCTCGCCGCGCTGCAGGGCCAGGTGCAGTCCCTCCAGGCCGAGCGCGCCGCGCTCCAGCAGCAGGTCGCGCAGGCCAAGGCGGCCCCGGCGGAGGATCCCGCGCGCGCCGAGACCGAGGCCAAACTCGCCACGACCCTCCGCAGCTTCACGCTGCTCCAGCAGGAGAATGAGACGCTGAAGGCCGACGCCGAGAAACTCGGCGCGGACAAGGCCGCCCTCCAACAGCAGCTCGCCGCGAACCAGGCCGCCGCGCAGGACCTCAAGACGCAGGCCGACCGGGCCGCCACCGTGGGTTCCGAACTTGAGGGCATCCGCGAGCAGCTGCGCCAGACCCAGGCGCAGGCCGCGGCGCTCGCCACCGAGAACTCGTCCCTCAAGGTACGTCTTTCCGCCACGCCGCCCGCCGACCTCGACGCCCTGCGGACCCAGGCCGCCGCCGCCGAGCGGAAGGCCACCGAGACCCAGAACGCCAACCGCGCGCTGGCGGAGGAAAACGCCCGGCTCAAGTCCACGCTCTCCAGCGTCTCGCAGACCGTCGGCCGCGTCGTCGCGCCGCCGGCCGCCGCCCCGGCCAACCCGGTGCCGGCCCGGCCCGTGGGCACGGTCGCCGCCGGACTCAACTCTCCCACCCGCCCGGGCTCGCCCCAGGCGCTCGCGCTGACCACCCCGCCGCCGCCCCCGGCGCCCCCGCCGCCGCGCACGCACGTGGTGGTCGCCGGCGACACCCTCGGCAAGATCTCGCGCCAGTATTACGGCACGCCGAACCGCTGGCCCGACATCCTCGCCGCCAACCGGGACGCCCTGCGCGACGAGCGCAGCCTCGTGGTCGGCCGCGTCCTGCGCATCCCGTGATCCCATCCGGCGCGCTGGCCGCCCCGCGTTGATTCGTCCATTCGCCGCGGAGCACGGGGAAACGCATTCCGTCCCGGAATTTACGGATCCTTGAAACGGCTCCGCCACGGCAGGATTGCGTCGCGCCGGCCGGGAGCCATCCTGTGCCATCATGCGCTTCCACCTGTCCCGTGCCGCCCTGCTGATCGCCTCGCTGCTGTCCGGCGCCGCCCTGGCCCAAACCCCGACCACGCCACCCGCCGCGCCCGCGCCGGCGGCCACGTCGCCGGCCGCCGAAGAGGCGCAGGACACCGAAGCCGCCAAGCTGGCGGTGGCGCTGCGGAGTTTCGCGGTGCTGCAGGCCGAGAACGACCAGTTGAAGGAGGCGCAGGAAAAACTGCAGGCGGACAAGGCCAGCCTCGAGGCCCAGCTGGCGGTCGCGAAGCAGTCCATCCCGGTGGCCGAGCAGGCCAACGCGCTGCGCGAGCAGCTGCGCCTGACGCAGAACCAGCTCGCCGCGGTGGCGCTGGAGAACAACCAGCTCAAGACCCGTCTCGCCCTCGGCTCGCCGTCGCCCGGCCTCGTGATGCCGCCGCCCACCCATCCCGGAACCCCGGCGGCAGCCGCAGCCGCCGCCCCGGCGCCCGTCGCCACTCCCGCGCCGCGCACGCACGTCGTCGTGGCCGGCGAAACGCTTGGCAAGATCTCGCGGCAGTACTACGGCACGTCCGCCCGCTGGACCGACATCCTGGCGGCGAACCGCGACGTGCTGCGCGACGAGAAGAGCCTCGTCGTCGGCAAGACGCTGAAGATTCCGTGAGCCGCGGCGAACCGCGGGAAACTCACGCCGCTTCCTTCAGGAGATAGGGCGCCGCCTCCTGGCGGCACTTCTCGACGGCCGCCCGGTACTCGGGGAGCTTCCGGAGCTCGGCGATGATCGCGTCGGCGAGGATCTTGCCCCCGATCAGGTCCGTCGGGTAATGCACGCCGCCGAGCACGCGGCCCCACGCGGCCCGGTGGGCGCGTTCGATCAGCTCCGCCTGGTGCTCCGGAAAAATTTCGCCCAGCACGTAAGCCCAGACGAAGGCCTGGGTCGAGTGCCGGCTCGGGTATGAGCCGCTCTCGGAAAGGTGCACGCAGGGGTGCAGCGCCGGGTCGACCTTCGGCGGCCGCGGGCGGAGGAAGAGGTCCTTGGCGCGGTAGCTCACCGACAGGACGTCGGCGGTGACCCGTGCAAGAAACCCGGCGGTGTGCGGCAGCTTGTCCGCCGCAAACCAGGGCCCGAGCACGGAGGCGTTGTTGAACACCGTGTCGTCCTCGATCAGGGCGGCCCACGCCACGTCCTGCGGCGTGCGCATGACCTGGGCCTGCCGCACCGCCTCGAGATCGCCCAGCGCCGCGAGCGAGCCGATCGGCGGCGGCGCGGGCAACACGGCCTTCACGTCGATCGCCTCGCGCGCGAGGAAACCGTCCGGGCCTTTTGCCGCCGGCGACGACGATGCGAGGGCCAGCGAGACGGCAAACAGGAAGAAGGCGGCGCGTTTCATGCGCGCACCGTGGCAGCTTGGGCCGCCGGGGAAAACTGTTTTCTCGCGTCCACGAGTTTCATTGAGCCGGACGCACCGACCTCCCACTGTCCCGTCATGCGCCTCCTCCGGCTCTTCCTCGCGGTCACCGCCGGCATCGCGGCGTCAGCCGCGGCCCCGGAGCCCGCGGCGCTGCCCGACGGACTTTACGCCGAGATCGGCACGCCGCGGGGAACGATCATGGCGGAACTGTTCCCCGCGCAGGCGCCGCTCACGGTGACCAATTTCGTCGGTCTGGCCGAGGGCACGCTCGGACCCCGGCCCGACCACCCGTTCTTCGACGGCCTGAGGTTCCACCGGGTGGTGCCGTACTTCGTCGTGCAGGGCGGCGATCCGCTCGGCACGGGCCAGGGCGGACCGGGCTACGAGTTCGCGGACGAGTTCGTGCCGGGGCTG
Source organism: uncultured Opitutaceae bacterium (assembly GCA_964471615.1). Taxonomy (GTDB): domain Bacteria; phylum Verrucomicrobiota; class Verrucomicrobiia; order Opitutales; family Opitutaceae; genus Opi-474. The sequence continues at coordinate 10,451 of CAYYGV010000090.1, forward strand.
CGGCATGACGCCGCCGGCATCCTCTCGATGGCCAACGACGGTCCCGACACCAACGGCTCGCAGTTCTTCATCACGCTCCAGCCGGTGAACCGGCTCAACTACCTGCACAGCGTCTTCGGCCGCGTCGTGCGCGGTCTCGACGTGCTGCCGCAGATCCAGGCCAACGACCGCATGACGGTGCGGATCCGGCGGCGCGGCGCGGCGGCGCAGGCGTTCAAGGCGGACCCCGCGAGCTTCGCGGCCCTGGCGGGGCGGACGCACCGTTACGCGGCCGCGACGGAGCCCGGGCCGGCTGCGCAGTTCGACGATCCCGATCACCTGCTTCCAGCCACCCCGCCCCGCGCGCTCGCCTTCCAGCGCAAGCTGGCGAACTTCGAGCGCGCCACCGGCCGCAAGCTCTACGCCCGGATGTTCGCCCACTTCACTCCCGAGACGCCCGACCAGAAACCCGGCAGCTTCGCCGGCGCGCTCGCCCGCCGGCTGCACCTGCCCGCCGACAGCACGCTCGCGGTGTATTTCGCCGACACGGCCCAATGGACGCTCTGGATCGGCGACGGCCACCTCGCCGCCTTCACCGGACGACCCGGCACCGCCGAGGAGCAGGCGCGCGACGGCAAGCTGCACCGCGCCAAGCGCGACTTCCTGCAGGCGGCGCTGGCCGAGGGCGCACGGGTGGCGGTGGCGTTCGCGCGCGACTCGGCGCCGAACCACACGCTGACGCCGGCGGAGCTGCTGAAGTTTGACGTCGACGCCGTGCTCGACGGCCTGATTTTCCAACTGGAACCCAAACCCTGATCCATGAAGTCCGTCCTGCTGGCCGTTACCCTAATCACTGCCTCCGCGTTTGCCGCCGCTCCCGCCACCCTCCGGCCTGAGGTCGAGCGTCGCGTGGCTGCGGACTATCCCGCATTGCTCGCGTTCTACACCGACCTTCACCTCCACCCGGAGCTGTCGTTCCTCGAGGCCGAGACATCGGCCAAGGTGGCGACGGCGCTACGGGCGGCGGGGTTCACCGTGACCGAGAAGGTCGCGGGCTACGGCCTCGTCGGCGTGCTGCAGAACGGTCCCGGACCGACGCTGCTGATCCGCACGGACCTCGACGCGCTGCCGGTGCAGGAGGAAACCGGCCTGCCGTACGCGAGCACCGTACACATGAAGGACCTGAGCGGACGCGACGTGCCCGTGATGCAGGCCTGCGGGCACGATATCCACATGACCGTCTTCACGGGCACGGCCCGGATGCTGAGCGGACTCAAGGAGCACTGGTCGGGCACGCTGGTGTTCGTCGGCCAGCACGCCGAGGAGCGCGGCGGCGGCGCACGGGCGCTGCTCTCGGCCGGGCTCTATCACAAATTTCCCAAACCCGATTTCGCGGTCGCGCTGCACGACTCGGCCACGCTGCCAGCCGGCACGCTCGGGACGGTCGAAGGTTACGTGATGGGCAACGTCGACACCGTGGAGATCACGGTCCGCGGTGTGGGCGGCCACGGGGCGTATCCCCACGCCACCAAGGACCCGATCGTCCTGGCGTCGCGCATCGTCCTCGCGCTGCAGACGATCGTGAGCCGCGAGACGCGGCCGATCGACCCGGCGGTCGTCACCGTGGGATCGATCCACGGCGGCACGAAGGCCAACATCATCCCCAACGAGGTGAAGCTCCAGCTGACGCTGCGCTCCTACTCCGACAAGGTCCGGGCGCACACGATCGAGGCGATCCGGCGCATCTGCCGCGGCGAGGCGATCGCCGCCGGGCTGCCGGACGACCTGGCCCCGGTGGTCACGGTGATCGAGGAGGACAACGTGATGGCGACCTACAACGACCCGGCGCTGATGCGCCGGCTGCACGGCGCGTTCACCCAGTGGTTCGGCGCCGAGCGGGTGCTGAAGATCGAGCCCGAGATGGGCGGCGAGGATTTCAGCGAGTTCGGGCGGACCGTGGAGCATGTGCCGATCGTGCTCTATCGCCTGGGAGCGGTGGACCCGGCCAAGGTCGAGCAGAGCGAAAAGACCGGCATCCCCCTGCCCTCGCTGCACTCGAGCCGGTTCGCCCCGGTGCCCGAACCGACGATCAAGACCGGCATCGCCTCCATGACCGCCGTGGCGCTCGAATTGTTAAAGAAGCCGTAAACTCACCCGGGGCTTTTCGACAGTGTCTTTCAATAGCGCCCTGTTTTCACCCTTGGCACGCGACAAGCGCTCATCCTATCTATCGCTCTTAGCGTTAGATTTGGTTCGCTATCAGGCACTCCATCCCCTTACCGAACAACTATCTCTCTGAAGTGGTAAATCTACCCACCGCCAAATATTGGCGGGCAATTCGGCAATTTTTCCCCCAAAGTGCATTTCCCACGCCTCTTTGCTGAGGCCGCCTGATGAATTCCAGATCCCCCAAAGGCTTCACGCTCGTTGAGATCATGATTGTCGTGGTCATCATCGGGTTGCTTGCCGCCCTGGCGATTCCTGGGTTCCAAAAAATCCGCAGTGCCACGCAGGACAAGGCGGTGATGAGCAACGCCCGGCAGCTCGCGGCGGCCACCGACCAGTACATGATGGAGTATGGTCGCTCGACGGTTTCGCTCGGCAACCTCGTTGGCACGACGAATTACGTGAAGAGCCTCGATCTCGTCGCAAACGAGGTTTACCCGGCCACCTATGTGGTGGGCGTGCCGATCACGGTCCTTGGCGTAGCCGGCGCCCGCACCATCACCTACGGCCTCTGAGCCGGCCTCGGGCCGACGCCGGAGCAGGCCGTCCTTGCTGACCCGGTTTATGACTCCCGTCCGTCTGCTTCGTTGCGTGGTTCTCGTCGCGCTGCTGGCGACCGCCCCATCTGTCCGGGCCGCGACCCAACCGCACGAGATCCTTCGCCTGCTCGGCGCGCAGGTGGAGGCGTGGAACCGGGGAGACATCGACGGTTTCATGCAGACGTACGCGCAGACCGACGAACTGCGCTTCGCGTCGGGTGACACCGTGACGTATGGCTGGAAGTCCACCCTCGAGCGTTACCATCACCGCTATCCGGATCGCGCGGCCATGGGCACGCTGGCGTTCAGCGATCTCGTGGTCACGGAGCTCGGTGCCGACTCGGCGCTCGTGTTCGGCCGCTGGCAACTCACGCGCGCGAAGGACCAGCCGCACGGGCTGTTCACGCTCCTGGTGCGACGCACGCCGGCGGGCTGGCGGATTTTTGCCGACCACACCTCGGCGGCGCAGTAGCGGCACGTCGCGGTCCGGTCTTTCAGCTTTCAACCGCCCCGGTTCGGCGGCATGACATCGGCGGAGGCTCATCATGCGCAACCTGCTCTACGTCGCCCTGCTCGGACTCGTGCTGCTCACGCTCGCGCTCGTCGTGCGCTCCGGCCTGCTGGCCCGCAAGGAGCCCGGACGGCCGATCAACGCCGCGATGCGCGAGGCGATGGCGGAGTCCGCGCCGCAGTTCAGCGAGGCCGACATGGCCGTCATCCGCGAGAAGTACGGCAACGCCCACCGGCTCCACTCGGGCCTGCTCTACGTGATCCACAACGCGGGCACGGGCAGCTCCACGCCGCGGCTCGGCCAGGAGGTCATCGTCCATTACGACGGCCGCCTGCTCGACGGCTCGGCCGTCGACAGTTCCTACAAGCGCGGCGCGCCGTTCACCTTCCGCCTCGGCTCCGGCATGGCCATCCAGGGCTTCGAGGAAGCGTTCCTCACCATGCGCAAGGGCGAGCGCCGCACGCTCATTATCCCCTACTGGCTCGGCTACGGCGTCAGCGGCAATCCCCCGACGATCCCGCCGCGGGCCACGCTCGTGTTCGAGGTCGAGCTGCTGGATATCCGCTGAGGCGCCGCGCGCGGTGCGCGCGGTTGAAAGTTGAAGGTCGGCAGTTGAAAGTCGGACACGGCCCGGCGGTCTGATGTCCACCCTTTCAACGTTCAACCGCCGACCTTCAACTGCGGCCCGAGGCCGCACCCGGCTCAGTCGTGGTAACGCGTCAGCGGCGTCCGGAGTCGATCCACCAGCGTCGGGTCAAACACGCGGAACATCATCGACTCCTCGGCCACCAGTTGGGCGGCCTTGAGTCCCATGACCAGCAGCGCGCCGTGGGTCACTCGCCGGACGATTCCGGCGGACCGGGCAGGCGATCGGGCGAGCTTGGCGCGGGACTTGGGCAAGATGCCCCATCAGACGCCGGAGTCGTGGCAACGGGTCCCGCGTTATCTACCCAAATTTTGGGTCACAGCCGCGGCCGGCGGTAATTCACCCCGAGGCGATCGAGGCGCGCGAGCAGCCAGACGAGGCGTTGGCGGAAATCGGCGAAATCCTTCCGCTCCACCGGCGACCACACGACTTCGGCCAGTGCGCAGAGCCGCGGAAACGCGCGGTGCTCCACCACCGGCAGACTCGGCATGCGCTCGCGCCACAGCTGGCCCTGCGCGCCCAGCACGCGCGAGTGGAACTGCGGCTCCAACTCCGCGGGCAGCGGGTCGAACGAATACACCCGCTCCAGCGTGGTCTGCGTGCCGATCGGCACGCCCTCCTCGGCGGCGTCGCCCTCGGTGTAGTCGAAATACGTGTGGGATGTCGGCGCCATCACGACGTCGTGGCCGTGCCGCGCCGCCTCGATCGCCCACTTCACGTCGCGCCACGCCATCATCGCTGCGTTCGGCGCGAGGCCGCCTTCCTGGATCTCGTCCCAGCCGATCAGCCGGCGGCCGTGCCTCGCCAGGAGGTTCTCCAGCCAGCGGATGAACCAGCTCTGCATCTCGTGGCCGTCCTTCAGGCCGTTCG
>CAYYGV010000091.1:0-15008 GCA_964471615.1 uncultured Opitutaceae bacterium
ACAAGTGGCGCGCCGACCCGGATCCGGCCCACGCGGGCTTCTTCATCCAGGACGGCCACCAGGAGAACAACGGCTGGGACGCCCAAGTGGGCTACACCAGTGACGACAAGAAGCTCTCCGCGGTGATGGGCTACTTCAGCGCCGATGGTCCCACGACCATCACGGGCACGCGGGCCAGCTTCGTCCCGAAGCAGACCTTCAACCTGTGGGCGCGCTACAACCTCACGCCGGCCTTCGCGTTCGGCGGCGGTTACAAGCGCCAGGGCGACTCGATCGACGGCACGGCCAAGCTCACGGCGCCGGCGTTCGACTCGTGGGACGGCTTCGTCGAATACCGCCAGAAGCTCTCCGGCCGCCGCCTGATGATCTATCGTCTCGGCATGACGAACATCACGGACGGCCTGAACATGTACTTCCTCAGCAGCTCGATCAGCGCGCTGCTCGAGGACGGCCGTCAGACCAAGCTGACCGCCACGTACGTCTGGTAAGGTTTACGGGTGGGATGACACGCGGGGACCTTCGGGTCCCCGCGTTTTTTTTGCCGGCTGGGACGGCGGCGGGGCGGGTGACGACGAACGAGCGGCCCAAATCCCTGCACAAAAAAAGTCGGGCCCGCCGGGTTGTGGGCTTGCGGCGGGCCGGGCCGGCCCGACCTTCGAGTCGCCGCTTGTCAGCCGGCGCGAAGATCTTCACCGTCCAGTTACACCGCCCCCTGCGTCGTGTCGCCGCCCCCTGAATCGTTTCACAACAGCGCCGATCAGGCGCGCTGGTTCTCCGACGAGGTCCAGCCCCACGCCCCGGCGGTCCGGGCGTACCTGAGGAAGTCGTTCCCGGCGGAGCACGACGTGGACGACATCGTGCAGGAGTCGCTGCTGCGGCTCTGGCGCACCCGCCTCGCGCAGCCGATCCGCTCGGCGAAGGCGCTCCTGTTCCAGATCGCCCGTCACACCGCCATCGACCTCCGGCGCCGCAGCAAGGTCTCCCCGGTGAATCCGGTAAGGGATTTGGATTCCGTGCACGCCATCGATGATGGCACGGATACCGTCAGTGTCCTCAGCCGCCAGGAAAAGATCCAGCTGCTGGCGGAGGCCATTGACGACCTGCCGTCCCGGTGCCGGGAAATTGTCATCCTCCGCAAACTCAAGAACATGCCGCAGAAAGACGTCGCCGCCATGCTCGGCCTCTCGGAAAAAACCGTTGAGGCCCACCTCTCGCGCGGTATCAAGCGCTGCGAGAGTTTCCTCCGCCGGCGCGGCGTGCAGGACGCCTTCTCCGATGAATCCCGCTGATCCCAGTTCCTCGCCTCCACCTCCCGACGCCGCGGCGCCGGGTTCGTCCGCGCTGGACTGGCCGCAGCGCGCCGGGACGGCGGACGAGGTGCTGTTCGAGCTGAACGTGCGGGCGGGACGCCGTCGGCGTCGCCGGGCGGTCCTCCTGCCGCTCGCGGCCGTGCTGGTGCTCGGGGCGCTCGTCACCTGGCGCTGGGCCGCACCGACGTCGAAGGCGAACTATTCCGTGATGTCGATCGTCGTCACCGCCGCACCGCACCAGGTGCTGGAGGACGGCTCCACGGTCGACTTGAAGGACGGCGCGCAGATCGAGGTGGCGTACACGCCGACCGTCCGCGCCGTGAAGCTCCGCAGCGGCACCGCCCGCTTCCACGTCGCGAAGAACCCGCGGCGGCCGTTCATCGTCTCGGCGGGCGACGTCGCCGTGCAGGCCGTCGGCACCGCCTTCTGCGTCGGAATCGAGCCGAAGGGCGTCGAGGTGATCGTCACCGAGGGCCGGGTCTCGGTAGCCCAGGCCGCGCACGACCTGGTGGCTCCCCCGGTGCCGGCCGTGGCCGCGGGCGCCGCGTTCGTGGGCGCCGGCGAGCGCGTGCTGGCCGAGCCGACCACCGCCGCGAAACCCGTGCCGGTGCTGGCCGTCGCGCCGCTGCCCGAGCGCGAGCTCGTCGAGCGGCTCACGTGGCTCAGCCCGCGCCTCGAATTCACCGGCGCGCCGCTGGAGACCGTGGTGATGACCTTCAACCAGCACAACCGCCGCCAGCTCGTGATCGAGGACGCCGACCTGCGCAGCCTGCAGGTCAGCGGCATGCTCCGGTCCGACAACATCCCGGCGCTGCTCCACATGCTGGAGACGAATTTCCGAATCCAGGCGGAGAACCGCGGCGCCGACGAAATCGTCCTGCGCAAGGCGCCCTGAGCGCGGCGGCCGCGCTGTGAGCTCCGCGACGCCGCCTGCAGCCGTCCCGCCCGAGTGGACGCTGGCGTGCGCGCCGGACAACGATCTGTACCGGGTCCTCGCCGAGGGCACGCGGCGCGACTGGCCGCGCGCGGCGACCGGCGCGGAGGCGGTGACGCGAGCCGCACCCGGCAGCGCCGTGCTCGTGCTGGCGGACGGCTATCCGCGGCAGCCGACAGCGCTCGCGCCGGAAACGTATGCGGCGGCGGCGGCGAAGGGCCTACGGCTGTACGTCGAGTTTCCCGCCCAACTCCCGGGCGTCGCGGTGGGCGAAGTGCGCCGGGCCACGTTGGAAAACGTCGTGGTGACCTCAGCCGGCCTGGGCCCGCGGCTGCGGGCCGGACAGCTGCTGGCGGTGCATGACTGCCACCACGTGGTTGTGGCCGCTCCGGAGCCGATGCTGGTCGTGGCGAAGGTGGCGGGATTCGACACCGCTGTGTTCGGGCTGAAGGGGACCACGCCGCGCCCGATCCTGTTTGCGCAGGGGGAGCACCTCCTCGTCTCGACCACGAAGCTCAGCCAATTCGTGACGGCCCGCTACGGCCCGCCCGAGGCGATGCGGGCCCTGTGGGCGTTCATCTTCCGCTGGCTGCAGCCGCAGGCCGAACCGCCGGCGCTGACCTGGGTGCCGACCGTCCGCCCGACCTACGGGCGCGGCGCGGTGCTGCCGCCGGATGCCCGGCGCCGGGCCATCCGCCGCGGCATCGACTGGCACACCACGGCGCACATGCTGCTGAGCGCCGCCGGCCGGGAGGAATACGACGCCCTGCGCGCGTCGGGTCGCGTGGACCCGGCGAATCCCGTGGGACCGGCGCCAGACGGGCGCTGGGCGGCGGGCGACGGGAGTTTCGGCGTGCTGGAGGGCGTCAACTCGCGCGTGGCGTGCGACGGCACGCAGCCGATCCGCTGGAACCTGCGGTGCGACTCCAACGGCGAGAGCGCGCTGGCGTTCGCGTTGCGCTGGCGGCTCGACGGCGATCTGCGCAGCCGGACGGTGGCGGCGAACCTGGTCGACTGGGTTTACGGCGCCTCGGGCATGTTTCAGACGGACCCGGCGAAGGCGAACTACGGACTCGTGCACTGGGCACCGGACAACGGCCAGGCGCTGTACCAGGACAACGACGTGAAGGTCATCCTCGGGGCCATCGGCACCGCGGCGGTGCTCGGGAGCGATCGCTGGGACGACGCGGTGGTTCGGAACATCCTCGCGAACTTCCGTACGACGGGATGCCGCGGGTTTCGCGGCTGGCGGCTCGAGGGCCCGGAACTGCTTGCGGCCGGCTGGGAGAAATACTGGCGGGCCGAGACGGTCCTCTGCCAGCCGCACTACGAGGCGTGGATGTGGGCGGCTTACCTCTGGCTGTACGACAAGACCCGTTACCGTCCGCTGCTCGAGCGTACGCGCCGCGGCGTGCGGACCATGATGGAGGCCTATCCGGACCGCTGGCGCTGGACCAACGGCATCCAGCAGGAACGCGGCCGCATGCTGCTCGCGCTGGCCTGGCTAGTGCGCAACGAGGACCGGCCCGAGTACCGCGCGTGGCTGCACCGGCTGGCCGACGACCTGGAGCGGGCGCAGGACGAGTGCGGGGCGATCCGCGAGGAGCTCGGCGACCTCGCGCAGGGCGACTTCCGTCCGTGCCGCTCGAACGAGGAATACGGCACCAACGAGGCGCCATTGATCCAGCAGAACGGCGACCCGGTCGCGGATCTCCTCTACACGTGCAATTTCACGCTGCTCGGCCTGATCGAGGCGGGCGCCGCCACCGGCGACGCCCGGTTCGCGCGGCTGGCGGACCGGCTGGGTGATTTCCTCGTGCGCATCCAGGTTCGCAGCGAGGCGCACCCGGGACTCGATGGCGGCTGGTTCCGCGCGTTCGATTTCCGGCAGTGGGATTATTTTGGCTCGAACGGTGACGCCGGTTGGGGGGCGTGGGCGATCGAGGTCGGGTGGACGCAGGGGTGGATCCCGACCGGGCTCGCGCTGCGCGAGCTGGGAACCTCCCTGTGGGACCTGAGCCGCGGCAGCACCGTGGCGCGGAATTTCGACGCGATCCGGCGGGAGATGCTCCCGGACGCCGTGGTGAACGCCGAACCTGGTCCGTAATCAGCCGCCGGCCGCGCGGAGCGGGCGGCCTGTGCCCTCAACGTTCAACTTTCAACCGTCAACCCCGTTCAAACAAACCGCGCCAGCCGCGCGTCAACATCGTCGCGCAGGCGGTCGATGAAGCCGCGGGTGAAGTCGCGCACGGAAAGCGTTGGGTCCTGCACGAGGGGCGTGAGGTCGATCGCCCATGTGATGCCCTGATGGACATCGGTGGCGTGCGACGTGTGGTAGGTCGCGTGGGCGAGCCGCCGGCCGGCGGTCGCGAGATCATAGCGCTTGCCGCCGCTGATCTGGGAGTCGAACACGCCGACGAGCGAGGCGGCGACGTTCGGGTAGGCGCTGACATCCAGCACCTGCTTGTCGGCGTCGGGAAGCCAGTCGAGGTCGCGCCAGACTTCGCAGCCGTAGACCCGCTTGGGCCGCAGGGTGGCCGGGAGCCGGCGCAGCGCCGCGAGGGCGTGGCCGAAGACGGCGACGTGGGTGTCGTGCTTGTCCGCGGGCTGGTGGAGATAGACGACCTCCGCGCTGGCGGTGGTGAAGATCCGGTCGAGGTCGGCGGCGACGTCGGCGTTGCGGGGGTCCTTCACAGCGGAGCTGGGGTGGGCGAGCTGGAGCTGGACGGAGTATTCGCCGATGACGGCGGCCTTGCGCTGCTCACGGACCCGGACGGCCTGCATGTCGGCGTCGGTGTAGCTGGCGTACAGGCCGGAGCGCGGGCTGCCGGCTCCATTGGTCACGACGACGCCGGAGAACCAACGGTCGGTGCGGCCGAAGCACTCGGCGATGCCGTGGTAGGCCATGATCTCGATGTCGTCCTGGTGGGCCGCGACGCAGAGGTGCGTCGTGCGCGCGAGGGCGGCCTCGGGCGTGAGCTTGGAATCCGGCACGAATATGTCGGCGGCGGGATGGGAGGTTTTCATGGCGATCAGGAGGAGCTTGCGGCGGGCAGGCTGGCGGCGGCCACGGCCTGGCCATGGCGCTTGTTCTGCTCGTCCGGCGTGTGCAGGCGGATGCGGTCGGCCAGCTCCGGGAATTCCGCGCGCAGCACGGCGGCGGCCTGGGCGAGGATGACGGCGCCGCCCTCACCGGAAGTGACGCGGCCGAGCACCAACACGTGGCGGACGTCGTAGAAGTCGGCGTAGTGCGCGAGGGCATAGCCGAAGCAGGTGCCGATGGTGGCGTAGACCGCGCGGGCGCGGGGGTCGCCGGCGGCCATCGCCTGCTGCACGGCCACGAGCTGCTCCGGCAGTGGCTGGCCGGCGGCGAACGCGAAGCCGGCCTTTGGCGCGAGCCGGGCGACGCCCTGCTGCGAGAAATACTGCACGCCGCAGCCCAGGTCGCCGGACCACTCGTCGCGCGGCGCGTCGGCCCGGTAGTCGACCGGGGCGAACGCGAGCTCGTTGAGCCAGGGAGTGATGTGGCCGTCGGGGGTCACCCAGCCGGCGGCCTGGCTGGTGCCCATGGAGAGACCGAGGACGGCGTTGGCGCCGAGCGACATCGAACCGGCGAGCGCGGTGACCTCGCCGTCGTTCGCGACCTCGAACGGCACGCCGCCCCAGCGCGCCTGGAGCGTGAAGAACATCCGGCGGATGTGGCGCTCGAACTCGTCGGGCGGCACGCCGCGGAAGAGGGAGGCGACGCGGACCTCGTTGTTCACGTAGACGCCGGCGGCGCTGCCGCCAATTGCGTCGACCCGCGGCAGGTGCGCGGCCGCGCGCTGCAGGGAGTCGTGCACGCCCTCGAGGTGGTAGGACGGGTCGCGCTGGAAGTAGGGATCCCAGGCGATCTCCTCCGAATAGACGACCTGCCCGTCGATGACGGCGGCGGCCTTGCGGTCGCTCCCGCCGAGGTCGAAGCCGATGCGGCACCCGGCGAGATGGCGGCCGACGGCGAGCGCGGCCTGGCGCTCGGGCGGGAGGGCCGAGGGCGCGCAGGCGGTGAGGATGAAAGGCTGGCGCTGGATGCGCTCGCCCATGAACGCGTGGTCAAAAGCCCGCTCGCCGCCCGGCGCATAGAGTGCGGCGAGGGCCGCCGCGACCTCGTCGGCGCCGGCGACGTGGACGCGGCAGCCGCCCTTCTGCCAGAGCAGGAACTTCAGCAGCCGCTCCACGTAGCGGAGCGTGTGGAGCGAGGCCCGGTGGCCGGCGGAGAGCACGCGGTCATGGTGATGGCTGGTCGTGCCGTCGGCCGTGACCAGCGCCAGCGTGAGGGGGCGGGCGGCGGGATCCTGCGCGACGAGCGCGCGGTAGGCCCGGTTCCAGAGGACGGCCGGTAGAAACTCGGGATCCAGCTCGGGGCGGATCCGGGGGACAACGGGCAGAAGGAGACTCATGGTCGGCGGAGGGCCGCGCGAGCGATCCCGGCGGCCCGGGGGAACAGTGCGCGGGAGTTCTTCCCAGGCGTCGAGCGCGAAGCGGCGCCCGGTGAAAAATCAACCGTGATCCCGGGCGCGTCCCTCATTCCACCGCGAAGCGGACCGTGGCAATCTCCTTGGCCTTCAGCTCGAGCGTGGCGACGCCGCGGGTGACGGTGCCGCGCCGGCCGACCATCGCGCCGTCGAGGTTGACCCGCTGCCAGGAGCGCGGCGGGCGCGCCGCCGGCGGGCGGTCGCGGAAGTCGCAGGTCACAGTGATCGCCTCGGTGCCCGGATTGAACATCCGGACCTCCAGCCCGCCGCCGTGCTCGCGCGTGCTCGAGACGACCGCGCCGCCCGCGACGGCGAGGAACGAGCCTTGGGCGGGCAGGTCGCGGCGCCGGGCGTGGATCGGCACGTCGAGCGCGCCTAGCTGCACCGCGCGCAGGCCCGCGCCGAGCTGGATGCCCTGCTCGCAGAGCGCGACGCGATCGGTGGCGCCGCTGCCCGGTACGATCCAGTAGTTGAACACCAGCTCGCCCTGCAGCTGGCCGTTCGGCTGGCCGTCGGTGAAGACCGTCCGGCGGGTCGCGCGGAAGAGCGTGAGGGCGAGCGTGCGGTCCGGGAGATCGCGGACCGCGGTCTCCATCAGCCCGGGGGCCACGACGGCGAGACCGCGCTGGCCGTCGGCGACCGCCGTCCAGCTCTGCTGGGCGCAGGTCTCGACGGCGAGTTCGCGGCGGGAGTGATTGTCGGTTGGCAGGGCGATCGGGCGCTCGACGACATCGAAGGCGCTGTCGGCGAGGTAAGTGGACGCCTGGGCGCCGGTCGGGAGCAGCACGCGGAGACGGTGATCGCGGGTCTGGTTCTGCACGGTGGTACGGACCTCGAGGCGGTCGGCGCCGCGGCGCAGGGTGACGAGGCTTTCGATGACGAGCTCGCCGAGCTGCTCGGAGCGGACCATGCGGTCGAACCGGAACTCGACCGGCACGCGCAGCGTGGTGCGGACGCGGAAGCGGGCGAGCAGCGGTCCGTTGCTGACCAGGGCGACGTCGGAGGCGGACGCGGTCGAGACGAACGCCTGGTCGTTGGCGGCCTCGCCGTGATACCAGCCGTCGCCGATGTCGGCGATGTCCTCGAACGTGAGCAGGCGCCGGTAGGTCTCGCCGCCGCGCTTGTCGGTCAGCGTGAGCGTGCCGTTGGGCTCGATGCTGACGCTGAGGTGCTCGTTCTCCATTGAGCGCTCGCTGGTCGCCAGGCCCGGGACGGCGGGGTGGCGGGTCGGGAGCATGGCGGCGGGCAGCACGTTGTCCTTGGCGGTGGCCTCGCCCTCGCGGACGGTGAGGGTGGTGTAGCCGAGCGCGGGGATCGCGAGGCGGAGCGCGACGGTGATGTCGTTCGTGCGGTAGCCCTGGGGGAACTGCTCGCGGTAGATGCGGATCTTGCCGCGGTTCATGTCCTGGGCGAGGCGCTGGTACGGCACCTCGGTGCCGTCGGCGGCGAACACCCGGAAGCCGGGCTTCGGCTCGAAACCGAAGAACTCGTTGAAGCAGCCCCACTCGACGGGAATCTGGAGGGTAAGCTCAACCGTCTCGTCGAGCACCCTGGTGAGGGGATTCGCGACGAGCACGCGGACCTCGCGCGCGCCGACCTCGCCCTGCACGGAGGCCGCGAGGGCCTGCAGCGACTCGAGGGTGGTGGCGTCGCCGATCTGCTCGCACTGGGCGAAGCGGTATTTCATGTCCTCGTGGACGGCGTCGATGCTGCAGCCGCAGATGGAGTCATGCGGGTGGTTCATCAGCAGCCAGTGCCAGGCGACGTCGAGGAAGCCGGGGTGGCCGCGCACGCCGCAGAGGGCGGAGGCCAGGGCGCCGAACGGCTCGGCCCAGTGGCAGAGCAGGTGCTGGCAGCGGACGTTGGCCTGCTTGATCCAGACGCGGCTGGAGAGCACGCCGGGGATGAGCCACTGCTGGTCGACGATGTTCGGGTTGCCGCCGGTGGCGCGAAGTTCGCCGGTGACGACATCCTTGATCCGGCTGGACTGCTTCAGGACGGCCTCGAGGTAGTCGTCGAGCGTGCCGTGCTTCAGCTCGTAGGGAAAATCGGCGCCGGTGCGGCGGGCGAAGAGGGCCCGGTAGTAGTCGAGGTCGTACTCAAGGTGGTCGCCGCCGTCGAAGACGAGGATCGGGTCGGGATCGGAGCGGTCGCCCTCCTTCTTCAGGTAGGCGTCGAGTTCCCGGTCGGCGCGGGCGCGGTCGAACTTGACCTCGTGCTGGGTGCAGTGCCGGACATCGGCCGCGTAGTCGCAGTAGCCGGTGCGCGGGAAACGGTAGCAGGCGAGACGCGTGCCGTCGGCGCCTTGCCACCAGAAGTGGGCGCGGGCGGTCGGCTCGATGCCGCGCCAGACGAGGGCGCCCTTGAGGCCGAAGCCGGCGAAAATCTGCGGCAGCTGGCTGACGTGGCCGAACAGGTCGCAGACAAATCCGGCGTTCGACGGCTCGGCGCCAAAGTCGCGGGCGATCTTCCGGCCGAGCTGGAGATTGCGGATGATCGACTCGCCGCTGACGAGCCACTCGTCGGGCAGGACGAACCACGGCCCGACCTTGAGCTGGCCGCGGCGGACGAGCCGGCGGACCTGCGCCTCGCGCTCCGGGCGGACCTCGAGATAGTCCTCGAGCAGGATCGCCTGGCCGTCGGTGGTGAACGGACCGCGGAGCGTGCCGGTCGCGAGATCGTCGATCGCGCGGTCGACGAGATGCACGAGCCGCTGGCGGTAGAGCTGGAAGGACTGGTACCATTCGCGGTCCCAGTGGGTGCTCAGCACATAGATGGCCGGGCGGACGTTGGCCTTGGCAGGACGGGAGGGGCGGGGAGCTTTCACGGAGAACGGAGAGACGGGAGCCGGAAGCGTGGCACACTTTTCGGGACCAGGACGAGAGCGGAGTGTTGGCGGAAACAAAGTAACAGGGGGCAGGTGCGAAGTGGCAGGAATCGTCCGCGGCTTTGCCGCCGCCGGTGGACCTTTGAACCGGTGGCGCGCAGGAGGTAACGGAGGGAACGGAGGGTGATCGGTTATCCACGGTGAAGCTCCGCCTTGCCGTTTTCGGCATTCGACGTGGGGGCTCCGATCGCTCTACAAACACGAACCCTTTTCGGCCGACGGTGGTCTGAAGGGCGATTCCCCGCGTGAAGATTCTCCGGCTTTTCCTCATCCTTCTTGCTGTGGTGGCGGCGGTGGCCGCCCTGGTGCTGGCGGCGGTGTTCAACCCGTCGGTCCAGACTTGGTATGCGCAGAGTCGCCTGGCGGACCACCCCGCATGGCACGCCTCGGTCGGGTCGGTATCGGCCGGGCTGGATCACGTCGAACTCGAGAACCTCAAGTTCGAGGTCGGCGGGGCGGTGGTGACCGTGCCGTCGGCGCGGGCGAAGCTGCCGGTCAGGACGGCGTTGCTGGAGAGCAAACTGAAATTCCAGGGTCTCGTGGCCAAGGGCTGGACGATCGAGCTCGGCGCCAGCTTGGACGCACCGGACGGGGCCGCCGTTCCCGCGAAAGAAGGCGAGACGTCGGCCGCGGTGGCGGCGCAGCAGGCGGCCGTGGTCTGGCAGGGGCTGCTGGGCGGATGGAAGCTCCCCTGCGATGTGAGCCTCGACGGGGCCGAGCTGGAAGGCGACGTCTACGTGCCGCGGCCCGGCGGACTGCCACAGCGGGTCCATGTGGCGATCAAGGGCGGCGGCGTCCGGTCCGGTTGCCAAGCGAACCTCGCACTGGATGTCTCGACCATCGACCCGTGGAAGGGTGTCCGCGTGGCCGCGGCCCACGGCAAGCTGCGGGTCGTAATGGACTCGCCGCGCACGTTCGAATCGCTGGGCATCGAGGCGGACCTGGTGGGGCAGGGCGCGGCGGTGCCGGATCATTTTCTCGTCGGCTGCGCGCTGACGGTGCGGCGCAACCTTCAGGAAGAAACCCATCAGGCGACCTTCACCCGCGACGGCCGCAAGCTCGCGGGCATCTTGGCACATCATGCTCGTGACACCGGGGCGTGGGCGGGAAACTGGGAGCTGGACCTGCGCGACAGTGACGGCGCGCCGCTGCTGCCGGGCAATGCGTGGAACGGCGCCCGGGTGTCGGGAGTCGGAGCCTTTTCCGCGGACGCCGGCTGGTCGCGGATCGAGCTTGTGGGCCAGGCGCGGGCGCAACTGGCCCACCTGGGCGAGATCTCGCCGGGCCTCGAGCCCGCCGGACCCGCGACGGTCGCGGTGACATTCCGCACCGAGGCGACGGGGGCGGTGCTGCATTTCAAGGAGCTGACGCTGAAGCTCGCCGGCCGGGAACTCGACGGGTCGCTGCGTACGCTGCAGCCCTTCGACCTCGACACCGAGGCCGGGGCGATCAAGGCCGCGCGGGCGCAGGAGGACCTGCTGGTCTGCAACCTCGGCGGCAACCCCTGGCGCTGGCTCCCGCTGGGTGACTCGAAGTTCTCGTGCACGGGCGGCGAGATGCGCGGCGAATTTCTCGGACGGCTTCGCGACGGCACGTGGATCCTGACCCCGCGCTCGCCGCCGGCGGCGTCCGGCGTGACCCTCGTTTGGGGCGGTCGGACCCTGGCCAAGGGACTCACCCTGGTGGCGGCGCCGCGGGTGACCATCGACACGCAGGGCTGGCGGGCGAATTTCGCACCGCTGACCATCAGCACGGCGGACAAGCGCGTGCTGGAGGTGACGGGCCAGGTGTCGCGGCGGGCCGGCGCGGAGCAGGCGATCGTGCTCGCGGGCAAGTGGACCGCCGACCTCGACGCGGTTGGGAATTCTCCGGCGCAGTTCCCCGGGCTGGCGGGACTCAATGCGCGGGCGGCGAACGGCGAATTCTCCGCCAGCTTGGGCGCGGTTTCACAGGTGGTGGGGAAGTTCGCGGTGACGGGCCAGGATGCGGCGCATGCCTTCACGGCCGAGGTCCATGCCGACATCGATGACTACGGACGGATCGATTACACCGTGCCCCTGAAGCTGACGACCGGCGCCGACGTGACGGACCTTAAGGCGGAAGGCTCGTGGGCGACGGCCGGGCGGGAAGGACGGATGAATGTCCGGCTGTCCGGTGACACGCTGGTGATGGAGCATGTGCGGCGGCTTGCGCCGGTGCTCGCGAGCTGGACGGGGTTTTCCCTGGCTGCGGTCAGCGACGCCCGGGATGCGGCGCCGTTCTGGCGGCCGTGGGACGGGACGATCACGCTGCAGGTGAACCAGCTGAAGGACGGCCGGCGGACGCTGGCGGACGTCGGCGGCAGCGTCGAATTCACGGCCGACTCGATCCAGCTCGAGCACGGGCACTACGCGCTGACGCCGCTGAACCCGGTGGAATTCGAGGGCACCGTCAGCTACGACGCGGCGGCGGCGGAGCCGTATGCGCTCACGGGCAAGGGCGGTCTGACGGAGTTCGACCTGCCGCTGCTGCTGGGCCCGGCGCCGAAGGACCAGGACCCGGCGGTCGAGGGGCGGTTCACGCTCGAGGGGAAATTCACCGGCCGGGGTTCCAACCTGGCCGACCTGCTGGAGCACCGGCACGAGGAGTACCGCCTGGCGAGCAAGGCGGGGATGGTGCGGATCCTGGCCGCGCACGTGTCGGAGGCGCTGCCGGACGAGATGCAGGGGAAGGTCTCGGAGACGCTGGACAGCACGGGCTACATGCTGGGCAAGCTGTTCAAGGTGGACAGCAACAAGGTCGGCTCGGGCCAGCGGAAGCTGAGCAAGCCGATGGAGGCGGTGCTGAATTTCTCCTACGCGATCACGGAGGTCGGCTATGACGAGTTTGCGGTGACGGCGGTGCGGAACCCGGACGGGACGTATGTGCTGACGTCGGTCAGCCTGACCGCGCCGGAGGTTAGGGTCACGGGCACCGGCCGGGTTGGCGGGACGATGGAGCAGCCGATGCGGACGCGGCCGCTGGAACTGGAGCTGCGGGTGGGCGCGCGGGGCAAGCTGGCGGAGCTGATGGCAAAGACGGAGATGCCGGCGGAGCCAAAGGACGCGGCGGGCTACGTGATGCTGGTGAAACCCGCGCGTTTCGGCGGCAGCCTCGACCGGCTGGATTTCAGCGACTGGCAGCACACGCTGGCCAAGGCAGCGGTGCAGAAGCCTGTGGCAGGGAAGAAATCCGAATAAGGGTGGTCGCCCACGGAACACACGGAATACGCGGAAGCGAAGCGGGCTGAACCGGACTGGCTTGCCGAGTCGAAGCCGCCTTGGAGGGGAGGGCCCGCCTTTGCCCGCTGAACGCGGGTTACGGCGCGGCAGTCTTCTGGCCACTGCCGCGGCGGCGAAGACTGGTGGCAAGGCCCGGAATCGAACCGGGGACACAAGGATTTTCAGTCCTCTGCTCTACCAACTGAGCTACCTTGCCCCAAAAGGAAGGGCGAACAAAGGGCGGGCCGGGGCCAGCGTCAACGGGAAATTCGAGAGGATTTCGGCACCCAGACGAGGCCGGATTCCGGGGCCGGCGCCACCTCCACAACTCGGCGTCGGTGCCCGGCTTGGCGCGATTTTGCCCCGCTCCCGGGGAGGGTCCCAACCGATGCCCGGCGATTGGCAAGATATGCGGAGCGAGGAGGGGGTGTTTTTGGCATCCTGAGCCCGGCGCCGGCCCGTCCGGCGTCTCCTCCCATGCCCAGTACCGTTCCTCCCACCGAATACATCACGTGCGATGCCAACGAGGCGGTCGCGTCGGTCGCCTACCGGCTCAATGAGCTCATCGCGATCTACCCGATCACGCCTTCCTCGACCATGGCCGAGGTCGCCGACGAATGGGCGGCGCTGGGGAAACCCAATCTCTGGGGCGAGGTGCCCCGGATCGTGGAAATGCAGTCCGAGGGTGGCGTCGCCGGCGCCGTCCACGGCGGCCTGCTGGGCGGGGCGCTGACGACGACGTTCACCGCGTCGCAGGGCCTGCTCCTGATGATTCCCAACCTGTACAAGATCGCGGGCGAGCTCTTGCCGTTCACGATGCACGTCAGCGCCCGCGCGCTGGCAGCGCAGGGCCTGTCGATCTTCGGCGACCACCAGGACGTCATGGCCTGCCGGGCCACGGGCTGCGCGCTGCTGTGCAGCAACTCCCCGCAGGAGGCGCACGACCTCGCCCTGGTCGCGCATGTCGCGAGCTACCGGGCCCGCGTGCCGTTCATCCACTTCTTCGACGGCTTCCGCACGTCGCACGAGGTCCAGAAGCTCGCCCAGCTCACGGACGCGCAGCTGCGCGCGGTGCTCGACGAGAACGACCTGGCGCAGTTCCGCGCCCGGGCCATGACGCCCGACAAGCCGTCGCTGCGCGGCACCGCCCAGAATCCTGACGTGTACTTCCAGGGCCGCGAGGCCGTGAACCGCTTCTACAGCGGCCTGCCGGCCACGGTGCAGGCGGTGATGGACAAGTTCGCGGCGGTCACGGGCCGCTCCTACAAGCTGTTCGACTACCACGGCCATCCCGCGGCCGAGCGGGTGATCGTCGCGATGGGCAGCGGCGTCGAGACCGCGATCGAGACGGCCGACTGGCTCAATGCCCGCGGCGAGAAGGTCGGCGTGGTCGCGATCCGGCTGTTCCTCCCGTTCGACGGCAAGGCGTTCCTGGCCGCGCTGCCGAAGACCACGAAGGCGATCGCGGTCCTCGACCGCACCAAGGAGCCGGGCGCGCTGGGCGAGCCGCTCTACCTCAACGTCCTCGGCGCGCTGGCCGAGGGCCGGTCGCCGCTGGCCGGGTCCGCCCGCGTGGTGGGCGGCCGCTACGGGCTGGGCTCGAAGGAGTTCACCCCGGGCATGGTCGCGGCGGTCTTCGAGCACCTCTCGCAGTGGGAGCCGCGGAACCACTTCACGGTCGGCATCCTCGACGACGTCACGGGCACCTCGCTCAAGTACGACGCCGAGCTCGACCTCGAGGCCTCCGACGTCCGTCGCTGCGTGTTTGTCGGCCTCGGCGCGGACGGCACCGTCGGCGCGAACAAGAATTCCATCAAGATCATCGGCGAGCAGACCGACAACTTCGCGCAGGGCTACTTCGTGTATGACTCGAAGAAGTCCGGCTCGATGACGACGTCGCACCTGCGGTTCGGCCCGCGGCCGATCCGGGCGCCGTACCTCATCCGCCGCGCGGATTTCGTGGCGTGCAGCCAGTTCAGCTTCGTCGGCCGGACCGATGTGCTGGGCTACGCCGCCCCCGGGGCCACGGTGCTCCTCAATTCGCCGCATGCGCCCGAGGAGACGTGGCGGAAGCTCCCGCGCGACTGGCAGGGCCAGGTCATCGCCAAGAAGCTCAAGCTCTAC
>CAYYGV010000092.1:0-14578 GCA_964471615.1 uncultured Opitutaceae bacterium
TCCCCGACGCCTGGGTGCCGAACTTCGCCTATTTCGACGAGGTCTGGTGCCCGAGCGAGTTCGTGCGCGGGGCGATCGCCGCGAAGTCGCCGGTGCCCGTGTTCGCGATGCCCCATGCCATCGCCGTCGAGCCGCCCGCCGGCGACGGCCGCGCGCGCTTCGGACTGCCCCGCGACCAGTATCTCTTTCTCACGGTCTACGACCTCAACTCCTACTCCGAGCGAAAGAACCCGCGCGCCACCCTCGAGGCGTTTCGGCGCTCCGGTCTCGCGGGCGCGGGAGCGGGCCTCGTGGTGAAGGTCCAGAACGTGGCCGGCAACGAGACGGATTTCTCCGCCCTGCAGACCGCGCTGCGCGAGGTCCCCGGGGCCATCCTGCTTTCCGAGACGCTGACCCGGGCCGAAGTCACGCTGCTCCAGTCCGCCTGCGACTGCTTCGTTTCGCTGCATCGCTCTGAGGGCTTCGGCCTGGCGGTCGCCGAGTGCATGGCGCTCGGGAAGCCGGTGATCTCGACGAACTGGTCCGCCACCGCCGAGTACGTCACGGCGGACAACGGCTGCCCGGTGAACTGCACGTTGACGACGCTCACCGCGAACCACGGGCCGTACAGCAAGGGCCAAACCTGGGCAGAGCCTGACGTTGCGCACGCCGCGGAGTGGATGCGCCGCCTCGCCGCCGACCGCGCGCTCGGCGAGCGTCTTGGCCGCGCCGCGCAGGCTACCATTGCGGAGAAGTTTGCCCCCGCTGTCATCGGCGCCCGGTACCGCCGCCGGCTGGAAGCAATTGCGGCGTTCTGAAGGGCGCAGGGCGCCAAGTCGCAGGTTGCAGGTCGAAAGTCGCAGGTCTCGTCCGCGGCTGCGCCGCTGCTGGGTGGTTGTTGACCTGAGTCGGTCCAGGATCCTATGAGCCGTGTCAAATGACGAAACTCGCGCATTCTATTTTCCAGACTCGCTGGCTGCGCGTAGCTCGGTAACAACCTATCGCCATGGCAGGATACTCCGGAACCCCGCTCTGGAAGAAGCTCGGTTATCAGCCGCAGCTCCCGGTGCTGGTTGAGTCTGCGCCGGCCCACTACCTGAAGGCTCTGGCCTTGCCCACTGAGGTGGCGCCCAAGTGGTGCAAGCGTCTCGATCAAAGCACGCGGCTTGTGCACGTATTCTCCAGCAGCCTTGCCTCGCTGGAAAGTCGGCTGCGGGCGTTACGGAAAGGCGTGGCGCCCGAGTGCATAGTCTGGGTTTCCTGGCCCAAGAAAGCGTCGGGCGTCGCGACCGACATTACCGAAGACCGTATTCGCGCGGTCGCACTGCCCCTGGGTTTCGTCGACGTGAAGGTGTGCGCCATCGACCAGGTCTGGTCCGGCCTGAAGCTCGTGATCCGCAAGGAACTGCGCTGATCGCCCCCGGCTGACTTGCCCGGAAGGCGGCGAATCCGCGGACAAGGCCTGCGACTTTCGACCTGTGACCTGAGACTTCGCCGCCAGCTAGAGCTTCCGCAGCCACAGCTGGCCGCCGCCGCCCTCAAGGCAGAGCGGCATGTGCTGCTCGAACCACGCCTTCCGCGTGTTCATCAACCAGCTCGTGAACAGCTCGATGCGATAGGCGCGGTTGTGCATCAGGAAGGCGCGCAGGAGGTACTGCTCGTTCCACGCCCGGCCCATGATCTGGTCGGGCGGGTACTCGAGGATACCCGTGATGTCGTGGAAGTGGATCAGCACGCCGGGCGCCAGGACCGGCAGAATGTTGAAGAAAATCCAGTTCACGTCGCTGCCAACCTTGCTCACGTGCGACGAGTCAATGAACAGCACGTCATTCTCCTCCAGCTGCCGAAACGTCGCCAGCGGCACGTCCTGCACCATCCGGTCGAGCAGCGTGATTCGCGTTTCGTCGCCCGGCCGCAGCAGGGCTTTCAGCCGCGACGGGTCCGGATCAATGAAGGCGAACTCCGTCCGACCGCCGAACACATGCTCGTCCGCGTCCAGCATTGCGGCCGAGCTGAATCCGGAACCGACCTCAATGATCCGCTGCGGCCGGGACTCCGCGAGCATCCCGTAGAGCATGATCGCATCAAAGGGTCCGTAGGACGGGTTATTCAGATGGAACCGGCGTCCCGGTGCCGCCATTGCTGGAAAGGGTTGCGCCTGGTAGTGCGGAACGAGCTTTTCAAGCAGGGCCTGCTGACCGGCCTCGTTCAGCTCGATGCCGTCAAACGGCGGACCGATGCCGCCGCGGGCAAACGCCCGGGCGATCTCCTCCTCGCTTGGCAGCGGCGAGCAGAAATGTCCGGGCTGGGAAAACCGCTCCCATGCCTGCAGGCGGCGCAAGAGCTCGGCGAGCTCCTTCCGCAGGCAGGAATTCTCCGCCTCCAGAGCTGGGCGGCCGAACACCCGCCGAAGGTAGGACTGGAATGGGCCGGACATGGCGAAGCGCTCAGGTCATGGCTTGGGCGCGGCGTTCGCCCGGCCGACGATCTCGATCGTCAGGTCACGCAGGCTGAACGCCAGGCGCCGCCGGTCGTCAGAGTCCGGGTATTTGCCCGGCGAGTTGGTCTCGAAGCGCCACACCGTGTCGCCCGGCTCAAGCCGCAGGTCGCGCACCCGCACCTCGCGGCGCTCGCCCGGCGCCAACGTGCGCTCCCACCGGGCCCGGCCGGATTCCCAGAGTCCCACCTTCCGCGCGTCCTTCGCACGGATGCCAAACCTGACATTCACAGTGATCGGGAACGGATGGGGATTGCGCAGGGTCACCGTCGAGGGGCCGCTGCACCACCGCCAGAACTCGAGGCGCGAGCGCTCGGGCGGATACCACTTCTCGTCGAATACGGCCTCCACCGAGCGGCCGGTCGCCGCGACGAATTGGAGGCGCGTGTCGCCTTCCACGACGTAGCTCTCGCGTCCCGGTGCCTTCATCAAGTCCCACGACGCGAACACGGTCGCGTTGCCCAACAGGAACACCAGCCACCAGCGGCGGCCGCGCGGGAGGAGAACGTTGAACGCAAGGGTCATGGGCAACAGCACACGCGACGCCGCGCCCGGGTAGCCTTCCCACACGGCCTCGCCGAGGAAGATCATCATCACCGAATACACTGCCGCCACGCGCCACCACGGATTCGTCCAGTCGCGCCGGAGCGCGAAGAGCAGGAACTGCGCCGTGAGGGCGACGAGCATCAGCAGGCTCGAGAAGGCGAACGAGTCCCAGCCGTCGGCCATCAGGTCCGAGATCGTGTCGAGCCACTTGCGTCCGTATTCGACGAGGGGCCAGGTGAAATTCCGGATGCCGAGGTCGTCGCTGGGCCCGAGCCAGGTCCGCAGCACCGCGATCCAGACCAGGATCGGGAGCACGACCACCGCCCCGCGCAGGGCGACCTGCAGCCAGGCGCGCGGCGTGGGTGCAGCGGGACGCGTGAGCGCCGCGCCGCCAAGGACATTGGTTTCCTTGCCGAGGCCGGCCACGCCGAGCACCGCGGCGGCCCACCAGGGTCGGCCCGACTCGAGCAGCGCCAGGCCCGACGCGATCAGCAAGAGGCTGGGCCCGTCCACCAGCGAGCCGCGCACGCTGAAGAACAGCCCGTAGCAGCACAGGACCGCGAACCAGCGGAGGAAGTTCTCCCACGACGTCGCGGGAAACCAGCGCAGGAGCAGCACGGCCAGCAGGACCCAGCACACGATGTTCTGCACCGAGAAGATCTGCAGGGCCCGCTCGGGGTTGCCAAAGGCCAGGCCGTGGGCGGTCCAGGAGAACAGCATCCGGCGCGCGCGGTACGCGAGGTTGTCGACCGCGACCTTGAGCGACGGCGACGAGAGGTGGGGCTGCATCGCGAGCTGCGCGTAGTACGCCCCGTCGTAGCCCGCGGAGCTTTGGAGCTCGTAGTGGTTCACCGCCTTCAGCTCGGGGATGAAGCGGGCGTTCTCCTTGTCGCCGAACATGACGAGATAAGTGAAGCCCTTGCCCGGCAGGTGAAACTGCGCGCACATCCAGAGGAAACCCACCACGGTAAGGACGTACGCCGGCCCAATCGCCTTGCCCGAAAGTCGCTGGAGGAGAAGTCTGAGATTGGCCACGAGAGCAAAAAAGGCTCTCTCTCCTCGGCATCGACGCAAGAATGGATTCTGTCCCGCCCGCCCCCCGCCCCGCCCGCCTCCCGCTGGCCGGTCTCGTGCTGGCCGTGGCGTTCCTCGCCTACGCCGGGTTTATCTACCAACTCGGCGCCCCCTACGCCGGCGGCGCCGACTCCTCCGGCTACCTCAACAGCGCCCGCCTGCTCGCCGCCGGAAAGCTCGCCGACTCCGTCCGCACCGTGCCCGGCCTCGAGCCGCCGGCGTGGGATTATTTCTTCCACCAGCCGCTCGGCTACGCCGTGAAGCCGGGCCGGACCGAGATGGTGCCAACCTACCCGGTCGGGCTGCCGCTCCACTATGTCGTCGGCGCCTGGTGCGTCGGCTTCGAGAAGACCGCGCGGGTCGTCAACGCCGTCGCCGCGCTCGCCGCCGGCGTGCTGCTGTTCCGGCTCTCCCGCCGCGTCGGACTCGGCGGCGGCTGGAGCGTCGTCGCCGTCGCCCTGCTGTGGTGCTGTCCCATCTGGATCTTCCACGCCCTCCAGCCGCTGAGCGACTGCGTCGCGACCGCCTGGATCCTCGCCGCGGTGCTGGCGGCGCTGCACGCCGACCGCACCCGCTGGGCCGTCGTCGCCGGCGTCGCCCTGGGCCTCGCCGTGCTGGTGCGGCCGACGAGCCTGCTCGCCCTCGCGCCACTGGCCGTGCTGCTGCCGCGCACACGCCGGGCCTGGGCCGCCTTCGTGCTGGGCGGCGTCCCCGCGGCGGTGTTCCTCGCCTGGTACAACGCCACGCTCTACGGCGGCGCCCTGCAGACCGGCTACAGCCAGGGCGGCAGCGAGCTGTGGTCGGCTTTCGGCCGGGAATTCGTCGCCGGCAACCTCGCCTTCTTCGCGGCCTGGGTGCCGAAGGTGCTCTCGTGGCCGGTCGTGCTGCTCGCGGTGCTCGGCCTCGCCTGGCTGTGGCCGTGCCAGCGGACGCTCGCCGCGGCCCTGCTCGCCTGGGTCGTCGGCTTCCTCGCGTTCTACACGCCGTATTTCTGCGCGGGAGAAAGCTGGGGCTACCTGCGCTTCCTGCTGCCTGCCTTCCCCGCAGTCATCCTCGCCGCCCTGCTCGCCGCCCAGCGGCTCGCCCAGGCGCTGCCGCGACCGGTTCGCCGGTTCGCCCCCGCGCTCGTCGTGCTCGGCACGGTGTCGTTCCAGCTCGCGCTCGCCGACGAACTCCATCTCACCGACATCCGCAGCGGCGAGCGCAACTACTGGGTGGCCGCGCGCTGGATCCGCGACGAGGTGCCGGCGGACGCCGTCGTGCTGTCCATGCAGATGAGCGGTGCCATCACTTTCTACAACACGCAGCCGATCGTGCGCTGGGACCAGATCACGCCCGCGCAGTTTGCGCTGCTCCGCCGGGCCACCGCCGAGCACCACCGCCCCTTGTACGCCGCGCTGTTTCCGTTTGAGCGGTCCCAGCTCAAGGAGCGGTTCGGCGGCGACTGGCGCGTGATGGGCCACGCCGGCGACGTCGAGTTCTGGCGGCTGGAAGGGACCGCCGCGCCGTGACGCGGTGTTTCCGCTTTATGCCCCGGGCCGAGTCGTGACAGAACTGCCGCGCGCCATGCCCGCCCTGCTCTTCGACGTCTCGCACACCTCCCACACGCGGGCGCGCACCGGCGTGCAGCGCGTGGTGCGCTCGCTCCTGCGCGAGCTGGGCGAAGGCGCGCTGCCGGTCACCCACGACCCGCACCAGGGCGTCTGGCGCCCACTCGACGACTGGGAGCGCGCCAACCTCGCCGCGGAGACCCCCGGCGCGAAGCGCGGCGCCCGGTGGCCGCTGTCGGCCCGCCTGCGGGGACGCTGGCGTCGCTGGACTGGAGCCACGCCGATCCTACCGGCCGAGACCGCCGGCTTCCTGACCGCGGAGATCTTCTCCCCGGCCGTCGGCGCCCAGCTGCCCGCGGCGATCCCGCGCGTGGCGATTTTCCACGACGCCATCGCGCTCCGCTATCCGGAGCTGTCGCCAGCCGGGACCGTCACGCGGTTTCCCGCCTATCTCACCGAGCTACTTCGGTTCGACGGCGTGGCGGCGGTGTCCGCGGACTCGCGGGATGCGCTGGTCGACTACTGGCGGTGGGCCGGCGCCACCCGGAAACCACCGGTGGTCGCGATTCCGCTCGGGGTTGATCCCGTCCGCACGGCCGCCGCCGGCACTCCGCCCGCGACGCCGGTCGTGCTGTCGGTCGGCACGTTGGAGGGCCGCAAGAATCACGTGGCCCTGCTGGAAGCCTGCGGGCGACTGTGGGCGGGCGGGGCGAAGTTCACGCTGCGCCTCGCCGGCGGGGTGCAAGCCGAGACGGGCCGCCAGGCGCACGAACGGTTGCGGGCGCTGCAGGCTGCGGGGCGACCGATCCGCTACGACGGCGCGCTGACCGACGAGCAGCTCGCGGCGGCGTATGCGGAATGCGCCTTCACGGTTTATCCGTCGATCGCCGAGGGCTTCGGGCTGCCGGTGATCGAGAGCCTGGCGCACGGCCGGCCGTGCGTCTGCTCGGGACGCGGGGCGGTCGGCGAGCAGTCGCGGGCCGGCGGCTGCGTGCCGCTGGAGGCGGTGGACGCGGGCGCGCTGGCCGGGGCGATCGGGCGGTTGCTGGACTCGCCGGCGGAGCTGGCGCAGCTGACGGCGGCGGCCCGGGCGCGGACCTTTCGGAGCTGGACGGAGTACACCCGCGAGTTGGTCGACTGGGTCGCCACCCTGCGCCGGCGACCGGTCTGAGACGGGTCGGGACCGAGAGACGGAGCGGTCCGGCCGGGCCCCGGTATTCCCTGTTGCCAAGCGCCCCCGCCCTTGCCCATCGTCCTCCGGTCGATATGGCCATTTCCTTTTTCGCCAAGAACAAGAAGGGCATCCTCAACCGCTGTCGCGATGACTACGCGACGAAGATGCGGCTGAAGTATGCCCCTTACTACCTGGCGATGGAGGCCCAGAAGGGCACGACCGTGCGCCTGGGCGGCAAGGACATGATCATGTTGTCGAGCAACGACTACCTCGGGTTGTCGTTCCACCCGAAGGTGATCGAGGCCTCGACCGCCGCGACGCGCAAGTGGGGCACGAGCACGAACGGCGCCCGCTCGTCCAACGGCTCCCGCGTGTTCCATCTCGAACTCGAGGAGAAGCTCGCCCAGTTCCTCGGCACTGAGGCGTGTCACATCCACGCGGCCGGCTATCTGTCCGTGATGACCAGCATGGCGACGTTTGCCCAGAAGGGCGACGTGGTGCTGGCCGACAAGAATCTCCACTCCTGCCTGTGGGATGGCATTCAGATCTCCCGCGCGACGGTGGAACGCTTCTCGCACAACAGTCCCGACGACCTCCGCGAGGTCATCGCGTCGTGCAACAGCGACGCCGCCAAGCTGCTCGTCGTCGAGGGCGTGTACTCGATGGAGGGTCACATCGCCCGCCTGCCGGAGCTGACCGAGATCGCCGAGGAGTACGGCTGCTTCACGGTCCTCGACGACGCCCACGGCTTCGGCGTGCTGGGCCGCCAGGGCCGCGGCACCACCGACCATTTCGGGCTCAACGAGAAGGTCGACCTGATCTGCGGCTCCCTCTCGAAGTCGCTCGCCAGCACCGGCGGCTACGTCGCCGGCTCGCGCGACGTGATCGAGTACCTGCGCACCAACTCGAAGCAGACGATCTTCTCGGCCGCGATCTGCGCCGGCCAGGCCGCCGCCGCGATGGCCGCGCTCGAGATCATGCAGAACGAGCCCGAGCACCTCACGCGCCTCTGGGCCAACACCAAGAAGTACAAGGCCATCCTCAAGCAGATCGGCCTCGACACCTGGGACAGCGAGACGCCGGCCGTGCCGATCGTGCTGGGTTCGAAGGAGCGCGTGTACCCCTTCTGGAAGGCGCTGCTCGACAAGGGCGTCTTCACCGTGATGTCCATCGCCCCGGCGGTGCCCGCCGGCAAGGACCTCGTCCGCACCGCGATCTCCGCGATGCACACCGACGAGCAGATCGAAAAGATCGGCGAGGCCATCGCCTACGCGGCCAAGAAGCTCTGAGCGCTCCCGCGGTGCGGGAGCGCGGTAGATAGTTGAGCGTTGAAGGTTGAAAGGGCGGATGCGTTGAGCGTCGCCTTCGGTCTTCGCCAACCTTCTCCGGTCCCGGCTTTCAACTGACGACCTTCAACTTTCAACTACCACCAAGCAACCGCGCCCTGATCGTTGCGGCCGTCTCGGCCCAGGTCGGCAGCGGCCGGGTTGTCGCTTCGGTCGCTAGCCGCGACCAGAGCGCATCGTCCGTCAGGATCTCCCAGAGCGCGGTGCGCCACGCTGCGCGGTCGTTAACCGCGGCCGCCAGGCAGCCGCCGCCGCCCGCGTTTTCCATCAGCACCGGCAGATCGCTGCACACGCAGGGCACGCCCCGCCAGAGCGACTCCAGCACCGGCAGGCCGCAGCCTTCCGCAATCGTCGGGAACACCGTCGCCCGCGCCTCCGCGTAGAGTCGCGCCAGCTCGGCGTCTCCCACCCCCTCGTGATGCTGAACCTCCGGGTGGCGATTCCGCAGTTCCCGGATTTGCGCCACGATCGGCGCGCCAAAGTGCGGATTGACCCGGCCCACCACGTGAAGATCGAAGGCCACACCCTCGCCCCACAGGTACTCGCACGTGTCGAGCAGGAACGTCTGGTTCTTGCGCGGCTCGAGGATGCCGACGCAGAGCAGGCTCGGCCTGACTCCGGGCGGCCGCGGCGCCCGACTGGCCGTGATTCGCGGCGAGCCGTCGAAGTCCGCGCCGAGGGTCAGCACCTCGACCGGCGGCACCCGCTCGAGTCCCTGCCAGCGCCAGAAGCCGACGAGATCGTCGCGCACCGCCGTCGAGATGCCCCAGACGTGGTCGAATGACGCCAGCAGCTTCATGTAGCCCGGGTGGCGCGCGACGCTGTGGGGCCACGTGATGTGCGGATGCTTCAGCGGGATCGCGTCCGGAAAGATCGCCGCCTTCCGGCCCGGCGACGTGCGCAGGAACTCACCCACGCCCGGTCGCTCCGCCTCGGAAAACAGCTCAGCCGTGAGAAACCAGTCGTCCGGCCGCAGCACCCGGTCCCACTCGGTCCAGCGCACCGGCGTCGCAGCGGTCCCGAGTTCGTCCCGCAGTCGCCCCGTCACCCGCATCAGCCCGGAGCGGTGGGCCGATTTTCCGGTCTTGGTGACGTCGAGGTAGATCATGTCAGCGAACCGGCGCCTGAATGGTCCGTTCGAAATGCCCGAGCAGGCGCTCGGCGTTCTTGTGCGCGTCGAAATTCTCCTCCACCCAGCGGTGCGCCGCGGCGCGCAGCTTCTCGGCCAGCGCGTCGTCGTGGCCGAGCCGGCGCAGGCCCGCGACCCACTGGTCCGGCGACGTGGCGGGCGCGACGAGGCCGGTCACCATGTCGGTGATCGCCTCGGTCGTGGCGGCCGCGGGCGATGTCATCACCAGCGTCCCGATGGACATGGCCTCCGGGATCACGTTCGGCAGGCCGTCGCGGTCGCCGCTGGCCGCGATCACGCCGGTGTGCAGGAGCACGTCGGCCCACTCGAGCTGGTTCCAGACCTCGTGCTGCGGCAGGTGGCCGGTGAAGGTGACGCGGGCGGCGACGCCGAGCTCGCCGGCGAGCTGCTCGAGGGCCGGGCGCAGCGGGCCGTCGCCGACGACGTGAGCCTCGAACTCGATCCCGGCCGCCTGGAGGGCGGCGTAGATGCGCAGCTGGTGGTCGAGGCCCTTCTTCTCGACGAGGCGGGCCACGCAGAGGAGGTGGAGCGGATGCCGCGAGGCGCGCAGGCGCTTGAGGGGCCGGAGCCGGTCGAGGCCGCGCCGGATGCAGAGGACCTGGGACGCGGGGAGGCCGCGCGCGAGCAGCGCCTGACGCCCCATCTCGGTCGAGGTGTGAACGAACGCGGCGTGCTCGAGCTTGTCGACGAGCCACCAGTCACCGCCGTGCTCGTAAATGTCGTAGGCGTGGGCAGCGGCGCTGTAGCGGTGCCCATCCATGCGCCAGAGCAGCCACGCGGCGGTGGCCGGGCCGCCGCCCCAGGCGGCGTGGATGAGCGTGGGAGGGTCGCGGCGAAACGAACGGGCCCAGAGACAGGCGAAGCCCGCGCCGAGCATGTTCTCCCAGAAATTGAGCCACGACGGCGGCCGGCGGGTGAAGAGCCCGTGCAGGACCTCGCGCAGCACCTCGGGCCGGCGCCACGACTCGTACGGAATCATCCAGAACAGCGTCAGGAGCTTCCACTTGTTAAAGTGCGCCACCGGCAGCCCGCGGAACGAGCCGCCGCCGCCCCACAGGGAGTAGAGTCGCATCGAGACCCCGTGCGCCTTCATGGCGATGATCTCCCGCTGGAGGAAGGTCTCCGTGTTCTTGGGAAACGTCGTGAAGAGGTAGGCGATGACGGGCTTGGAGTCGGGCAAGATGCCGCGGACCCTAGGCGGAAAAACCCGCGACGCCACGAAATATTCTGCGGCGAAACCAAACGGGATTCACAGGAGGGAACGGAAGGGGAACCGCTAATTTCCGCTAATCCGCGCTAATGGGTTTCGAACCAGATTTTCCGGATTAGCGGAAATTACCGGTTCACACACACTCCGTTGCCTCCTGGGCGTCCGGACTCAGGTGTTGGGCTTGCCGTTGGGGGGCGGGAAGACGCGGCGCTTGAGCTTGGCGCGGCCGACCTCGTTGGCCAGGCCGACCAGCTCGTCGATCACGACGGTCGGGTCCTCGACGTAGCGGAGCTTGAGGAAGCGCTCGCGCGACCGAGCGTAGTCGCCGGGGTCGCTCATCCAGCGGTCGACAATCGCGGCGAAATCGGAGGCCGACTCGACCTTCTCGGACTCGGCGCCGTTGTGGAAGAACTTCCACGTGAGCCGCTCCTGGGGCATGATGCCGCCGAAGGCGTTGAAGATGATCGGGCACTCGAAATGGAGCGCCTTGGCGCAGGTCGTGGTGCCCCCGCGGGTCACGATCGCGTCGCTGACCTGCATGAGCAGGTGGACGATCTCCGAATAGCCCTCGAGGTAGCAGTTGAACTCGGGATGGATCGCGCGCCAGTGGACCAGCTCGTTGTAGACCTGCTTGTTCTTGCCGCAGATGATGATCGCCTGGACCCGGTCGGCGTACTTCACGAGCGCCGGCAGGAGGGAGAGATGGTTGTTCGCGCCGTTGCCGCCCGTGGCGAGGAACACCGTGAACAGGTCCGGGCGCAGGCCGAGGCGCTTCTCGCGAAAGACGGCGCGCTCGCCGGGCGGGATCACCTCGAGGTGCGCGCGCGGCAGCATCAGGTAGCCCCGCACGCGGGCTTTCTCGGTCGGGATGCCCTTCTTCACGGCGAAGTCGCGCGCGGTCGGAGTGCGGGAGATGTAGAGGTCGACCGTCGGCTCGATCCAGTTCCGCGAGTAACCCCACCCGCCCGAGAACTCGCCGCAGTAGGTCGCGCAGCGCACCTTGTCCGGGCCGAGGACCTTGCGCGCGAGCTGAAAATAGCCGCGGTTGAGGCAGTCGTGCACGCTGAAGATCAGGTGCGGCCGGTACTCGCGCAGGACCTGCTCGTAGTAGCGCGAGCCAAACGTCACGCGCCGCCGGTTCAGGTAGCTGAGGACCTCGACGATCGTGTAGAACCAGACGTGGACCCACGGCGCGGCCTTCTGGATGCGGTTGTAGAAATTGACGCCGGCCCGGTTGACAACCGAGGAGCGCTCCAGCATCTGCTCAATGCGGACATCGACCTCGTGCCGGTAGAGCTGGAAGCACCACTCGGCGAACGCCTCCGCGCGGGCGTCGTGGCCGCCGCCGGTGCTCGAAGTCAGGACTAGGATGCGGAGCTTGGACATCGGTCAGTCGAGGTCGAAATAGCGGGATTGGACCCGCCGGCGCAGCGGCAGCGAGCCAAACCGCGAGATGAACGGCGCGACGACCGCCTGGAAAAACCGTCCCATCCGGACCGTGCCACTGCGGCGGCGCAGCAGCGCCCGGCGCAGGGCGGCCGCGGCCTCGGCCGGGGCGGGTCCGGACCGCATCATCCGCTCGAAGGCCGCCCACGCCCGGCGGGCCCGCGGCGTGTCGCCACCCTCGGCTCGGCGCACCGAACCCTCGAAGTCGGTCTGGAAGTCGCCGGGCCGCACGTCGAGAATCACCACCGGCGTGCCGGCGGTCTCGATCAGGAGGCTCTCGTTCAGCGCGGTCAGGCCGGCCTTGGTCACATTGTAGGCCGACTGGTACGGCAGCGGGAATTCGGCGGCGAGCGACGAGATGTTCACCAGCGCGGCCGCCGGGCGGCCGGCGAACTGCCGGAGGGCCGCGTGGCTCAGCCGAGCGGTGTTCACCAGCATGACCTGGAGCTGTTCCTGCCAAACTGCAAAGTCGGTCGCGGCAAATCCGCCGAACACGCCGTAGCCGGCGTTGTTGATCACGAGGTCGAACCCTCCGGCCGCCTGCGCCGCGGCGCCAAAGACGGCCTCGGCCCGGTCGCCGTCACGCAGGTCGAGCGCCACCGCATGGAAACCCGGCTGGCCGGACAGGGGCGCGAGCCGCGCCACGTCGCGGGCCGTGCCCCACACGGCCACCCCGTCGGCCAGGAGCATCTCGGCGAAGGCGCGACCCAGGCCGGTGCTCGCGCCGGTGACAAACGCGGTGCGGTAGTGCGCGGAGACGCGGGCGGTCGGCACGGTTAGCGGGCTTTCCTGAACACCAGGGCGACGTTGGCGCCGCCGAAGCCGCTGGCGTTGTTCACCACGACGCTCGGCCCGGTGGGCAGCGAGGTTCGGATGATGTTCAGGCCGGCGCACTCGGGATCGAGCCGGGTGATGTGCGCCGACCCAGGCGTGAAGCCGTCGCGGATCGCAAGGGCGCAGAAGCTGCTCTCCATCGCGCCCGCAAGCGAGAGACCGTGGCCGGTGAGGGATTTCGTGCTGCTGATGGCGGGACGCGCGCCGTTGGCGCCGAAGACCGCCTTGAGGGCCCGCGCCTCGGAGGCGTCGCCGATCGGCGTCGAGGTCGCGTGGGCGTTCACGTAGTCCACCGCCTCGGGGGCGGTGCGGGTGACGCGCAGCGCCGTCTCCATCGCGGTCCGGAGACCGTGACCCTCGGGATGGGAAATCGCAACATTGTGGCCGTCGGATGCCTGGCCCCAGCCGACCACCTCGCAGTAGGGCGTGACCCCGCGGCGAGCCACCTCGTCCTCCGACTCCAGCACGAGCACCACGCCGCCGCCGGTCCCGACAAAGCCGTCGCGGGCCACGTCAAAGGGCCGCGAGGCGACATTGGGGTCGGTCTGGAGCGACAGCGCGCGCATGCCGGCAAACGGCAGGATCGCGTCGACATTGCCGTCCTCGGCGCCGACGACGAACATGCGCTGCTGGCGGCCGAGGGAGATGTCGTCGAACGCGTAGCCGAGGGCGTGCGACGACGAGGCGCAGGCGGAGGCAAAGCCGCAGGAGGAACCCTTGATCTTGAAGTGGGCCACGAGGTTGAACTGCACCGTGCCGGCGATCGAGGCGACGATGCCGAGCGGCGAGCAGCGCATCACACCCATGGTGTGCATG
Source organism: uncultured Opitutaceae bacterium (assembly GCA_964471615.1). Taxonomy (GTDB): domain Bacteria; phylum Verrucomicrobiota; class Verrucomicrobiia; order Opitutales; family Opitutaceae; genus Opi-474. Next base: position 13,623 of record CAYYGV010000092.1, read on the forward strand.
CGGTGCATCATGTTGCCCATGAAGTAAGGCGAGCCGCCGGACGCGGCGTAGAGACCGGTCTGGACATTCGAGACGTCTGCGTCGCTCAGCTTCGCGTCAGCCACCGCCTGGAGCATCGCGCACCAGGCGTAGACGACATTGGGCGACATGCCGCGCAGGACCTCGCGCTTGATCGTGTACGGTGCCGGCAGGGTCCAGTCCTCGCAGTCCGTGGAGTCCATCGCGAAGTCCCGCACCGGCGCCGCCACCTTGACGGGGATCGAGGGATCCTGGAACGGCGGGTACAGCATGAACCCGTGCCGCAACTCGCGCAGGCTGGCGGTGACGCGGGCCGCGTCGTTGCCGATGCTGGTGATGAAGCCGAGGCCGGTGATGAAGACTCTGGGCATGCAGTGATTGTGGCGGCGCCTCAGCGCCAGACCCGCCGGAGAGCCGACGGTTCGCGCGGAAGCCAATGAACTACCTCCGATGAAGTCACTTCGCGCGCGATGGTCAACAGCGAGGGCGGACTTTGGATTCCGGACTCCGGATTGCAGATTCCGGGGTGCTCAAGCCGAAACCTCGCACCTGGGTGGATAGCGTCGGAGGCCGACACTTCACCGCGGGGCATGGCAACGCGCCTTCCGCGGAAGGCCTGACAGGAAATCCGGTATCCGACCTCCGGAATCCCGAATCAACTCACGGGCTGCTGACCGCCGCGCGGAGGGGCGTCGGCGAGTGGGCGCCGTTCGAGCCGTTCACGACCACGGCAGGCTCCTTGGCGGGAACCGGTTGGCTGGGAGCCTCGGCGAAGCCAAAGGTGAGCGTGATCTCCTCAGCGATCGCGGCCTTCTCCTGGCCAACGCGGATCGAGCCTTCGAACGTCGCCAGCGGCATCTTCATGCGCTTCGGCTTGATCGAGAGGGTGAGAATGTCGCCCGGGCGGCACATGCGGTGGGCGCGGACGCCCTCGCAGC
>CAYYGV010000093.1:0-14405 GCA_964471615.1 uncultured Opitutaceae bacterium
CACGGTGCGGAGGCCGAGCTCGGTGCCGGCGCGGAAGATGCGGACCGCGATCTCGGCGCGGTTGGCCGCCATCAGCTTCTGGAGGGGACGAATTTCGACTGGGGCGGTGGGACGGGACGAAGAAGTCACGATGAGGGAAATCCAGTCCCGCTTGTAGGGAGCGACCCGCTGGCCGCCAAGGATAACCGTGCGGTTATGTCACCGAAGTCCGCCGGGACCGTGCACGGCGCCGGCCTTGCGCTCCAGTTCGGCCGCACACTCCGGCGAACCCCGCCCGAGGTCCCGACAGGCCTGCGGCCGCCGCGCGTAGACAGTGCAAAAGAAGACCGTGCCCTCCGTCTCGTCCCGGCGGATCTCTAGAGCAGCGCAATGCCCGGCTGTCATCCGCATGAACGCCCGGTTTCCGACGAAGTGCGCCAGCCGGTCGGCGTCTTTCCCTAGCCGCGCCCAGTCGTCGCCGGTGACCCGGACGAAGGTGTTGGTGTCGCCAAAGCAGCAGACGCCGCAGCGCAGGCAATCGGTGGGCGGGTTGACGGGTTCCACGGGCGCAGGTTCCCGGGTTCGGCACCGCGGGCGACTCGGCCAGCCTGCGGCGGCGCCCGCCGGCAGGCAATCGTTTCGCCCAGCGGCCCGCGCGCTTGCCGAGGACGGTCCCGGCTGTTCCTAATCGGCCGTGGCCGATTTCCGTCCGAGTGCCCGGGCGCTGCGCTGGTCCTGGCTTCTGCCGGCAGCCCTGCTGGTCGTGGCGTTTCACGCGTCGCCCTTTCGCCAAGCGCTGGATCGCGCGTTCTTCGACTTGGCCAGCCGTCATCCGTTGCGAACTCCGCCGCTGCCGGCGAACTCAGCCTTGGTGTTGATCGACGAGAACACGCTCCGCGCCCTCAGCGAGAAGGGTTTCCGGTGGCCATTTCCTCGCGGGGTGTTCGCGCAGCTCATCGTGGGACTGCGGCAGGCGGGGGCGGAGCGCATCGTGATGGATTTCACCTTCCTCGAGGAATCCGGAGCGGCCGAGCAGGACCTGCTGCTGGCCAGCGTGGCCGCCGTCACTCCGGGGGTGGTGCTGGCGCGCACCTCCGAGCGCGGGCCGGTCTTCTGGCCGGATACCTTCACCGCGGCCCATGCCGCCTATTTCCGGACTCCGCGGACTGGGTTGGTCGACTTTCGGCCAGATTCCGACGGCATGGCGCGCCGTTATCTCGTGCCGGGCTCGCTGGCTGCGGCGGCCTTCAATCCGGCGCCAACGGTCGCGGGTGGATTGCTCCGGTGGCATGGAGGTCAGGCCGAGATCTCGGCCCGCGGGGTGCCAGTGCTGTCCGCCCAGCCGTTCATCGGGGCCGGGGCCCCCATCCTTCTGCGGGTCGCCACGGCGGCGCCTGATGCCGAACCGGAGGCCGTGGCCGCCGCGCTGGCGGCGGAGCCTCCGTTGACCGGTCCCGAGTCTGACCTGATTAGGGGACGCACAGTATTTGTGGGCGCCAATGCCAGCGGGACCTTCGATCTCAAGGCCCTGCCCGTCGGCAAACTCGAGCCGGCTGTGCTCCTGCACTGGACCGCGTGGACCAATCTGGTCAGCGGCGGGTTCATCACCCAGGTTCCCGTCTGGAGCGGGTGGCTGGTGGCTGCTCTCGCCGTGGCGGCTCTCGTTCTGACAGCGGCCCGGCGGACGGGCCTCGTTTTTCCGACAGTCTGGGCCGCTGGCTTCGTAGTCCTGCTGCTCGGCGGATCATATGCGGCACTGTCCGGCGGCTGGTTCTTTCCGCCTGCGACCCCGTTCACTGCCGTGCTGCTGGCGCTGCTTGGCGTGGTGGCGGAGAACTTCTGGCGCGAGCAGCAGCGCAAGCGTGAGATCCAGGCGATGTTCGGATCCTATGTGGACCCCGGGGTCGTGGAGCTCCTGATGAAGGACCCGGCGGCGATTCGTCTTGGCGGTGAGAAGCGTTCCGCGACGGTTTATTTCTCCGACCTGGCCGGCTTCACCGACCTTTCGGAGAAACTGCCGCCTGAAGAACTGATGCAGGTGGTCAACCGCTACCTTCAGGAGATGAGCGAGTGCCTGATCGACCACGGCGCCTACATCGACAAATACATCGGGGACGCCGTGATGGCCGTGTTTGGCGCCCCGGCGTCGAATCCCGATCACGCCGAGGCCGCCTGTACGGGCGCGCTGGCGGCCCGCGAGGTCCTGGCGCGCATCAATGCCGACCTTCGTCGCACCCACGGCTACACGCTCGCGATGCGGATCGGCATCAACACCGGCGAGATGCTGGTGGGTAATCTCGGTTCCGACCGGAAGAAGAACTACACCGTCCTCGGCGACGCGGTGAACCTGGCCTCACGCCTCGAAGGAGCGAACAAGGAGTTCGGCACTGAGATCATGCTCGGCGAGAACACCGCCCGCGCCGTCGCCGGAAAATTCGCGCTGCGTCCCCTCACTCGACTGCGGGTGAAGGGCAAGCTGACCGCCGTCGAGGTGTTTGAGTTGGTGGGTCGCCCCGAGCAGCTGACGACCGAACAGCAGTCCTTCCTGGCGGCCTACGGCCGGGGTTACGGTCATTTTGCGTCCCGCCGTTTTTCCGAGGCGGCCGCGGATTTTGACCGTGCGCTCGAAGTGATGCCCACCGATGATCTGACCCGCGAGCTGCGGGACCAGTCCCGGCAGTTTGCCGCCGAGCCGCCCCCGGCCGACTGGGAACCGATTGTCACCCTGAAATCCAAATGAAAACCCCGATCCCCGCCTGGCTGGCCGCGTCCGCCGGGCTGTTGGTCTCCGCCGCGGTGCTCGAAGCCGCGATCGCCGCGGGTGGAGTGGTCTACTCCAAGCGCTACGAAACCCGCCTGCTGTCCGAGCCCCAGCCCATGGCGTCACCAGCGGCCAAGGTTGAGTTCGGCCACAAGCTGAAGGTCGACGAGGTCCGCGGAGCCTGGCTGCGGGTCAGCGACGGGGCCATGGCCGGCTGGGTTTTCAACGGCAACGTCTCCGAGAACAAGCCGGCCGACATTAAGGGGCTCGAGGGGGTCCCGCTCGCGGCGAGCCAAACCACCGCCACCGCCGCCGCCCGCCCGCTCACGCCGGCCGCGTCGGACTACGCGAACCGCCGCCATCTCGGCAACGCGTCGGGTGACCTGACCTGGCTGCTCTCGGAGTGTCACGCGATCACCGCCGAGGAGGTCGAAAAGTTCCTCCAGGAACAGAAGAAAGGAGAGTTCCAATGAGAGCCCTCTCCTGCCTGGTGCTTTCCCTGGCGCTCGCCGCGGGCGCCCGCGGCCAGTTCGATTTCGGCAAGCTCTCGAAGGGCATGGATACCCTGAAGAGCGTCGGCAAGGTCGCCAAGGCCGCCACCAAGATTGGTCCGGCCGAGGAACGCGTGATCGGCGACTCCGTCGCGCTCGAGATCGTTGGTCGCTACGGAGGTCTGGTGCGCGACGAGGCCATCATGCGCCGCGTCAATCTCGTGGGCCGCGCCCTCGGTCGCTACTCGAGCCGGCCGGAGCTCGACTGGCGGTTCGGCGTCCTGAATTCCGACTCGGTCAACGCCTTCTCAGCCCCTGACGGCTATGTGTTCATCACCCGCGGGCTATACGACCTGGCGGAGAGCGACGACGCGCTGGCCGGCATCCTCGGCCACGAGATCGCCCACATCACCCGGCGTCACGCGCTCACCATCGTCGAGCGCGGGGAGTTTATCTCGGGCGCGACCAGCCTCGTGGCGGAGCGCAGCGGCGACGCACGTCAGCTGGAGGCCCAGCTCAAGCAATTCGACCTCGGCGTGGAAAAGATCCTCACGACGCTGTGCGAGAAGGGCTTCGATCCCCTCACGGAATACGACGCCGACAAGGAGGGACGCAGCCTGGCCGTCACCACCGGCTACGCCTCCGGCGGCCTGCGCGGCGTGCTGGTCCTTCTGGACCGGAACGGCGGCGATCCTCACGTGATCTTCTCGACCCATCCGCCGCTCAAGGAACGCATCAAGCGGCTACCAGAGTAACCAGCCCGCGGCCGGAACCCGGAAGTCGCATCGGCGGTCGCGGTCAATTCTCCTTCATGAAATCCAAGATCCTAATCGCTGTGGTCATCCTCCTCGCGGCCATCCAGTTCATCCGTCCCGCGAAGAATGTCTCCGCGGCCGAGCCCTTCACTGGAGCCAACGACCTGACCGTCATGCATCCGGCCCCGGCCGACGTGAAGCAGGTCCTGGCCGTCGCCTGCTACGACTGTCACTCGAACACCACGCACTATCCCTGGTACGCGGAGATCCAGCCGGTCGGCTGGTGGCTCGCCAAGCACGTCAAGGACGGCAAGCGGCACCTGAATTTCTCGGACTTCGGCACCTACAACGCGAAGCGCCAGGCCAAGAAGCTCGACGAGATCATCGACGAGGTGAAGGACCACGGCATGCCGCTGCGTTCCTACACCCTGATGCACGCCGACGCGCGCCTGACCGACGCCCAGATCGCCGCGCTCTCCCGCTGGGTCGAGTCCGCGCAGGCCGCAAAGTAACCGTGGGTTGACACCGGTACCGCCTTCCCGCGGTCCAATTCAACCACCAAGGGCACGAAGCCCACCAAGTTCAGTCCCCTGTAGCTATTTTGGTGTGGGTTGACGCCACAGAGTGCACTGAGGCGGCACGGAGGGAACACAGAGCCTATCGGGTCCCGCAGTGCTTCAGCCGAATCGGGGTCGGTGCTCAGTGATCTCGGTGCATCCTCCGTGATCTCTGTGTCGTCCTCCGCCCTTTCCAATCTGGGCTTCGTGTTCTTGGTGAGCTTCGTGGCTAATCTGCCCGGCAGACGCTGACGCGTTTTCGCGTTACACGCCCGGGAGGATCCGGCATGGTGGCGGGTCATGAGCGCCCCGGAACTCCGTTATGCGGTCATTGGCATGGGTGGCATCGCCCAGCTCCACCTCACGCAGATCGCCTCCCAACCCGGCGTAAAGGTCGTGGGGTTTGCCGACGTCACTGATCCGAAAACCTGGCGCGTGCCGGAAGCCCACGCAGTCGCGCCGCGGTTTCAGGACGCGGAGAAGATGGTCAAGGAGACCCGGCCGGACCTCGTCTCGATCTGCACGCCCAACAAATTTCACCATCCGTTCACGCTCCTCGCGCTGAAGCACGGGGCGCACGTCGCGTGCGAGAAGCCCCTCGCGATGACGGTGGCTGAGGCCGAGGAGATGGAAGCGGCGCGGGCCGCCGCGGGCCGGCTGGGCAACATCAACTTCTCCTACCGGAACGTTGCGTCGTTCCGGTTCGCCCGCGAGCTGATCGCCGCTGGCGAGCTCGGCCGGCTGACCCGCGTGAACACCGTCTATCTCCAGAGCTTCCTCGGCGCGCCCGCCACGCCGTACTCCTGGCGGAATGACGTCACGCTCGCCGGCTTCGGCGCACTCGGTGATCTCGGCGTGCACATGATTGATGGCGTGCGTTTCGTGACCGGCCTCGGCTTTCAGCGTGTCGTGGGCCTCGCCCAGCGGCTGATCGCCGAGAAGCCCGACGCGGCGGGACAGCGCCGGGCTGTTACCACCGACACGAACGCGGCGTTTCTCGCGGAGCTCACCGGCGGGGTTGTGGGCACGTTCGAGACCACCCAGGTCGCGCCGGGCTACGGCAACTACTTCCGCATCGAGGTCTCCGGCGAGCGCGGCACGCTGGCGATCCACTCGGATCATCCCGACGAGATCTGGCTGCGCGCCGGCGCCACGCTCACGCGTTATGCGACCTGGCGCACGGATCTGCCGCTGCAACGGTTGCCGACGGATTTCGCCGGCCGGCAGGGCCCGAGCACGCCGGCGGCCATCGTGCCGGCGATCCGCGGCGAGAAGGTGGATTTCCCGACGTTTGCCGACGGTCTGGCGGCCCAACGCGTGCTCGGCGCTCTACTCGACTCGATGCAGTCGGGTTCATGGCAGAAAACCACCTAGGACTCCTATGCTCCGCCCACCCGAGTCCTTCGAAACCGCCCGCCTGACGGCCAAGCCGCTCACGGTGGCGGATGCCCTGGACGTGTTCGCCGCCTACGCCAACGATCCGGAGGTCACGCGCTACCTGGCGTGGAAAGCCTACGCCGACGTGGCGCCGCTCGCTGAGTTTCTCAAGATGTGCGAGGAGACCTGGCGCACCGGGCAAGGACATCACACCTGGCTCCTGCGCCTCCGTGCCAACCAGGAGGTTGCCGGCTCGATCGGTCTTTCGGTCAATCGGCATCAGGTGGTGTTTGGATATGTCCTCGGCAAGAAACACTGGGGTCAGGGCCTGATGGCGGAACCGTTGCGCTGGCTGGTGGATTGGTCGCTGGCACAGCCCGGCATTTATCGGGCTTGGGCGTTCTGCGACACCGAGAACGCTTCCTCCGCCCGCGTGATGGAGAAGGCCGGCATGCAGCGCGAGGGCATCCTGCGCCGCTGGCATGTCTGCCCGACGATCGGTCCCGAGCCGCGCGACTGCATCTCCTGTTCCCGCGTCAGGTAGCTGCCGCGCTACGCTGCCGGCTTCGGTCCGGTTACAGGCGCTTGCAGGATTTACGGGGTTTTTTATCTGGGAGGGGTGAAACTGCTCCCCAGCGGGCCGCGTCAACCGGTCCATAATCACCTCCTGTTGACCATGAAGAACGATCCTGCCTTCAAACTCCTCGCTGCGATCATCATCGCTGGCGTCGCCGCCTGCCTGCTCGCCCCCACCAGCAACGCCGCCGAGTCCGGCGCGGCCAAGCCGAAGCACAGCCGCACTCGCACTGGTACTTACCAGAACAGCAACGGCGGCAGCGGGACCGTCAACTCGACCACCACGAGCGGCGGTGGCGAGCGGACGCGCGACACCACGCTCACGAATCAGGACGGCAAGACCGCGACCCACACGTCGGACCGCACCTGGGACAAGTCCACCGGCACCGGCACGGTCAACTCCAGCTCCACCGGCTTCAACGGCCGCACCACTTCCCGTCAGGGCACGCTCACCAAGAACGCCGACGGCACCGTCTCCGGCGCGGGCACGATCACCGGGCCCAAGGGCGGCACCTCGACGTATGCACAGACGACGAGCAAGACGGACACCGGCCGGACCACGACCGGGACCGTCACGGGCCCCAACGGCCAGACCGGCACCTACACCGACACGGTGAGCCACACTGCTCCCGGCGCGGTGACTCGCACGTCCACGGTGACCGGCCCGCAAGGCAAGACGACGGAGCGCGAGGTTGCACGACAGGTTAACGCCGACGGCTCCGGCACGCGGACGATCCAGGTCACGAAGCCCGACGGCACGGTCGAGACCCGCACGGAGACCTTCCAGGTCACGCCGACCCCGACTCCCTGAGCGTCGTTTTTCTCACCCCACCACCATGGCTCGGAGCCGGGTGGCGTAGTGGCAGAAATTCGGCCACGAGACGTCATCCGGCACGTGGTGGTCGAGGTCGGGGATGTAGCGTCCGCTTTCCAGCGCCGGGCGGATGCGTTCGAGTTCCGCGTCAATCGCGGCGGGTCCCTGCGCCAGCGCGCGCTTGTCGATGCCACCCATCAGGGCCAGGCCCGGGTATTTTCTCCGGTACTCGTTCACGTCCGCCCCGGCCGCGACCTCCATCGGAAACAGGTAGTTCACGCCGGCTTCCATCATCGGTGGCACAATGAGGTCCGGCTGGCCGTCGGTATCGACGGAGATCACCGGGATTTGGTGCTCGCGCGCAAAGTCCGCGATGCGCCGATAGCACGGTCCCATGAACTCGCGCCAATGCGCCGGCGAGATCAGTGGCCCCTGCTTGCCGCACATGTCCTCCCAGAGGTGGATCAGGTCAACCCTCACCTCGCGCACGGCCCGGCGGAAGACGGCGAGATAGAGGTCGGTCATGTGCCCCATGATTTCGTGCACCCAGTCCGGGTCCTCGCAAAACGTCATCAGGCACTCCTCGTCCCCGAGCAGCCAGCGCAGCGAGCCGAAGATGCCGACATCCGGAAACGATCCGAGCTGCACTGGGATCCCAGCCTGCATCCACTCACGGCCGCTCTCGCGCCAGTCCGTTTCGAGCCGGGACGGATCGTCCGGGTTGAGGTACTGGTCGCGATACCGCTTCCAGTCATCCCTCGATCTTACCGGCCACTCGATGAACTCCGACATACCCTCGATGCCCTTGAGGTTCCGCCGCCGGATGCCCCAGCTGTCGATGAACGTCACGGACTCGGCGTCCTCCGCGACCTGGGCGGAGCGGTCGGGCCACGGCCCGCAGCGGAGCGGCAGCGCACGCGGGGTCTCCTCCGCTCCGAAATGGGCGCGCACGTCGGCGAACGACCGGAATTCCTTCGGCATCCCCTCGCGCTGCCACCGCTCCCAGGTGCTGCCCCAGATCCACCAGTAGAGCCAGAACGGTGGACGGTCGCACGGCTTCCCCAGCATCGTGGCCAGGAAACGTTCGCGCGGGTTCATGACGGCGGTCTCCGGCTCAACCCTTCAGCGCGCCGGCCGAGACGCCTTTCACGATGTGCCGCTGGAGCAGCAGGTACACCGCGAGGATCGGGAGCGTGACGAGCACCAGGCCGGCAAAGAGCATGCCGTAGTCGGTGCGGAATTGCGCCGTGATGGACAGGTTGGCGAGGCCGAGCGGCAACGTGCGGGAAGCCTGCGTGGCGTCACCGCCGATCAGCATGAACGCGAAGAAATACTCCTTCCACACGCCGATGAACTGGAAGATCGCGACGGTCATCAGTCCCGGCCGCGCCAGCGGCAGCAGCACGCGCCAGAACGCCGCGAACTCGCCGCAGCCGTCGATCACCGCCGCCTCGTAGAGCGAGCGGGGCAGCGAGCGGAAGAACCCCGCCAGGATGAACACCGCGAAGGGCAGGCCGTTCGCCGTGTAGACGAGGATCAGCCCTAGCTTGGAGTTCAGAAGTCCCAGCGCCCGCATCTCAAAGAAGAGCGGGATGATCGAGAGCTGCGCCGGGATCATCAGGCCCGCGAGGAACAGCCAGAACACGGTCCGGCCTAGCGGATGGTAGAACCGCGCCAGCGCGTAGGCCGCCAGCGCCCCGAGTGCGACGATCAGCGCGACCGACACCAAGGTTACCTGTACGCTATTGAGGAAATAGTCGCCGAACCGCGCCTCGCGCCACGCCTGGCCGTAATTTCCGAACTGCAGGTCGCCCGCGGCCGGCAGCGCGAACGGCTCACGGAAGATCGCCTCGTCGGTCTTCAGCGACGAGTACGCGACCCAGAGCATCGGATAGATCACCCAGGCCGCGTAGCCGAGCAGCACGGCGAAGATCAGGCCGCTGGAAAGATGGAGGCCGGATTTTTTCACGACTCCACCGCCTCTCGTTTTAGGCCGCGCATGACCGCGGCGCTCGCGGCGAACACGAGCACGAAGAGCACCACTGCGATCGCGGTGGCGCGGCCGATCGCGAACTCCTTGAACATCGTCGCCACGAGCAGCGTGCCGAGCGTGTGCGCCGTGGTGGTCGGGTCCTGCGACGTGAGCAGCCAGATCATCTCGAAGGCATTCAAGCCGGTGATCACCAGGAACACCGCGCTGACCACGAGGATTTCCCAGATCATCGGGAGCGTGACCTGGAAGAACTGGCGAATCGGCGAGGCGCCATCCAGTTCCGCCGCCTCGTAGAGCTGCGGGTCGATGCCCTCCATCGCGGCGAGGTAGAGGATGAGGTTAAAGCCGCACGCCATCCACAGGTAGATCGGGACCAGCGCCCAGTAGAGATGGCTCTGGGCCAGCCACGGGTAACCCTCAAACGAGCGCAGCCAGTCGTTGTCCAGCAGTTGGCCGAGCGCGACCAGCCCGGCGTTCACGATGCCGCCGTGCGGCTCATATGCGCCCAGCCACAGCAGCGTCGCCGCCACGCCGCCGAGCAGGTTGGGAAACAAAAACACGGCGCGGAACACGTTCGCACCCCACACGCCGCGGTGGATCAGGGTCGCGAGCAGCAGCGCGAGCGGCACGACCACCACGGCCGGCACGACCATGAGGAATGCGTTGTTCGCGAGGGCGGACCAGAACACGTCGCTCTCAAACAGGAGCCAGCGGAAGTTGTAGCTGCCGGCCCAGCGGGGGGCGTTGAGCCCATCCCAGTGCGTGAACGCCCACAGCCACGCCATCACGCCCGGCGCGATGACCAGCGCCGCGTACAGCAGGAATCCCGGACCTACGAAACCGATCGCCATCCGCGGTCGGAGCCGGCCGAAGCTGGTGTTTTCCTCGCCACTCGAATCGCCGCTTCCCTTCCGGGCCGCGCGACGGCGCCACTGTCTCCAAGCCAGCCACGAACCGAACCCGGCCAGCAGCGCGAGCAGGAGGCTGCCGGCGACGGGATGCCGATAGTCCACCCAGCCCGGCTGCGCGGCGCGCCGACGCTCACCCTCGGCGGCGGCCTCGAGCCGCTCGCCAAATTCGCGCGCCGTAATCTCCCCGCGCATGAGCCGGAGGCGGGCGTCGGTCAGCGCCTGACGGATGGCCGGCGGCTGGGAAAGATCGGCGGCGACGTTGATGGCGGAGGTGCTCTGCTCAATCAGCGCCGCGGTGTCTCGCATGCGCTCCGAGTAGGCCTCGACCGGCACGCCGCGCACCGCCACTGGGGAGTCCACCCGCCGCACCCACGCCTCCGCGCGCTCGCGCGAGGTGAGGAAGCGGAGGAAATCCACCGTGGCCCGCTCCTTCACATGGTCGCCCGTGGCGAAGACGAAGAAATAGTCCGATCCCACCTGCAGCAGCCGCGGGTCGCCCTTGCCGTCGGCGAACACCGGCAGCCGCATGGCCCCGAGCTCGAAGTCCGCGGGGAATTTTCCCTTCATCTCATTCACCATCCACGAGCCCGAGATGTTCATCGCCGCCCGCCCCTCGAGCAGCTCGCGCTGCGCCGCGGTGTGCGTCAGGCCCTGCCAGCCCGGCGAGAAATACGGCGCCAGCCGCTGCCAGGTCTCGACCGACCGCAGGAAGCGTGGATCGAGGTAGACACCAGGCGCGGAATTCCGGTACGTCGGCCACGCCTCCGCCCCGGCCAGGCTGCACCACGCGGAGCGCAGCAGGCAGTCGGTGTAGCGCAGGTAGACGCCGGGCACCGAGAGCGGCGCGCGACCGAGCCGGCGGATCCGCTCGCAGAGCGCGAAGAACTCGTCCCAGGTCGCCGCCGGCGCGAGGTGGTGTTCACGGAAGAACTTCCGGTCGTAGAAGACAGTCCAGCAGGCGTAGCTAAACGGCAGCCCATAGGTGCCATCCCCGGTTTTCCATGCGTCCAGCGCTCCTGGGAGGAAGGTCTCTCCCCAGGGATGATCGCCCTCCCAGTTCCGATCCTGCGCAAGATACGGCGCCAGGTTGAGCAGCCGGCCCGCGCGGATCAGCTGGGGCCAGAGAATATCTGCGGCCGCGGCGGCGTCCGGCGGATTGCCGTCAATGAGCCGGATGCGGAGCTGATCCGCGATGCGCGGGTCGCCGTACAGCCGGATGCGCACGTCGGGCCGCGCGTGCTCAAACTGCCGCGCCGTCTCCTCGTAGAACGCGATCCCGTAGCCGCCCGCGAAAACCGGGATGTCGAGCTCGGTCACCGCCGGCAGCCGCACCACCGCCAGCAGGCAGGCGCCGAGGGCCAGCAGGAGGCGGAGGTGCGACGGTCGGATCATTTCGCCACGACGAGCGGAAAGCCGCTGCGCTTCAGCGCGCGGTACAGCGCGGCGATGTGGGCGCGGTCACGGGTCTCGACCGTACAGTCGGCGTGGACCTCGTACACGTCCGGCCCGCTGAAGGCGCGGTCATGGGCGATGTCCTTGATGCTCGCGCCGGTCTCCGCGATCACGCGGCAGAGCATGGCGAGCCCGCCCGGGCGGTCACTGATGCGCGCGGTGAAGCGCGTCAGGCGTCCGTCGTTCACCAGGCCCTTCTCGATCACGCGGCTCAGGATCGCCGGGTCGATGTTGCCGCCGCCCACCACAAGCACGACCTTCCGGCCCTTCAGCTTGGGCAGCTGTCCGGCCATCAGCGCCGCGAGCGGGGCGGCGGCCGCGCCTTCCACCACCGTTTTCTCGAGTTCGAGCATGCGGAGGATGGCCAGCGAGATCCAGTTCTCGCCCACGCTCACCACCTGGTCGACATGACGGCGGGCGAGCGCGAAGGCGTTGGCACCTACGGTCAGGGTCGCGAGGCCGTCGGCCAGCGTGGCGCGACGCGGGACCATGACCGGGTGCCGGGCGCGCAGCGCCGCAGCGAAGTTGCCCGTCGCGACACTCTCGACGCCGATCACCTTCACGCGGGGCCGAAGGCTTTTCACGGCGAGCGAGAGTCCGGCGATGAGGCCGCCGCCGCCCACCGGGCAGACGATTGCCTCGACGTCGGGCACCTGCTCCAGGATCTCGAGGCCCATGGTGCCCTGGCCCGCGATGATTTCCGGGGCGTCAAAACCGTGGATGTAGGTCAGGCCCTGCTCGGCCACGAGGCGATCGGCCTCGGCGCGCGCCTCCGCGAAGTCGCGGCCGCGCACCAGGACATTGGCGCCGAGCCGCTGGCAGGTGGTGATCTTGATGAGCGGCGCGTAATCCGGCATCACGACCGTCACAGGGATGCCGAGCAGGTGCCCGTGGTAGGCGAGACCGAGGGCGTGGTTGCCGGCGCTGGCCGCGATGACGCCGCGGCGCCGGGCGGCGCCGGGCAACTGGAGCAGGGCGTTGCGGGCGCCGCGTTCCTTGAACGAGCCGGTGCGCTGGAAGTTGTCGAGTTTGCAGGCGACATCGGCGCCGGTGATCTCCGACAGCGGGATCGAATGCGGGCACGGCGAGACGATGACGCCGCTGGCGATGCGCCGGCGGGCGGCGCGGATGTCGGTCAGGGTGACGGGCATGCGGGAGGATGTAGCCCGCCGCGCCGCGCGTGGGAACCAGAAAGATGGCCGAAGGGTCGGCTCCGTCGGGATTAGCGTTGCCGCGACCCGGACCGGGGGTAGAACCCTGCTGCGAGCGCGATCCTGCCGTCACCGGACGGCCCGCCTTTCCACCTTTCCATGTATCAAGTCACGTTTTCGGAGCAGAGCATGCACGAGCTCAACCGGCTCGACAAGCTGGCCCAGCTCGAGGTCATCGAGCCGATCAGCGCGCTCAAGCCGTCCGATCTCGCTAATCCGCGCGAGCCGTTGGGGCGTTTCCACCGCGGCGAGCGCGAGTATTACCGCCTGCGCTCCGGGGACTACCGCTTCTATTTCGAGGTCAAGGGCGAGACCCTCCACACGCACTACATCCTCCACAAGAACTCGCTCGAGGACTTCCTGCTGCGGAACAAGCTGCCGGTCTCGGAGCAGCAGCTGGTGGAGCAGCACTCCAAGTTCTGGAAATACCTCGAGAACCTTACCAAGAAATGAATTTCCGCCGTCCCACCCCCAGCGACGACCTGGAGGCCCGCGAGGATCCCTATCACGTCACGCAGGCGAGCCGGATCTACTTCCTGCCGAACCTGATGACGGCCGGAAACCTCTTCTGCGGCTTCGTCGCAGTCATCCACTGCATCCAGGCCCGGCTCGCCGAGACCGTCCCGTCGGGCGAATACCTCAACAAGACCTCCGCCGACCACTACACGTCGGCGGTGTGGTTCATCTTCGGCGCGGCGGCCTTTGACGCGCTCGACGGCCGGCTGGCGCGCATGGGCGGCCGCGAGTCGCTGTTTGGCGCGGAGTTCGACTCGCTCGCGGACGTCGTCTCCTTCGGCATCGCCCCGGCGCTGATGGTTTTCTTCCTGATCCTCTCGCCGACCCAGGGCTACGAGTCATTCCGCAACATCGGTTGGTTCGTGGGCTTCATCTACCTGCTCTGCGCGGCGGTCCGTCTCGCGCGCTTCAACGTCATCACGAATCCCCTGCTCCACCGGGACAAGAAGGAGACGAACAAGGATTTTGTCGGCCTCCCGGTGCCCGCTGCGGCCGCTACGGTGGCCTCGCTGGTGCTGTTCCTCCTCCATCTCGCCGCCATCGACCGCTCGCTCCGGTACTGGGCGCTGGCGCTGCCGCCCCTGATGCTGCTGATCGCGGTCCTGATGGTGAGCACCGTCCGCTATCCCAGCGGCAAGGGCGTGGACCTCCAGACCCGCACCCGCCTGCAGCCGTTCGTGATGCTGCTTGCCCTGGTCGCGCTGCTGGTGGTGTTCAAGGAGATCGGGCTCCTGTGTGTCTGCCTGGGCTACATTTTCTTCGGCCTGATCCGGCAATGGCGCCGTCCCTCGCGCCCAGCGGTACCCCCGGCGTCCGGTCCGGCCTGAGAGTTCTTTGTGAACAACCGGCTCATGACCGGCCAACAACCCCGGACCTGCGAATAACCCCGGTTTTGCGCACGGCGCCGCGAAGGCTTCTGCACACCCCGATTAGCCCCGTTTTCAGAGTGAAAACCCGCGGTTGTTGGAGTTGCTCGCAGCGTATAATAGTACTGCTTTAATTATCTATTGAT
>CAYYGV010000094.1:0-14391 GCA_964471615.1 uncultured Opitutaceae bacterium
ACCTGGTTGACCGGCCGGCGGTACGGCGGGAGATGCGTGACATCCTCCCCGCCGATCTCGACGGTACCCTCGGTCGGCGCCTCGAAGCCAGCCATGAGGCGCAGCAGCGTCGTCTTGCCGCAGCCGGACGGGCCCAGGAGCGTGAGGAATTCGCCTGCCGCGACCTCGAGACTGACCTCGCGGACCGCGTCAAAGCTGCCGAAGCGCTTCGTGACCGCGTGCAGGTGGACCATCGTGCTCATCAGGCGCCGTCCTCCTCCTGGGCACCGAGCCGCAGCAGCACCCAGTAGGAAACGGCAAACAGGCCCATGAACACCGCCCCGAGGGCAGCGCCGAACGGCCAGTCGCGGGCCACGAGGAACTGGTTCTGGATGACGTTGCCGATGAGCGGCACGCGCGCGCCGCCCATGAGGTCGGTGATCGCGAACATGCCGACGGCCGGGACAAACACGAGGAGCGTGCCCGCGGCGATTCCGGGCAGCGTGAGCGGGATGATCACGGACGAGAACACGCGCAGCGGGCCGGCGCCGAGGTCGTACGCCGCTTCGATGAGCGAGCCGTCGAGCTTCTCCACGCTCCCGTAGATCGGCAGGATCATGAACGGGAGGTAGGCGTACACCAGGCCGATGACGACGGCGGTCGGGGTATACATCAAGTCCAAGCCGCTGGACGACGGCGCGAGCAGCCGGATGAAGCCGTTGAGCAGGCCCTCCTCCTTGAGAATCGTGATCCAGGCGTAGGTGCGGATGAGGAAGCTGGTCCAGAACGGCACCATGACGAGCAGCAGCAGCCGCTGGCGCCACTCCTCCCGCGACCGCCCGATGCAGTACGCGACCGGGTAGCCGACCGCGACGCAGATCACCGTGGTGAGGCCGGCGTAGCCGATCGAGCGCGCGAAGATGCGGAGGTAGACCGGGTCGAAGACCCGCCGGTAGTTCTCGAGGGAGAACGTGAAGATCACCCGCCCGACCTCGTCGCGCTCGCAGAAGCTGTAGACCAGCAGGATCAGCGTGGGCGCGACGACGAACAGCACCAGCCACGCGATCATCGGCGTGAGCAGGAGCCAGGCGCGCCAGCGGGGCGTGCGACGGTCGGGGGCGGAACTCATCCGTTACCGGGCGCTCTTGAGGTCGGTGACCAGCCGGTCGATGTCCGCGGCGGCCTTGCCGATGTCGTGGAAGGTCGTGAGCTGCGGGTGGCCGGGCGGGTAGCTGGCCGGGTTGGCGAGCTGCTCGGGGGTGAGAAGCTTCCGGGCCTCGGCGTTCGGGTTGGTGTACGGGAACGCCTCGGAGATCAGCTGCGAGACCTCGGGCCGGAGGATGTAGTTGATCAGCTTGTGCGCCGCGGCCTTGTTCTTCGCGCCGGCCGGGATCGCGAGCACGTCCACGAACTGCGGGACGCCCTCCGCCGGCAGCACGTACTGGAATTTCTTGTTCTCCTTCCAAAGGATCGCGGCCTCGCCGCTCCACACGACCCCGATGTCGACGTCGCCGTTGAGCAGCGCGGTCTTCGGGCTGTCGGAATCAAACACCTTGATCAGCTTGATCCAGTCCGCGACCACCGGGCGGACCTTGGCGAGCGACTCGGGGTTGACCTGGTTGATCGGGATGCCCTGGGTCATCATCGCCCACGACACCAGCTCGCGCGGGTCGGCGAGGACGACGATGCGGTCCTTGAACGCCGGCGTGAAGACGTCGCGGTAACCCTTGACCGGGGTCTTCACGCGCTCGGTGTTCACAACGATGCCGACGGTGCCGCTCATATAAGGCACGGTGAACTTCCCCTCGGGATCGTGGCCCAGGTGGCGAAACTCGGGCGCGAGGTTCTTGAGGTTTGGGAGCTGCGCGAGGTCGAGGGGCGACAGCAGGTTCTGGCGGATCATCACCTCCGCGGTGTAGTCGGACGGCTGGATGAGATCGTAGGCGCCGCCGCCGGCCACGAGCTTCGACAGCAGCTCCTCGTTGGAGGCGTACGTCTCGAAGTTCACCTTGATGCCGGTCTCCTTGGTGAAGCCGTCGAGCACGCTTTGCGGGATGTACTCGGACCAGCCGAACAGGTTGAGCTCTTCGCCGGCACGCGCGGCATTCGTCGCAGTCAACAGCGCCATCAGCGCCGGCAGGAGGTATCGGGTCAGTTTCATGGTGGGAGGCAGGAAAAAGGCATCAGCGGCCGAGCTTCTTCAGGTAGTCGGAGAAGAACACGAAGGCGATGGTCGCGACGATGAAGATCGCGGACAGGGCGTTCAGCATCGGATTGAGCCCAACCTTCGCCATGCCGAACACCCGGATCGGCAGCGTCGCCGAGGCCGCGTTGGTTGTGAAGAACGTCACGATCAGCTCGTCCCACGACAGCGTGAAGGCCATCAGCGCCCCGGCCACGATCGCCGGGCGCAGGCACGGGACGATCACGAGCCAGAACGCCTGCAGCGGCGTCGCGCCGAGGTCCAGTGCGGCCTCCTCCATCGCCGGGTCCAGGCCCTTGAGCCGGGCCTGCACCGCGACCAGGACAAACGGGAAGCTGAAGGTCACGTGACCGATGATCACCGCCGCGAAGCCGAGCCCCATGCCGACAGTGGCAAAGAGGATCAGCAGGCTGATGCCCATCAGGATCTCAGGCATCACCATCGGGACGGCCACCAGCGTCTGCAGAGTCCGCGCCCCGGCGAACCGGTACCGATGCAGGAGCCACGCGCCGACGGTGCCGAGCAGCACGGACAGCAGGGTCGAGACGCAGGCGATCACGAGACTGTTCTGCGCGGCCCGCAGCAGCGGCGAATTGTCGAGGACCCGCCGGTACCACTCGAAGGTGAAACCCTGCCAGACGATGTTGAGGCGCGACTGGTTGAACGAGTACGCCACCAGCACGAGGATCGGCGCATAGAGGAACGCCAGCACCAGGGCCGTCCAGGACGACAGGGCCCCGTCCAGCACCCGGATACCCGACGGCAGACGTCGGCGGACGGTGGGGAGCGGGGCGGCGGGCATGGACGATTACCATGCAGGATTTGTGCGAGGCAGCCGCCCAGCGCAAGAATTGGGTGCGAGCCGTTCGAAATTCGAGATCAGGAACTCGAATTCCGAATCCGCCCACCGCCCACGGTCCACAGTCCACCACCCACCGGGCCGCCTCACTTCCCCAGCAGGCTGTCGATCAGGCCGCTGCGCTCGAGGGCGGAGTTGAGCAGCGCGGTGCGGATCTCGTTCGTATCGGGACTGCCGATCGTGCCGCCGATGCGCAGGGGCACGGCGAAGGCGGCGTAGCCGAGGCTGTCCTGTCGCTTGTCCAGCAGGCCGGCGCGCCGGATCAGGTCGCCCAGCTTGCCGCGCGCGCCCAGGTTGAGCTGCATCTCCAGCGGCTGCGCCAGCAGCGGCACCCCCTCGACGGCCCGCACCGAGCCCTCCCCCACTACCCGCACCTCAGGCGAGATGAGCGTGAAGTCCTTCAGCTGGAGATTCAGCGCGGCATCGCGCGTGGCTGTGAAACTCAGCTGGTCGAAGGGAATTTCCGCGAGCGCGGCGGCGATGTCGGACAGGATCCGCGTCTTGTTGACGTAGTCGTCGGGCACCACACCCAGGAAGCTCGCGATCGCCGTCACCCGCGACTGCGTGCGCTGGATCCGGTCTTTCAGGTCGGCGGACAGGCCGCGGAAAATCCCGCCCTTGCTCGTGACCATGAGATCGCCGTGCGCGCGCTCCACCAGGTCACCCGGCGAGCGGCCGGACGCCGCCAGCCGGCTCGTCAGGTTGATGCGCGCCTCCACCGTCGGCAGCCGCGCCGGGTCGATGGCCCGGAAGGCCGGGGCCGTCGGGAAATTGTTCAGCGCGACATCGGCGGCCAGCTCGTACGGCTCCGGCCGCCCGGCCGCATACGTGACCTGGCCCGCCGCCTTCACGGCACTGTCGCTGTCGAAACCGCCGCGCCCGTTGGTCAGTCGAAGGCTGCCGGCGTCGAGATTGAGCTGTCCCGCCACGTCGGTCAGCTGGAACTGGCCGTTGTAGACCACCTTCTTCAGCGCCAGCGAAACCTGTCCAGTCACCCCGGACCAGAACGGTGCCGGTGCGGCCGCGGGCGCGGCGGTGGCGGGGACGGTGGAGCTGCCGGGCGGCTTGGCGAACGGCGCGGCGAGGATCTGTGCGTCCTCGACGGCCAGAAAGTCACTCGCGACGCGGGCGTCGATCGCCACCCCGCCCTCCCGCGGCATGGCCGTGCCACTGATCGTGAGATCGGACTTCCGTCCGTCGCGCTCCAACTTGACCGGCAAACTAAACGTCACGCGGCCCGACGGCTCCTGGTCCGCCCGCACTTCCAGCGTCACCGCCGGCAGCCGCGGCACCGCCGGGGCGGCCAGATTGCGCAGTTCGAGGCGCACCTGGATCTCGGCTTTCTCCGCGAGGTTCGCAGCAAAATCACCCTGCGCATCGCCGGCGGTGAGCGCGGTCGCACCGAGCAGGCCGGGCTGCGCCAGCAGCGCCGGCAGCTGGCCGGACCACTTGCCGACGGCCTTGACGGGCTGCTTGGTCCCGGCGAGCTGGCCGACGCGGCCCTCGACGGAAAACAGCGTGGCGCCGTCGCGTCGCAGAGAGAATGGCGCCAGCTCGACCTGCCAGCCCTGCGGCGTGTAGTCGCCCGAGAGAGCCAGCAGCACGTCGACGCCCGCGAGCAGCGTGCGCCCGCCGGTCCGGGCGAGCGTGAGCCCCGCGATTGAGAGGGGCGTCTTGGGCCGCAGCGCGAAGCCGCCGTTCCGCGCCCCGGCGGCAAACCCACCTTGCAGCTCGCCGCCTTCCACGGCATAGCCGAACTTGGCGACAAACGGCGCCACCCAGGCCAGCGGCAGGCCCTGGAGGTCGACCCCGAGCAACTCCTGCGCGGGATCGGCCACCTTCAGCTCGCCGGTCCGGAGATTGAACTCGAACGCCTGCAGCGCCTGCACGGTCGCCACGGGGCGCGCGCCCTCGACGGTCACGGCCAAGCGATCGACGCGGGTGGCACCGGCATGCTGGGCGACGTCAAAATCGGCGGTGACGCGCAGGGCGCCGAGACCCGCCAGCTCGGCCGCGATGACCCGGAGCCGGTCGAGGTTCGCCTTCAGCCGCCCGCTCGTCCGGAGCTCGGTGAATGCGGTGTCGAGCTCGAAGCGCCCGTCGCCCACAGCCTCGAACAACGGCAGCGCACGGCCGAACGCGAACGGCGCCAGGTCGGTGTCGCGCATGTCCACCCGCCAGCTGCCGGCGAAGTGGGTCACGCCGGCCTGATAGGTCATCTCGACGGCCGCGAGCTGCTTGGTGCCCGAGGCCACGCTGATGGCGTAGGTCTCGTCGTGGGCCGCGTGCGCCGCGGAAATGTCGACCACCAGCTGCACGCCCTGCGGGAACTGCGGGCCGACGACCTCGGCGCGGGTTGTGGCGACGAAACGGGAAATCGACTGCGGCTCGTCCATGACCACGCCGAGCGTGCCGCGGATCGTGAGTTCGCGCACCGCCACGGCTTGGTCGGCGACACGGACGACGGCGGTATAGTCAAACCGGCCCGGGTGGCGGGTCGCCAAGCCGCCGCCGGTGACCGTGAGCGTCATTCGGGCCGCGGGATAATCCGGCCCGGCCGGCAGCAGGACCTCGCCCGCCAGGTCCACCGAGTCGAGCGCGAGGCCAAAAGGCAGCCGGAGGCGGTCGAAGATGCCGGTGAACGCCGCGGCGGTCGCGGCGGGCACATCGGCGGCATACGCCGACGGGAGGAGGGAAAAGTCGCGGGCAGCCGGGACCTCCACAGTGCGGGCCGGCTTCGGCTGCAGCTTGGTGAGGTCCAGCGTCCAGCCATGAGCCACCAGCCGGTGCACGAGCAGCTGGTGGCCCCACGCGGCGGTGACGACCGGCAGATCGGCCTCGGCGGACGGCAGGACCAGCACGGCGCCATCGCGCACCACCCGGACACCCTCGACGCGCACCGAGTTGAACCCGGCCGCGACCCGGTCGAGGGTGACCTCAATTCCCGGCTGGCCGGCCACGTACCGCCGGGCGGCCCAGGTCTGCACGGCGGGCACGAGCGCGACGCCGACCACCAGCGCGATCACGCCAACCACGGCCAGCAGGCCGAAGAGGAACGGGCGGACGGATTTCATGCGCGGGGGATTGGACCGCAGCCTGCCGGAAAGGATCGCCGGCGGGGAGCAAATTCAGGATGAGCGGTCGCGGGGCGGAGGGACACGGGTGGCAGGGAGAGTGACACCCGGCGACCGCGAACCCGCCTGTGGCCGCCGGCTGTGCGGGACCGGTGACGCCGGGCGGGCGCCACCGGAGAAACGCGTCAATTCTCGACGAACTCGTCGGCCTGGCCCATCGCCTTGCGGAGGGTGGCGGTCGCGATGTTGTACGAGTAGTAGGCCTGGAGCTGGTTGGTGCGGGCGGTGGTCAGGTCGACCTGGGCCTGCAGCACATCGAGCTGGGTGGCGGTGCCGGCGTCGTAGCGGGCGGTGGCGAGGCGGACGGCCTCCTCGGCCTGCTCGACGACCTTGCGGGAGGCGTCAGCGAGCTCGGTGGCCTGCTGCCACGAGGAATAGGCGCGGCGGACCTCGATCTCGACGTTCAGCTGGGCCTCGGTGAGGGCGAGCTTCGACTGCTCCTGGACGGACCGGGCCTGGGCGACGCGACCGGCGGTCGCGCGGCCGTCGAAGATCGCCCAGTTCGACTGGACGCCGACGAGCCAGCCGTCGCGGGAGTCGCGGAATTCATTGGAGAAACCCTTGCGCAGCTGCCAGCCGCCAAAGGCCTGGAGCGTCGGGTAGTACGACGACTTGGCGGCGGTGACGGCCTCGCCGCGGGCGTCGGCGAGCTTGGCCAGCCGCTGGAGGTCCGGGCGGTTGGCCTGGGCGGCCTCGGAGGAGGACTTGAGGTCGAAGGTGGCGGGAGTGAAGTCGAGCGTGCCGGTGAAATCCGGGATGCGGACGAAGTCCTCCGGGCGGGAGGTGGCGAAGCCGAGGGCCTGGCGGAGGCTTTCGACGGCGAGGCGGTAGTCGTTGCGGGCGGTGATGAGCGGCACCTTGGCGTTGGCCACGGCGACCTCGGCGCGGAGCTTCTCGAAGGACGAGACGGTGCCGGCGTCGAAGCGGTTGGTGACGTTCTTCAGCTGCTGCTGGAGCAGCTCGAGGTTCTTCTCCTGCACGTTGATCTTCTCGCGGGTGAGCAGGACGCCGTAGTAGGCGGTGCGGACCGAGAGGAGCGCGTCGTTGATGACCGACTTGAGGTCGAGCAGCGCGGCCTCGCGGGCGAGCTCGGAGCTCTTGACCGACGAACGGACGCCGCCGCCGGCGAAGAGCGTCTGGGTGGCGGTGAGGCTGATGGCCCAGTAGCGGTCACTGGCGGGTGACGTCTGGGTGATCTCCAGGTCGTTGTGCTGGTACGAGCCCGACGCCGCGATGTTGGGGATCTCGCGGGCCGTGACCTCGATCACCACGCCCTCCTGCTGCTTGATGCGCTCGCGCGCCTGGCGGATCGCGAAATTGCCCTCAAGCGCGTAGCGAATCGCGGTCTTGAGGTCGAGGGTCGCCGGCAGCGCGGCCGGATCGGCGCGCAGCGCGGAGGCGCCCAGGACACCCGCGGCCAACAGGACCGCTGCACGAAGGGAGGAACGGACGGGATGCATAAGGGAAGTTCAGGCTACTTGGCCGCGGCCGGGGAAGCAAGGCCGGCGGCGGCCTCGGCGGCGGCCCGGTCCCGGACGTGATTCCGGGCGATCAGCATGTAGAACGCCGGGACGACGAAGAGGGTGAACACCGTGCCGACGGCCATGCCGACAACCAGCACCCAGCCTATGCTGTTACGGGCGGCGGCGCCGGGGCCGGTGACGAAGATCAGCATGATGTGACCGAAGACGGTGGCAGCGGAGGTCATGAGCACCGGACGGAGCCGGGTCGCGGCGGCGCGCCGGATGGCGTCAACCTTGGCGACGCCCTGTTCCTGGAGAGTGTTGGCGAACTCCACGATCAGGATGCCGTTCTTCGCGATGAGGCCGACGAGCGTGATCAGGCCGATCTGCGAGTAGATGTTGAGCGTCGTCTTCCACAGGAAGATCGGCAGCAGCGCGCCCATCACCGCGAGCGGCACCGAGCCGAGCAGGATGATGAACGGGTCGCGGAAGCTGTTGAACTGCGCGGCGAGCACCAGGAAGATGAGCAGCACGGCGAGCGCGGCGACCTTCCAGAGCGCCCCACCCTCGGTCCGCAGCTGGCGGGACTGGCCGCCGTAGTCGATCGAGTAGCCCGGCGGCAGGATCTCGGCGGCCTTGGCCTCGAGCTTGCGGAGGGCGTTGTCGATGCTGGGGCCGACGCCGGTGATCTTGACGGAGTTGAGCTGCTGGAAGCGATTGAGCGACCGCGGCTCGACCGTCTGGCGGAGCGTGGCGATGGTGGAGAGCGGGATGAGCTGCCCGTTCGGGCCCCGCACGTGGTAGTCGAGGAGCTGCTCGGCGCTGAGTCGCGAGCCGCGCTCGACCTGCGGGATCACGCGGTAGCTGCGGCCGTCGTTGACGAAGCGGTTGACGTAGCCGCCGCCGAGCATGGCGCCGAGGTCGCGGGCGACGGAGCTCAGGCTGAGGCCCATGGACGCAACCTTGTCCTTGTCGATCTCGAGCTCGACCTGCGGCAGGTCGTACTTGAGGTCGGTGTCGGCAAAATAGAACGTCGGCGCGCCGCCGCCGGCGTTGGCCTCGGTGTTGGCGTAAAGCACGAGCTTGTTGGCGAACTCCATCATCTCGCGGTGGTCGGCCGTGGAGCGGATGACGAACTCGATCGGGAACTGGCCGCCCGACGGCAGCGGCTCGGGGGTCGTCACGATCACGTTCAGGCCCGCGATCTTCGCCGCCGGCCCCTGCAGGCCGTCCTGGATCTGCACCGCGGTGCGGTGGCGCTGGGACCACGGCTTGAGGATGATGCCGGAGAAACCAAAGTTGGTGGAGGTGAGCTGGAACGAGTTCTCGTACTCCGGAACGCTCGTGAACATCTTCTGGACCTCCTTCGCGAAGATCACGTTCTGGTCGATCGTCGCGGTGGGCGAAGGCTGGAGGATGCTGAACACGACGCCCTGGTCCTCCTTCGGCGCCAGCTCGCGCTGGGCGAACATGATGAACGGCACGACCAGGAGGGTCAGCAGGATGGCGACGGTGATGGTGACGGGCACCCAGCCGAGGCTGGCGCCGACGGCGCGCTCATAGAGGCCGCGCAGGCGGTCGAAGCCGTGGTTGATCCGGCCGCTGAGGCCCTGCTCCTCGTGCGCGTGGTCCTTGAGCAGGTACGCGCTCATCATCGGCGAGAGCGTGAGGGCGACGAAGCCGGAGACGGCGACCGCGCCGGCCAGCGTGAGGGCGAACTCGCGGAAGAGCGCGCCGGTGAGGCCGCCCTGGAACGCGATCGGCGCGTACACGACGGAGAGCGTGAGGGCCATCGCGATGACCGGGCCGACCAGCTCGCGGGCGCCGAGGATGGCGGCGTCGACGGGCGTGCTGCCCTCGCGGATGTGGCGCTCGATGTTCTCGACGACGACGATCGCGTCGTCGACCACGATGCCGACCGCGAGCACGATCGCGAGCAGGGTCAGGAGGTTGATGGTGAACCCGAAGATCAGCATCAGCGCCATGGCGCCGATGAGCGAGAGCGGCATGGCGACGATCGGGATCATGACCGACCGGAGCGAGCCCATGAACAGGAAGATCACGACGGTCACGATGAGCAGCGTCTCCACCAGCGTGGTGACGATCTCGTGGAGCGCGTCCTCGATGTACTTGGTGCCGTCGTAGGCGAGCTTGACCTTCAGGCCGGCGGGCAGGCTGCGCTCGATGTCGGGGAGGACGTCGCGCACGCGCTTGATGACCTCGACGGTGCTCTCGGTCGGGAGGACCCAGATGCCCATGAACGTGGCGGTCTGGCCGCCGAAGCGGACCTCGGTGTTGTAGTCCTCGGCGCCGAGGACGACGTCGGCCACGTCGGCGAGGCGGATGATGGCGCCGTTGCGCTCGGCGACGACGAGCTGCTTGAACTGCTCGACGTTGCGGAGGTCGGTGTTGGCGACGAGGCTGACGCTCATCATCGAGCCCTTGGTGGCGCCGACGGCGGCGAGGGCGTTGTTGGCCTGGAGCGCGGCGCGGACGTCGGCCGGGCTGAGGCCGCGGGCGGCGAGTTCCTGCGGCTTGAGCCAGACGCGCATCGCGAACACCCGGCCGCCCAGCACGTCGGCGCGCTGCACGCCCTTCACGGACGAGAGGCGCGGCTGCACCATGCGGTTCAGGTAGTCGGTGATCTGGTTCTGGTCGAGGGTGTCGGAGTAGAAGCTGAGGTACGCCGAGGCGAACTGGTTGTCGGCGGTCTCGACCTCGACGGTCGGGGTCTCGGCCTCGGGCGGGAGCTCGTTGCGGACCTGGTCGATCTTCGAGGAGATCTGCGCGAGGGCGGCATTCGTGTCGTAGTTCAGCCGGAGGTAGACCTGGATCGTGCTGATGCCGGCGAGGCTGGTGGACTCGATGTAGTCGATGCCGTCGGCGCTCGCGATCGCGCGCTCGAGCTGGGTGGTGATGTAGCCGCGGACGGTGTCGGCGCTGGCGCCGAAGTAGATCGTCTCGACCTTGACCACCGCGCTGTCGCTGCGCGGGTACTGGCGGGTGTTCAGCTTCGTGTAGGACACGATGCCGACCACCAGGATGACGACGTTCACCACCAGCGCGATGACCGGCTTGCGGATAAACAGATCGGTGAAGCTCTTGTTAAGCATGGCGGGGGCCCGTCGGGACGGCGGTCAGGTGTTGGCCGGCTTCGGCGTGGGACTGGCGCTCGGCTGCACAGCGTTGTTCACCTCGACGTGCGCACCGTTGCGGAGCTTGAACACGCCGGCGGTGACGACCTGCTCGCCCGGCTTGAGGCCGGACTCGATCGCGACGAGGTCGCCGCGCGTGGCGCCGACCCGGACGATCTGCTGGCGCACACCGAGGTAGCTGGAGCCGTCGGCGTTCTTCAACGTTTCGACGACAAACACCGAGTTGCCGTACGGCGCGTACGCCACGGCCGTGGCGGGCACGACCACCTGCGGCGGTCCCAGCGGGAGCTCCACCTCGGTCTGCACGAACATGCCGGGCCGGAGCTGCTCCTCGGGATTCGCGAGGGTCGCCTGCACGGCGATGTTGCGGGTCGCGGAGTCGACCTCGGAATTGATGGCGGTGATCGTCCCGTTGTACGGCACGGGCAGCGCGTCAACGCGGACCACCACCGGCTGGCCGATCTTGAGGGCGGCGAGCTGCTGCTGGGGGACGTTGAAGTTGACGTAGATGGGATCCATCTTCTGCAGCGGCACGACCGCGCGGCCGCGGGCGACAAACTGGCCGAGGTTGACCATCCGGATGCCGATGCGGCCGTCGAACGGCGCGCGCACGTGCTTCTTGTCGATCGTGGCCTTGATGGCCGCGACGTCGGCGGTCGCCTGGTTCAACTGCGCGGTGGCGGTGTCGAGCTCCGCGGCGCTGATGGTGTTCTTCGCCGCCAGCTCGACGGCGCGGTCGCGCTGGAGCTTGGCGAGGGCGGACCGCGCCTCGGCGGCGGCGAGCTGCGCCTCCTCCACGGTTGTGTCGAGCTCGATGACGAGGTCGCCGGCCTTCACGTGCGCGCCGTTCTCCACGGCGATCTTCACGATCGTGCCGTCGGCGTCCGGGGCGAGCGTCACGCCCTCGACGGGCGCAAGCGTGCCGATCGCGTTGATCGTCGGCTGCCACGCGACGCTGCGGGCCTCGTAGGTCGTGACCGCCGTGGCCGGCGGGACGTGGGAGACGGAGCTCATTTCCTTGATCTGGGAGGCCTTGACGGCGCCGAGCGTGAGGACGACGAGAGCGTATCCGGCAATGGCGATGGCGAATTTCTTGAGCATGGGGAGAAAGGGTTGGAAAAAGTCAGGTCGGCGGGAGCAAAAATGGACAGGCGGAGCGGCGGCAGGTTAGCCGGCGGTCGCACCATGCGGGACGGGATGGGAAGCAAGCGTGGCAGCCTGCTCCTTGATCTTGAGCAGCAGTTGGACCAGCGTCCGGCGCTCGGTTTCCGAAAGATTCTGCATCAGGGTCGCCATCCGGCGAAAATGCTCGGGCAGGATCCCGTGCAAGACTTCGCGACCCTTGGCTGTCAGGCTGACCGTGAGCATCCGACGGTCCTCCACGTCCGGCATCCGGGTCACCAAACCGTCGCGCTCCAGCGTGTCGATCAGCCCGGTCATGGTCGCCCGGGTCACACCGGTACGATCCGCCAGCTCAGCCGGGCTCAAGGCCGCCGTGTCACCATTGCAGCGGCATTGGTTGAGCAGAATCATCATGACCCCGAAGCGGCCCTGGGAAATGGCGTGGTCCGCGAGGTTCGTCTCCATCACCCGGAAACACTCGTCACCCGCATGCAGCAGGTGCAGAAATGCCTCGCAAGCAGAAGGATCCAAGTCAGGAAACTCCTTGGATGCCTCTAGGAGGCACTCATAGCGAGGGAGGTTCTTGAGGAGGAGCATCGGCATGGCAGTGGAGAAATTTGAATATCAGGAGGCTGATAATTAGGTAGCTAATCATCACGCAAGGAAAAGCCAGTCGGAGACCAGATTTGCTTGGGAACTAATAGCAAATCACGGCCTTCCGAAGTTGCCCTAATGCACAGGAGGGCCGGGAGGACGCCGAACGTCCAACGCCCAACGCCGGACGTCGAAGCGGACGCTCTTGCGTTGGAAGCCGGGCGCCGCAGTCGGGTGCCCTCGCCCGGTCACACGCTCCGCGCGGCGGCGACGATCGCCTCGGCGGTGATGCCGAGTTCCTTGAAGGCGATCGGCGCCGGGGCGCTCAGGCCGAAGCGGTCGATGCCGACGACCTTGCCGTCGAGACCGACGTACTTCGACCAGAAGCTCGTGACCCCGGCCTCCACGGCGACGCGCTTGCGGCACGACGACGGGAGGATGCTCTCGCGGTACTCGGCGCTCTGGCGGTCGAAGCGCGATGAACACGGCATCGAGACCACGCGGGTGCCAGCGCCGAGTTCCTTTGCGGCGGCCAGTGCCAGCGCGAGCTCGCTGCCGGTCGCGATCAGAAGGTGCGTGAGCGGCGCGGTTTCCTGCTGGGCCACGTAGGCGCCCTTGAGCACGCCCGCGCGGCGGATGTGCGGCGGGATGTCGTTGAGGTTCGGCACCGCCTGGCGGGTGAGCGCCAGCAGCGTGGGCCCGTCCGTGCGCTCGAGCGCGGCGGCAAAAGCGCCCGCGGTTTCCTCGAGGTCCGCGGGGCGGATCACGTCGAGCCCGGGAATCATGCGCAGGCCCGACACCGTTTCCACGGGCTGGTGCGTCGGGCCGTCCTCGCCGACCCCGACCGAGTCGTGCGTGTAGATGTAGATGACCGGGAGCTTCGACAGCGCGGCGAGGCGCATCGAGGGACGCGAATAGTCGGCAAAGACGAGGAACGTCGCGCACGAGGGACGGAAAAGCCCGTCGTAGGCGACACCATTGCAGATCGCGGCCATGGCGTGCTCGCGGATGCCGAAGCGGAGATTGCGGCCCGCGCGGTTGGTCGGGTCGAAATCCTTGTCGGCATTGATGTAGTTGTAGGTCGAGCCGTGCAGGTCGGCCGAGCCACTGATGAGCAGCGGGAGCTCGGCGGCGAGGGGCTGGAGCACCTCGCGGCCCGAGCCGCGCGTGCCCGGATGCTTGGCGTCGGCCGGGAACACCGGGATCTTCTCGAGCAGCGCCGCGGCGCTCGGGACGTTGGCGGCGGAGTCGAGCAGCGCGGCCTTGCCCGGGTTGGCGTCGCGCCAAGCCTTGTAGGTCTTGTGCCAGCGGTTGCACGCGCGCACGAGGCGCTTCTTGTGGTCGTCGAAATACGCGCGCACCTCGGGGCTGACGTAGAAGTGCTGGTCGGCGGGCAGGCCCCATCCCGCGCGCGCCGTGGCGGCGAACTTCGCCCCACCCTCGCCGTGGCCCTTCGCGGTGCCCTGCACCTCGGCGATGCCCTTGCCGATGATCGTGCGGGCAATGATGAGCTGCGGCTTCCCGGTCTTGGTCTTCTTGGCCTTGTTGAAGGCCTTCAGGATCGCGGCCAGGTCATGGCCGTCGATCGTCTGCACGTCCCAACCGATGGCCTTGAAGCGCGCGGCGGTGTTCTCGCTCTGCGTCTTGTTCGCCATCGCGTCGAGCGTAACGTCGTTCGAGTCGTAGATGAGGATCAGGTTGTCGAGCTTCTGGTGCCCGGCGAACGCCACGGCCTCCATCGCCACGCCCTCCTGCATGCAACCGTCGCCCGCGAGGCAGACGACATGATAGTCGAAGATCGGATGCTCGGCGGTGTTGAACCGCGCGGCGGCCATCTGGCCGGCGAGCGCCATGCCGACGGCATTGCCGATGCCCTGGCCGA
>CAYYGV010000095.1:0-14311 GCA_964471615.1 uncultured Opitutaceae bacterium
ACCATGGCGGCCGGGGCCTTGCCGGGACGGAAGCCCGGGAGGCGGACCTGCTGCGTGATCTCGGCGACCACGGCCTGGTGCTCGGCATCGACCTCGCTCTTGTCCAGGGAGACGACAAGGCTCTTGCGGGTGTCGGAAATGGAATTCTGTTGGATGTTCACGGGTAAAGGCGGCGGAGTGGTTTCTAGCTATGGAATCGGTCAAGTTAGGAGGCCCGCCAATGTGGTCAATGCCCGATTCTGCGCGCTTGCGCGGCGGCGCCCGCCGCCGTTTCGTGGCCTTCGGAACATGCCGACCTTCCGCCAGATCCTCGCCGCCCACGCTCCGGTCGTCCTGATCGACGCCGCGTCGGCGCGGGTGCAGGTCGCGCTGCTCGCCGGCGACGGCACGGGCAGCTGGGCCGACGCGACCACCGACGCAGGCACCGGTGTCTTCCGCAGTCTCGAGCAACTCGGCGTCCAGCCGGAGTTTGCCGGGGCCTTCGTCTACTGCGACGGGCCCGGCTCGATCCTCGGCGTGCGCACGGTCGCCACCGCGCTCCGCACTTGGACGCTGCTGCGGCCCCGTCCGGTATTTGCCTACCACAGCCTCGCCGTCGTGTCCGCGGCCCTCGACCGGACCGCCACGCGCGTCATCGCCGACGCCCGGCGCGACACGTGGCATTGCTGGGCGGAGGGCGGCCCGCTGCAGCGAATCCCGACGGCCGAGCTGGCGGGGCCGCTGGTCATGCCGGAGGGTTTCCGCCATTGGTCGCCGCTCCCATCCGGCGTGGAGCTCGTGCCCTACTTGCTCGCCACCCTGCTTCCGAAGGTTCTCGACGCCGACCTGCTGCGGCCGACGGCGGAGCCCGACGCCTTCCTGCACGAGGAGCCCAGCTACGTCACCTGGACGCCCCAGATCCACCGCGCCCCATGAATCCTGCGCCCGCCTCCCGCCTGCCGCTGCGCTGCTGGGCCGAGATCGACCTCGCCGCGCTGGAGCGGAATCTGCGTCTCATCCGCGCCTCGTTGCCGGCGCACATCCGCTACGTCGCGGTGGTGAAGGCCGACGCCTACGGCCACGGTCTGCCCCAGACCGCAGCCCGCCTGATGCATGCCGGCGCCGACCTGTTCGCCGTCGCCACGCTTTCCGAGGCGGCCACGGTCCGGGACCTCGGGCCGGGCTGGCCCATCCTGCTGCTGAGCCCGCTGCTGCCGGAGGAGGACCGTTATCTGGCCGAGCTGGACCTGGCCGCCACCGTCTCGACCGCTGACGAGGTGGCGAGGTTTGCCGCGGTGGGCCGCGAGGCCGGCCGACCCATCTCGGTCCACCTCAAGGTCGACACCGGGATGGGCCGCCTCGGCGTCTGGCACGAGCAGGCGCCGGAACTGCAGGCCGCGATCGCGGCCTCGCCACATCTCCGGCTCGCCGGCGTGTTCACCCATTTCGCCAGTCCCGACGACGACGCGGCGTTCACCGCGGAGCAGCGGCGGCGTTTCCTCGCGGTGCTCGACCGCTGCCCGGGCCTGCGGCCCGACGAGCTCTTCGTGCACGCGGACAACTCGTCGGGGCTCGAGACCATGCCGGGGGCGAGTCCGTTCAACGCGGTCCGCGTCGGGCTCCTCCAGTTCGGCATCCTGCCCCACCCCAACTCGCTGCTCGCCCAGGTCCACACCGAGCCGGTCTTCAGCTTCCGCACCCGCATCGGCATCGTGAAGACCCTGCCCAAGGGCACCACGATCAGCTATGGCCGGACCCATACGCTGGGCCGCGAGACCAAGGTCGCGATCCTCTGCGCCGGCTACGGCGACGGCATCCCGCGTGCCGCCAGCAACCGCGCGCAGGTGCTAATCCGGGGCCAGCGCTGTCCCGTGCTGGGACGGGTCACGATGGACCAGACCATCGTGGACGTGACCGGCGTGCCCGACGCCTGCTGCGGCGATGAGGCGGTGCTGGTCGGCCGTCAGCAGGGCGCGGAGATTTCAATCACGGAGTTCAGCCGCTGGGCGGACACCATCCCGTGGGAAACCCTTTGCTCGGTCACCAAGCGCGTGCCGCGGGTGTACCGGACCGCGCTCGGTGTGTAGCCATCCGAGCGTGGATTGAGGGCTTCGCCGGAAACCTGGCCATGAGGCGCGGCGTCTTTCCGGCATGAGCCCCTCGATCGACCCGGCTGCGGCCTGGCAACCTCTGCCGGCCTCCCAATGGGACGCCGCCGCAGCCCGCCACCTCCTCCGTCGGGCCGGCTGGACAGCCCGACCCGCGGAGACCGAGCGGGCGGTGAAGGAGGGGCTGGCGGCCACGCTGGACCGGTTGTTCCCGATGCAACCCGCCCCGCTGGCGATGCCCGCGGCCGTCACCCAGCTCCGCGCCGACTCGCCGGCCATGCTCCGGGGACTCGAGGGAGCGAAGGACGAGATGGAAGGTCGGCGCTTGCGGCGGGAAGCGCGGGAGCGGAGCCAAGCGGCGCTGCAGGACCTGAGTCTGGCCTGGTTGAACTACGCCGCGCAACCCGACACCGCCGCCATCGCGAAATGGGTGCTGTTTCTCAGCGACGTGTACGTGGTGGGCATCGAGAAGGTGAAGAACACCGTCCTGGTGGCCGACCACTACGAGCGGCTGGCGCGGCACGCGTACGGACCGGCGCCCGAGCTCACCAAGGCGGTCTCCCGCTCCCCGGCGATGGTCGTCTACCTCGATCTCAACCAGAACCGCCCGGACGCGCCGAACGAGAACTTCGCGCGCGAACTCTTCGAGCTCTTCGTGCTCGGCGAGGGGAATTATCGCGAGGCCGACATCAAGGAGGCGGCCCGCGCCTTCACCGGCTACCGCCAGGTCCTCGGCGAATTCATCTTTACGCCGCGCCGGCATGACGCCGGGCCCAAGACGATCTTCGGCGAAACCGGCCGCTTCGGCGGCGACGACGTCATTGACCTGGCCTATCGGCAGCCGGCGGCAGCGACCTTCCTGCCGCACGAACTCGTGAAGTTCTACCTCACCGACCAACCGTTGCCTCCCGAGTGGCTCGTCCCGCTGGGGAACGAATGGCGCCGGCGAAACTTCCATCTGCGGGAACTCGCGCGACTTTTCTTCGGGAGCCGGCTGTTCTTCGCGCCGGAGTACCGCGGTGATTTCATCAAGAGCCCGGTGCAGCTCTACCTCGGCCTCGTGCAGGATCTCGACCTCGATGTCCCGCCTCTCGCCCGCTCCGCGCTGGCGCCGCTGCGCCAGATGGGCCAGGTGCTCTTTTTTCCGCCGAACGTGCGCGGCTGGGTGGGCGGACGGAACTGGATCAATTCCGGGACCCTCGCGGCGCGGCGGCAGCTGGTCGAAGCGCTCTTCCGGCCCCTGCGCGAGGAAACCCTCAACGCCGACGAGCAGCGCGCGCTCGCGGCGGCCCGGGCGTCCGGGCCCAAGCACTTCACGGTGGACGCCGACCGCTTCACCGACCTGGCGGCGCTCGACGCCCCGGCGGCGGCGGACCGCCTGCTGGACGGTTTCCTGGCCCTGCCCGCCACGGCGCCTTTCTGCGAGCGGGTGCGGGGGTTTCTTGCCTCCAACCCCGGTGATGCTACTCATCGGGTCCAGCGCCTTCGGCGTGCCGCGGTGATCCTGCTCCAGTCCCCCGAGTACCAGCTCTGCTAAGCCCCATGCCCTCGAACCTGCCCGCCACCCTGCCCTCGACGCGCCGCGAGTTTCTCCAATGGTCCGGCCGGGGCATCGGTCTCCTCGCCTTCAGCCGGTTCGCCCCGGCCTTCCTGGTCCAGTCGTCCTCCGCTGGCCCCATGGCGCCCGAGACCGGTCGCCCGATCCTCGTGCTGGTCCAGCTCGCCGGCGGCAACGACGGACTCAACACGCTCGTGCCGTTCGAGGACGCGAACTACTACCGGCTGCGCCCGACGCTCGGCATCGCGAAGGATCGGGTCTTGCGGCTGACCGACACGCACGGCCTGCACCCGTCCTGCCCGGAACTCGCGCGGCTCTTCCACGACGGCCAGCTCGGCATCGTGCAGAACGTCGGCTACCCCAACCCGAACCGCAGCCACTTCCGCTCGACCGAGATCTGGGAGACCGCCAGCGCGAGCGGCGAGTTTCTCCCTGACGGCTGGATCGGGCGGTTCATGGACAACGCCTGCGCCGGAATGCCGGCGTCACACGATCCGCTGGGCATCCACATCAGCAACGGCGAGCCCCAGTCCTTCGTTAGCACTCACGACCACCCGACGTTTGGCCTCATCCCGAAGGGCGGCAGCCGCCGCGAGAACGAGGAGAACCGTCGCCTGCTGGAATCCCTGGCCGACTTGCCCGGCGCGGCGGAGAACGACAACGCGTCCTTCCTGCGTCACACGCTGATGGACTCGCTCGTGACCGAGCGAAAGGTCCAGCAGGTGCTCGGGGCCTACCAGCCCGCCGCGGAGTATCCGGGCAACGCGTTTGCCGGCTCGCTGCGGAATGTCGCGGCGCTCATCGCCGCCGGGCTGCCCACCCGTGTGTATTTCGTCTCGCTCAGCGGGTTCGACACCCACAGCAACCAGG
Organism: uncultured Opitutaceae bacterium; assembly: GCA_964471615.1. Lineage (GTDB taxonomy): Bacteria > Verrucomicrobiota > Verrucomicrobiia > Opitutales > Opitutaceae > Opi-474. The sequence goes on from CAYYGV010000095.1 coordinate 4,516, forward strand.
CGAACCAGCAGGCAAACCTGCTCGCGACCCTCTCGGCGGGTCTGGCGGCGTTCCAGCAGGACTTGGTGCGGCACCGGCTCGACGGGCAGGTGCTCACGATGACGTTTTCGGAGTTCGGCCGCCGGCCGAACGAGAATGAGAGCCGCGGCACCGACCACGGCACGGCCGCGCCGCTGTTCGTGATGGGCTCGCGCGTGAAAGGCGGCCTCCACGGCACGCCACCCTCGCTCAACCTTCCTCCGAACCAGGACCTCGCGTTCAGCACCGATTTCCGTGGCGTCTATGCGACGATGCTGGACCGGTGGCTCGGCTGTCCGTCGGAGAAAGTGCTCGGCGGAAAATTCGACGCGGTGCCGGTGGTCTGACCGTTCGCCGGTCTGCCAGCCGAGCGCCCAACGATCTTGCCTGACCGCTGACGGCTGAAAGCTGACCGCTTCAGGCTACTTGCCGATCCCGTAGGTCCGGAAGCCGAGGGCGTTGAGCTTGGGCAGGTCGAGGATGTTGCGGCCGTCGAAGACGAATGCCGGCTTGTTCATGCCCGCGAGGATCTTCGCGTAGTCGAGCCGCTTGAATTCGTCCCACTCGGTGACCACCGCAATGGCATGGGCGCCCGCGGCCGCCTCGTAGGCCGACTTCGCGATCGTGAGGTGCGGGTTGTCCTGGCCCTTGCCCAGGACGTCGGCACGGATCTCGTCGGCCGGTACCTTCGGGTCGTACACCACCACGCGGGCCTGCTCCGCGAGCAGGTCGCGGCAGACGCTGATCGCGGCGGATTCGCGGGTGTCGTTCGTGTCCTTCTTGAAGGCGAAGCCGAACACGGCAATGCGCTTGTCGGCGACGGTGTCGAAGAGCGAGCGAACGATCTTCTTCGCGAAGCGGCGCTTCTGGTAGTCGTTCATCTTGACCACGCCGTCCCAGTACGCGGCGACCTCGGGCAGGCCGAAGTGCTCGCAGAGATAGACGAGATTCAGGATGTCCTTCTGGAAGCAGGAGCCGCCGAAGCCGACGGAGGCCTTGAGGAATTTCGGGCCGATGCGCGAGTCCTTGCCGATGGCGTTCGCCACCTCGTCGACGTCGGCGCCGGTGGCCTCGCACAGGGCGGAGATCGAGTTGATGGACGAGATGCGCTGCGCCAGGAACGCGTTGGCGACGAGCTTGGACAGCTCGGACGACCAGAGGTTGGTCGTGATGATCCGGTCGCGCGGCACCCAGCGGGCATAGACATCCACGAGGGCCTGCAGGGCCTTCTCGCCCGTCGGCGTGCGCTCGCCGCCGATGAGCACCCGGTCGGGCGACTGGAGGTCGGCCACGGCCGTGCCCTCGGCCAGGAACTCCGGGTTCGACAGCACCTCGAAGGCGATGCCGCGGGTGTTGGCGGCGAGGATGTCCTTGATCGTCTCCGCGGTCTTCACCGGGATGGTCGACTTCTCGACGATGATCTTGGGGCTGGTGGCGGTCTCGGCGATCGTCCGCGCGACCGACTCAATGAACCGCAGGTCCGCCGCGCGACCGGCGCCGACGCCGTAGGTCTTGGTCGGGGTGTTGACGGCCACGAAGATGATGTCGGCCGCGCGGATGGCGCCGGCCACATCCGTCGAGAAATGCAGGTTCCGGCCGCGAGTCTGCTTCACCACCTCATCAAGGCCGGGCTCGTACACGGGCAGCTGGTCGGAGTTCCACGCCGCGATGCGGGCGGAGTTCATGTCCACGACCTTGACCTCGATGTCCGGGGCCTTGAGGGCGATCATGGCCATGGTGGGCCCACCGACGTAGCCGGCGCCGATACAGCAGATTTTCATAGGGGCGAGATTGCGGAGCGACCCCGCAAATCCAAGGCTGATTTTGCCGGCCGGGAGGCGCAAAAAAGGCCGGCCCCGCGGGAGGGCCGGCCGGAAGGTCGGGTCAGGCTCAGGCCGGAGTCGGCGCCGGGGTCGGCATGCCGTCGATCGAGCCCGACTCCGCGGACTTCTCGGCGGCCTTCTTCTCCATCGCCTTGGCGTCGGTCTTGCCCATCGCCTCGCGGACCACCGGGGACTGGATCTCGCCCTGCTTGAGGATCTCGAGGACATGCTTGCCCTCGATCGTCTCGTGCTCGAGCAGCGCCATCGCGACCTTGTCGAGCGCGGTGCGGTGATCGTGGATGATCTGCTCGGCGCGCTTGTACTGGCTCTGGATGAGATCCGTGACCGCGGCGTCGATGCGGCGCGCCGTGTCCTCGCTGATGTGGCGGGAGCGGGTGATGTCGCGGCCGAGGAAGACGGTGTCCTGGTTGTCGCCCATCGCGACCGGACCCAGATCGCTCATGCCGTAGTCGCAGACCATCGAGCGGGCGACGCGGGTGGCGTGCTTGATGTCGCCGTACGCGCCATTGCTGATGTCGCCGGTGATGAGCTCCTCGGCGATGCGGCCGCCCATCGACATCGCGATCTCGTCGAGCAGCTTCTTCTTCGGGCGGGTGAGAATGTCCTTGGTCGGGAAATAGGTCGTGCTGCCGAGGCTCTGGCCCCGCGGGATGATCGTGACCTTGTGCACCGGCACCGTGCCGTCATCGAGCACGGCCTGCACGATGGCGTGGCCGGCCTCGTGCCAGGCGATGAGGCGCTTCTCGCTGTCGTCCATCACGCGGCGCCGCTCGCGGCCCCAGAGGACCTTGTCGCGGGCGTCGCTGATATCGACGTTTTCGACCTTCTTCTTGTCGCGGCGGGCTGCCAGGAGCGCCGCCTCGTTGAGCAGGTTGGCGAGCTCGGCACCGGACAGGCCGGGCGTCCCGCGGGCGATGGCAGAGAGATCGACGTTCTCGGCGAGGCTGATCTTCCGGGCATGGACCCGCAGGATCTGCTCGCGACCCACGAGGTCGGGCAGGTCGACGTAGATCTGGCGGTCGAAGCGACCGGGCCGCAGCAGCGCGCTGTCGAGCACGTCCGGGCGGTTGGTCGCGGCGATGATGATGACACCCTCGGTGGTGTCGAAGCCGTCCATCTCGACCAGCAGCGAATTCAGGGTCTGCTCGCGTTCGTCGTTGCCGCCGCCGAGGCCGGCGCCGCGCTGGCGGCCGACGGCGTCGATCTCATCGATGAAAATGATGCAGGGCGCGCTCTTCCGGCCCTGCTCGAACATGTCGCGGACGCGGCTTGCGCCGACGCCGACGAACATCTCCACGAAGTCGGAGCCGGAGATGCTGAAGAACGGCACGTCGGCCTCGCCGGCCACGGCCTTGGCGAGCAGGGTCTTGCCGGTGCCCGGGGGTCCGACCATCAGGATGCCCTTCGGGATCTTGCCGCCCATGCGGGTGAACTTCTTCGGGTCCTTGAGGAACTCGACCACCTCGCTGACCTCCTCCTTGGCCTCGTCGCAGCCCGCGACATCGGCGAAGGTGAGCTTGTCGCGGTCGCGCGTCAGCAGCTTGGCGCGGCTCTTGCCGAAGCTCAGCGCGCCCTTGCCGGCCTGGCGGAGCTGGCGGATGAAGAGGAAATACAGCAGGCCGATGATCAGCACGAACGGGATCACATTGACCGCGATCTGCGAGAGCAGCGTCGTGGCCGGCTGCTCGGTGAACGCCTGGGCCTTCTGGAGCCGCTCGATGTTCGCGTCGGTCAGGCGGCCGGCGGCGCGGAACTGGGTGGTGGTCCCGCGGTCGGTCTCGAGCGCGGCCTCCTTGGTGACCTCGCCGGTGATGACATACCAGTCGCGGCCGCTGGAGAGATCGGAGCGGATGACGCCCTCGCGCACCTTGCCCTGCTCGGCGAGCTCCACGACCTTCTGGATCTTGATCGTCGCCGGCGAACCCAGCCGCGGCGGGGCGAAGAACAGCATCGAGAGCGCGACCATCACGACCACGAGGAAGATCACCAGCATCTTGGGCTGGAATCGGTCGGGCGGGAGGTTCTTCAGCGGGCGGCGCTTCTTCTGTTGATCGGGTTCGGACATGGGGGATTGGACTGAGGACGCAAAGTGGATGTTCCGCAGGGATAAGTCAATTGGCCCCGGGGTGGAATTATCGGCCGGTTTTTCGACCGAATTCGAACGTCAGACGGTTAGGCCGCACCACCGCAAAGCTGTCGACACCCATGCTATGGCGCGTCGGCCGGCAGGCCATCGCCGCGGCCAGCAGCGCGTCGAACGCCTGCCGCGAAATCTGGACCGGTCGGGCCTGTGCGAGCATCCAGCGATGCAGCGCCCGCCGGACGAGTCCCCGCGGCTTCCCGGCCAGCTTGCGAAGATCGAGCGCGCCGTCCGCCCGCAGCGGCCGCAGCGCCGCCAGCCACGTCTCCAGCGCCACGTCGTCCTCCTCCAGGAGCTCACGAGCCCGGGCGGCGCCGGCCAGGGCGTCACGACCCGCGGCTCGCCGCCACGGCGGCAGCACCAGCCGCCGGACCCGGTTGCGGAAATGGCAGTCGGCCGCATTGGACGAGTCCTCGCACCAGCGGGCGCCCGCCCGGCGCAGCACCGCCACGACGTCGGCCTTCCGCACCGTCATCAGCGGCCGGAGGTGCAGGCGGCCGCCGGAAGAAGCCTGGATCGGCCGCGGCGCGGCCAGGCCGCCCGTGCCGCTGCCCCGGGCGATCCGCATGAACATCGTCTCGGCAATGTCGTCCTGCTGGTGGCCAAGCCACAGCACCCGCGCATGGCGACCAAAAAAGGCGTGCCGGGCCGCGCGCGCCTCGGCCTCGCTGGCACCGCGCCGGGCGTCCTTCCACTCCCCTTCCACCAGCGGAACGCCGAGCGCCGCGCAGACCCGGCGGCAAAACGCGGCATCGCGTCGCGACTCGGCCCCGCGCAGACGGTGGTTGAAATGCAGCGCCCGAAGGCGGGCGCGGCGTTCGGGCCAGTGGGCCCACAGCAGGAGGAGGAGACAGAGCGAGTCGGCGCCGCCGGACAGCGCCACGGCCCAGGTTGAACGCGGCGGGGCGGACTGCGCCCACGCCATCACCGCGGGATGCAGCCGGGGAGGCGGCAGGGCCGCGGCGACCTCGGCGGCGCAGCGCGCCCAGCGGGATCGGACCGTGGCGCCTGCGCGGGGACGACTCACTGGAACGAGAGGTGCGTCTTGCCGAAGTACGGCACGAGCGCCTCCGGAATCCGCACCCGTCCATCCGCCTCGAGATTGTTCTCGAGGATGGCGGCGAGCACGCGCGGCACGGCAAGGCCGGAGCCGTTGAGCGTGTGCACCAGCTCGGGCTTGCCGGTCTCCTTCGGGCGGAATCGAATCTGGGCGCGCCGGGCCTGGAAGGCCTCGAAATTCGAGCAGCTGGAGACCTCGAGCCAGCGCTTCTGGCCGGCGGCCCAAACCTCGAGGTCGTACTTCTTGGCCTGCGCGAACCCAAGGTCGCCGCCGCACATCAGCAGCACGCGGTAAGGCAGCTCGAGCTTGCGCAGCAGCCGCTCGGCGTCCTCGCGGAGCTTGTCGAGCTCCTCGTAGCTCGTCGCCGGGTGGACCCACTTGAGCAGCTCGACCTTGTCGAACTGGTGAACGCGGTTCAGGCCGCGGACGTCCTTGCCGTAGCTGCCCGCCTCGCGACGGAAGCACGGCGTATAGGCGCAGCGGTAGATGGGCAGCGCGGACTCATCCACGATCTCGTCGCGGAAGAAATTCGTGAGCGGCACCTCGGCCGTCGGCACCGCGAAGAGCCGGTCGGGCGTCGTCTCGTACATCTGGCCCTCCTTGTCCGGCAGCTGCCCGGTGGCGGTGGCGCTGGCGGCGTTCACGAAGATCGGTGGGCTGACCTCGACGTAGCCGGCCTTCGAATCCTCCTCGAGGAAGAACTGGAGCAGCGAGCGGGCAAGCCGCGCGCCGTCGCCGACAAAGAACGGGAAGCCCGCGCCGGTGACCTTGGCGCCGCGCGCGAAGTCGAACAGCCGGTCGAAGCCCGCGATCTCCCAGTGCGGCAACGAGTGCGGGCGCGCCTCGCCGTGCGCGCCGTGCAGCGCGAACACGACGTTCTCCTCGGGGGTCCGGCCCTCGGGCACGCTGGCGTGCGGGAGGTTTGGCACCGAGAGCATCGCGACGCGGAACTTCTCCTCGGTCTCCTTGAGCAGGGCGTCGCGCTCCTTGATCTGGTTCGAGACCGCCTTCAGCTCGGCGACCTTGGCGACGAACTCGGGCGAGCCCTTCGGCAGCGCGGCCATGGCGGTGTTGGCCGCCTTCTGGGCGGAGCGGAGCGTCTCGACCTCCTTCAGCTGGGACCGCCAGGTCGCGTCGATCGCAAGCACGGCGTCGAGGTCGACGTCCAGGTGCTTCTTGGCAATCGCCGCCCGCACGAGGTCGGGCGACTCACGGATCAGTTTCGGGTCGAGCATGGCGGGGAAATCAGCGGGGCTTCTCGAGGCGCGCCCGGGCCCGCTGCAGGCGGGCATAGACGTCCTTCGCGGAGAGCAGCCTAAGGTCACCGACCGGCGCTTGCACCACGAAATTCGTGGGGGCGTTGAGCGGGTATGGGCCGAACAGGCGGGGATCGGTCGGACCGAAGATACCGAGGGTCTTCACCCCCAGCGCGGCGGCGAGGTGCATCGGGCCGCTGTCGTTGGAGATGACCCAGTCCGAGCGGCGGATCAGCGCCGGCAGGGAGACGAGGCTCGTGTTGGCCGTGAGGTTGAGGAACTGCTCGGCCGGGTACGCATTGCGGTCGGGCACACGGTTGTTGCCCGCCCAGATCACCTTTCGGTTGCGGTTCTCGCGCACGATCATCTCGGTCAGCTGCTTGAAGCCGTTCCAGCACTTCTCGGCGCGCCGGCTGTCGGGGAACATCAGGATCGGCCGGGCGCCGCCGCGGCCCTCGGCAAAGGACAGGTTCAGCGCGTCGCCCTCGCGGAACCGCAGGTGGCCGCGCAGCTCGGGTTTCGCACCGAGCACCGGGCAGAACTGGAGCAGGATGTCGATCGCGTGGCTGCGGCGCCCGTCGGGCGGCAGCGGCACCTTCTCGTCGTAGAAGATGCCCGACCACTCGCGCGCATCGCTGCGGCCGACCTTGTGCCGGGCCAGCGCGCGCGACGCCATGAGGCCGGTCCGCAGCAGGCCCTGGAAATCGAACACGTAGTCGAACCGGGTCTGCCGCACCTCGCGCATCAGCCGCAGGAATCCCTTGGCGCCACCTGCGCGCTCAAACACGTAGACCTGGTCGACCGCCTCGCAGGCGCGCACGATCGGCGCGAAAATGTCCCGGACAATCCACGAAATGCGCAGGTCCTCCCGCTGCGCCTTCAGCGAGGTTGCCACCTGGAGCCCGTGCACAATGTCGCCGAGCGAGGACGGTTTGATAATGAGGAGTTCGGTCATGGGCACTCGCGGCCCCCCAGAATCTGCTTTTAACCGGCGGGCCGCGCCGTTTGATGCATAAGGACGTTCCGATTAAACGCTAAGCCGTCAACCTCTTGCTGAAACTTCTGCTCCAGTCGATCAGCTGGCTCCTGGCCCACACCCCCGAGCCGCTGCTGCGCGGGCTGTCGGCGGCGATCGGCGAGATGATCTTCTGGCTGCTCCCGCGCCGGCGCCGGGCCGCCCTGTCGAATCTCCACCATGCCTTCCCCGACCGGCCCGTCGCTTGGTATCGGGCGATCGCCCGCGCGAGTTCGCGGCGGATGGTCGAGACGGTGTTCTTCTCTGCCGCCACGCCCTATCTCAGCCCGGCCCGCATCGAGCAGATCATCCGGCCGCATGCCAGCCTCGTCGACTTCACCCTCGGGCACCAGCGCCAGCCTCGCCCGGTGGTCCTGGTCTCGCCCCACCTCGCCTACTGGGAGGCGGAGATCGGCATGCCGCACGTCCTGCCCAAGCCGTTCCCTGAGATCGGCGTGATCTATCGTCCGCTCGACAACGAGGCGGCCAACCGGTGGGTCACCCGCGCCCGCGAGCGTTTCGGGCTTCGGCTCCTGTCGCGCAAAGAGGGCTTCGCCGAGGCCATGCGCATCCTCCGGCGGAACGGCATTGTCGGCATCCTGTTCGACCAGAATGCCGGCCTGCAGGGCGCCCTGTCTACCTTGCTGGGCCGGGTGTGCTCGACGTCCGAGCTGACAGGCCTCCTAGCAGAGAAATTCCACTGCGACGTGGTCGTCATGTACCCGCGTCGCCTCGATTTCTGGCGCACCGAATTGCATCTCGAGACGGTGCCGACCGACGGCACGACCGAGGGGACCACGATCGCCCTCAACCGCTGGCTCGAGGGCAAGCTCACCACCGACCAGGATCTCTGCACGTCGTGGCTCTGGGCGCACGAGCGCTGGCGCAACCAGGACATCCCCGCGCGACGCTTCCGGCTCGAGGCCAAGCGCGACTTCCTCGCGGCCGACCTGCGCGCCCGCGGCTGGACCGCCCTGCCCCGCCGCACCCGCGTGGTGGTGCGGATGCCGAACTGGCTCGGCGACGTCGTCATGGCGCTGCCCCTGCTGCGGGCCCTGCGGGTGTCCCGGCCCGACGCCGAGATCACTCTCCTCGCCAAGGCGCCGTTCCTGCCGCTGCTCGAAAGCTGGGGCATCGCCGACCGGCTCGAGGCGCTGCCCCGCCCCGGCCTCGGTTATTACCTCCATTTCTGGCGGCGCCGTGGCGCGTACCCGGACGTCTGGCTGCTGTTCACGAACTCCGTGCGCGGCGACCTCGAGGCCCGGCTGGCCGGCTGCCCGCAGCGCTTCGGACTGGTCCGGCCCGGCAAGTGGCGTCCCCTGCTCTCGCACCGGTTCCGCGTGCCGCGCGATTTTGACGAGCGCCATCACCACCAGCTGGAGCTGTGGGAGAATTTCCTGCGGCATTTCGGGCTCAACGCCACGCCGGATCGGGCGCCAGTCACCCGGCCGGGATCGGTCACGACGGCGATCGGCCTGATCACGGGCTCCGAGAACAACCCCGCCAAGCGCTGGCCGGTCGCGCACTGGCGCGCCCTGATCGAGGCGAGGCCGAACGACCGTTTCGTGCTCTTCGGCACCGCCAACGATCGCCCGATCACCGACGCCGTTGCGGCGGGTTTCGGTGACCGCGTCGAGAATCTTGCCGGGCGCACCAGCCTGCCCGACTACTGCGCCCGCCTGCAGTCCTGCCGCGCCCTGGTCACGAACGACACCGGCGGCATGCACCTGGCAAACGCGCTCGGCGTCCCGCTTATCGCGCTGTTCGGGCCCACGAACCCGGTTCGCACCGGCCCGGTTTTCTCCACGCCGGCCACGATTCTCCAGCCGCCTGGCTGTCCGGCCACCGGCGGCCTGCCCCTCGACCAACTGGCGTCCGCCCAAGTCCTCGCCGCCCTCGACGGCGCGCTCGGCGGCTGCTAGCCACCCGACTGCCCGATGCCCCTGCTCACCGTCACCGACCTCCGGACCTGGTTCCACACCCGGGGCGGCGTATATCGCGCGGTCGACGGCATCAGTTTCTCGATTGAGCGTGGCGAGACCCTGGGCATCGTCGGCGAATCGGGCTCCGGCAAGTCGGTCACGTGCTATTCGCTCATGGGCCTCGTGCCCCAGCCCCCGGGCCGGATCGAGAGCGGCACCGCGGTCTTCGACGGCACCGACCTCCTGCACTGCTCGCCGCGCGAGGCGCGCGCGATCCGCGGCAAGCGCGTCGCGATGATCTTCCAGGATCCGATGACGTCCCTCAATCCGTACCTGCGGATCTCGGAGCAGCTGATCGAGCCGTTGCTGATCCACGAGCGGATCTCGCGCCGCGACGCACTGGCGCGCGGCTTGGAGATGCTGGAGGCCGTCGGCGTCAACGACGCGGCCAACCGGATCCACTCCTACCCGCACGAGTTTTCCGGTGGCATGCGGCAGCGCGTGATGATCGCGATGGCGCTGATCACGCGCCCGGAGCTGC
>CAYYGV010000096.1:0-14289 GCA_964471615.1 uncultured Opitutaceae bacterium
TGAACGCGGTGTCGAAGCTCGGCCTGCTGAAGATGGACTTCCTCGGGCTGAAGACCCTCACCGTCATCGCCGACGCGATCGACAACATCCGGCGGACCACCGATCCGCGGTTCGACCTCGAGCAGGTCGGCTTCGACGATCCCCGGACCTACGCCCTCCTTAACACCGGCCGCACCACCGGCGTGTTCCAGCTGGAGTCGCCCGGCATGCAGGCGCTCTGCCGGCAGATCAGCCTGGCGTCGATCGACGAGATCGTCGCGCTCATCGCGCTCTACCGGCCCGGCCCGATGGAGTGGATCCCCGACTACGTGCGCGGCAAGAAGGACCCGAGCACCGTGACGTTCCCGCACCAGCTGCTGGAGGACGTCTGCCGCGAGACCTACGGCGTGATGGTCTACCAGGAGCAGGTCATGGAGGCCGCGAAGATCATCGCCGGCTACACCCTCGGCGGCGCCGACATGCTCCGCCGCGCGATGGGCAAGAAGGACCCGGTGGCGATGGCGCAGGAGCGCGACAAGTTCGTCGCGGGCGCCAAGCGCGTGAACAACATCGACGAGAAGACCGCGAACTCGATCTTCGACATCCTGAACAAGTTCGCCGGCTACGGCTTCAACAAGTCGCACTCCGCCGCCTACGCCGTGCTCAGCTACCAGACCGGCTACCTCAAGGCGAACTACCCCGTCGAGTTCATGGCCGCCATGCTCTCGAGCGAACTGGGCAACGCCGAGAAGGTCTCCCATTTCATCGCCGAGTGCGAGGCCATGGGCCTCTCCGTCCTCGGCCCCGACATCAACGAGAGCCGCGAGAACTTCACGCCGGTGGTGAGCCGTGGGGTCGAGGCTTCGAAGGGCCAAGGCAAGGCCTCGATCCGCTTCGGGCTGGCCGGCATCAAGGGCGTCGGCGAGCAGGCCGCCCAGCGCATCATCGAGGAGCGCACGAAGAACGGGCCGTTCCGCGACTTCGAGGAGTTCGTCTCCCGCGTCGACGCCCGCGCGCTCAACAAGCGCGTGCTCGAGCACCTCGTGAAGACCGGCGCCTTCGACTTCAGCGGCGCCTCCCGCAAGGTCCTCTTCGACGGCATCGACGGCGCCCTCGCCACCGTCGCCGCCGCCGCGCGCGACCGCGCCGCCGGCCAGCACAGCTTCCTCGACATGCTGGCGGACGAGCCGGCGCCCGCCGCCGGCCGCGCCGCCCCCGCCGCGGCGGCGCCAAAGGGAGCCGACTTCACCCCGGCCGAGCGCCTGCAGTTCGAGAAGGAGCTGCTCGGCTTCTACGTCTCCGGCCACCCGATGAACCTCTACGCCGGGCTCGCCGAGGCCATCAACACGTTCACCGAGGAGGAACTGCTCCGGCTCGGCGACCGCACCGAGTTCCGGCTCTGCGGCATCGCGTCGAACATCACGAAGAAACTCTCGAAGAAGGACAACCGGCCGTGGGCCGCCTTCACCCTGTCGTCCAAGCGTGGCTCGCTCCAGCTGAACATGTTCGCCGACGCCTACGCCGCGTACTCCGGCAACCTGCTGCCCGAGTCGCCCGTCGTCGTCCAGGGCAACATCATCGGCGGCAACGACGGCAACCGGATCAACATCAAGGAATGCTACCCGCTCGACAACTTCATCACGGGCATCGTGAAGAAGGTCACGTGGCTGCTGCACCCCGCGCATCCCCAGCTGCCGGACTTCCTGCGCCAGCTCCGGGAGACGGTGAATCGCCAGGGCGGCGACACCCGGATCGAGTTCGCCTTCGTGTTTCCCGACCGCGCGGCGCCCGTCGCCGAGGCCAGCAGCGCGCTCGGCTGGCGGCTCTCCGCCCCGGTGTTCCAGGAACTCCGCGCCCATCCGGCCGTGGCCGGCGTGCAGCTCGAGACGAAGCGCCTCGAGCTGAAGCAGGACCGCCGCTGGGCGCGGCGCGGCTGAGCCGCGCCGGCCCGGGGTTCACGCGGCCGGCAGCCCGAGCGCGGCGCGCACCGGCGCCGTGCCGAGGCCGGGACTGACGGGCGGGATCACCGCCCCCGCCGCCCGGAAGGCCGCCGCCGCACCGCCATAGTCGCCGCCGACCGCCGCGCAGTGGGTCGAACCGTAGACGCACCAGCCCAGCGGCGACGCATGGTACGTGTCGTCCGGGCGTTCCAGGTCGGCGCCCAGTTCCAGCAGTTTCGCCACCGCCTCGGCGCGCCCGTAGAAGGCCGCGCCGTGCAGCGGCCGCTGGCCCGTCCGGTCCGGCCGGTCGAAGTCCAGCCCGAGCCTCGCCGCCAGCGCGAGCACCGGGGTCGTGCCGCGGCGCGCGGCGAGCAGGAGCACCTTGGCGATCTTGCCGGTATGCCGGGCCTTCCAGCCCGGATTCTCCCGCAGCCAGCGCCGGGCCTCGGTCTCATCCGCCGCCGCCAGCGCGCCCAGGAAACGATCCTCGGGACAGGCATCGTCGGGCGCGCCCTGCGCGAGCAGGAACTTCACTGCGTCCGTCCGGCCGTACCGGACCGCCACCGCGCACGCGCTGCGGCCGTCGGTCCGCCGGAACTGCACGTCCGCGCCGTGCCGCACAAATGCCTCGATCAGCTCCATGTCCCAGCCGTTGCGGATCGCGCCGAACAGCGGGGTTTCGCCGACCTCGTACGACGGGATGTTCGGGTTCGCCCCGTGCTCGAGCAGCCAGAGGATGCCCTGCCGCGCCCGCTCCGAGTTGCGCGCGCCCGGCTCCCAGCCGATCAGGAAGTACAGCGGCGTGTTCTGCCATTTCTCGTCGCGGCGGCTGATGTCGCCCCCGGCCGCGACCAGCGCCGCCAGGCACTCCGGGTGGTAATGCTCGGCGGCATGATAGATCGATTCGCCGTCGTTGGGCTTCGCGCCGGCCGCCAGCAGGCGCGCGGTGAGCTGCGGAAGATTGTTCCGTCCAGCCGCGGCGTAGAGAATGGGCATGGCCTCCTCGGGCGACTCGCCCGCCGCCCAGGTCGCGTTGGGGTTCGCCCCGGCCGCCAGCAGCAGGTCGGCGCAGGCCACGCGACCGGCATCGTCGGCCCCGACGCGCCCGAGGCACACGTAGCCGAGCGCCTCGGTGCGGGCGATCCCGCCCTGGGCCCGGGCGAATTCCGGGTTGCGCTTTACCCAGGCCTTTAGGCCCTCGAGATCGCCGAGGGCCGCGCAGGCCGAGACCGACTCGCGCGCGAGGCCAGGCCGCTCCTGAACGAGCGCCGCGACCGTGGCCGCGTCGCCGTTGACCGCGGCGCCGACCAGCCGGGCCATCGCGATCGCTTGGTCGCGCGTTTCCACGTGCAGCTTCAGCTTGGGCCAGCTGGGAAACCCGTACTCGCGGGCGATGATGCGTTGGGCGTCGGCGAGGGAAAACTCCGGCCGCTCCGCCTCGGGCACGCGCGCCACGGCCTCGGGACGGCTGGCGCGGACTTCGTTCAGCAGGTCCTTGGCCTGCTTCTTGAGCTGCCCCAAATCGGGACGCTCGGGCAACTGCTTGCTCATATGACCTCCATGCTTGTGCCTGTGGTCCGCGGGCAGGCAGCGTGAAGGTTGCTGCGTGATTTACGACTGACAGGTGGGCTCAGCCCTTTCCGCGGACCCGGATGCACCCTGAGTGCGCGGCCAACCTGACGGCTTTCGTCGGCGGCTCAAGCCAATCCTCCCGGCCAATTGGCACGCACCGCAATCGGTCGGAACCCGCGACCGGCTTAGGCCGGTTTGCGTCCGATCTCGACCCCGGTGGCCGGCAGCTGGACGCGGAAGGTCGCGCCCTGCCCGGGCGGGCTCTCGACCGAGACGACGCCGCCGAGGCCGCTGACGATGCCGTAGACGACGGAAAGTCCGAGCCCGGGGCCCTGCCCCACCGCCTTCGTGGTGAAGAACGGGTCGAAGATCCGGTCGATGATCCCGGGCGGAATTCCGTCGCCCGTGTCCGACACCGTGAACGCGACCACCGGGCCGTCCTTGCCCCACGGATTGCGGGTGGCGGCGCGACGCGCGAGGTAGGTGTTGTCGGCCGCGAGCCGGAGCGTGCCGCCGCGCGGCATCGCCGACTGGGCGTTCGCGCACAGGTTGTCGAAGACCTGCTGGAGCAGCCGCGGGTCCGCCGAGACCGACCAGATGTCGGGCCGGACCTTCACCTCGATGGTGATGGTGGTCGGCAGGACCTTTCGCATGCGTTCGGCCGTCTGCTGCAGGAACCGGGTGACGTCGATCTTCACGCGCTCCTGCGCGAGGCTCTGGCTGAACGTGAGCAGCTGCCGGACGATCGCGGCGCCGCGCTTGGCGCCGGCCTCCAGCGAGTCGAGCAGCTCGCGGTCCTCGGCCTCCTGCACCTTGTCGTGGAGCAGGCTGCCCGCGACGAGCATCGGGGTGAGCAGGTTGTTCAGGTCGTGCGCCACGCCGCCGGCGAGGGTCGCGACCGCCTGCAGGCGCTGGTTGTTGCGCAGCTGCGCCTCGATCTCTTTCGCCGCCGTGATGTCCGCGTGCGTCCCGAGCATCCGCAGCGGTTTCCCGTCGCGGTCGAACTCCACGATCTTCCCGACGATCCGGATCCACCGCCAGCTGCCGTCCGCCGCCCGGCGACGGTACTCGACCGTCCGGCTGCGTCCGTCGGCCTTGCAGTCCGCCAGGGCCGCGGCCGCCGTCGCCCGGTCCTCCGGGTGAATCCACTCCAGCCACTCCGGCACGGTCACGCGCTGGTCCGACGGATCGCGGTGCACCATCCGCGCGTACTCGGAGCTCACGCGGCCGTCGCCCGACACGAGATTGAGCTCGAACCAGCCCTGGTTCGAGGCCTCCAGCGCGAGCCGCAGGCGCTCCTCCTGCTCGCGCACCGCCTCCTCTGCGGCGACGCGTTCGGTGATGTCCCGGACCGACGCGATCACGCGCCGCTCGCCCGCGACCTCCCCGGCCCGCAGCGCGACCTCGGCCCAGAACAGCTCGCCATTCGAGCGCCGGCAGCGCCAGCGGAACACCTGCGGCCCCTCCGTGAGGGTCTGGGCGATCTTCTGTTCCGCCTCGACCTGCGAGTACGGGCTGACGCCGACGCTCAGGCTCTGGACCGTCTGCCGCAGGGCGGTCTCGCGGTCGTAGCCGTACATCGTGCACATCATCTGGTTCACGTCGACCAGCCGGCCCGCGCCGTCGTGGATGAGCAGGGCGTCACTCGTGGCGTTGAAGATCTCCCGGTAGTTCCGCTCGCTCGCCGCCAGCCGGTCCGCGTAGGTCGACAGCTGGCGCCGGTCGCGCTCGTAGGTGCCGAGGATCAGCCGGGCGAGCCCGACCAGCGCGATGCTGGCACAGAGCGCGCCGCTGACGAGGTCCAGCAGGCGGTCGACCGGCGACTTGAACGGCACGGTCCACCACGGGAACGCGTGCTCGAGCAGGAGCAGCACCGCGAGGTTCAGCCCGACCACGAGGGTCATCCAGAAGCGCGTCCGGCCCTCGAGGACCGCCACCGGGAGCAGCAGCACCGGGAAGAAATAGTACGAGATGCTGCCATCCGACCCGGCGTTGAAGAACCAGACCGGGTTGAGCAGCACCAGCATCGCCCACAGGAAAAGCACGATGTGGTGCCGGCCGCGCAGGGAATCCCAGTAGCAGAAGCCGGCGATCAGGCCGATGGTGACGTCCGCCACGTTGACCATCCACGGCAGGTTCTGGAACGAGTTGACCGGCAGGATGACGACCAGGCACATCACGAAGGCCGTCACGCAACAGAGCCGGAAGAGCCGGACCTGCAGCGACACCGATTCATCGTGCGCGATCGAATCAACGAGCCGGCGGCCCCATCGTTGCATCCGGTTCAACTATCGCAATCGGCCCGGAAGCCAAGACGAATGGCACCGCCGCGGGCGGCGATTCGGGGTTTGTGCCCGGGCGGATTCGCGTGCTTGGTGGACCCGACATGCCCGCCCAAGCCACGCTCAACCACGCCGCCCAGGTCCTCGCCGGCATCACGTCGGACCTCCGCGCGGACACGGCGCTGCGGTTCTACTTCGACTCTCACCGCTACCTGAGCCCGGCCGAGCGCCGACAGATCAGCCAGGCGATCTTCAGCTATTACCGTTGGCTGGAATGGCTCGAGCCGAAGGCGGCGCCGCAGCGGCGCATCGAGCAGGCCACCGAGCTCCAGGCGCGCTTCGCCGCCGACGTGAAGGCCGTCAAGGCCGAGGCCCTGGTCGCGCGCGCCGTGCCCGCCTGGGTGTGGGAGGAACTCGATTTCGCCGGCGCCGCCGACCCGGCCGCCGCCAAGGCCGCCTACGTGCGGCAGCTCCAGCGTGAGCCGACCCTCTGGCTCCGTGCGCGCCCCGGCCGCGCCGCCGAGCTCGCCCAGGCCCTCGCCGGCTGCGTTCCCGCCGAAAAGGTGCCGGATGCGCTCGCCTACACCGGCACCGTCGATCTCTACAAGTCCGCGCCGTTCCAGGCCGGCGCCTTCGAGATCCAGGACCTCGCCTCCCAGCTCGTCGGCCACGCCGCCGCGCCAGCCCCCGGCGAAACCTGGTGGGACGCCTGCGCCGGCGAGGGCGGCAAGCTCCTCCACCTCGCCGACCTGATGCGCAACCGCGGGCTGATCTGGGCCTCCGACCGCCACACCGGCCGCCTCGAGGCCCTCAAGCGGCGTGCCGCCCGGGCGAAGATCTTCAATTACCGCGCCGCTGCCTGGGACGGCGGCCCGCGCCTGCCGACCAAGACCCGGTTTGACGGCATCCTGGTTGACGCCCCCTGCAGCGGCGTCGGCACCTGGCAGCGGAACCCGCAGGCGCGCTGGACCACGAGCCCCGCCGACGTGCAGGAGCTCAAGGCCACCCAGCTCAATCTCCTGAACATGGTCGCCGGCTCGCTGAAACCGAACGGGCGGCTCATCTACTCCGTCTGCACGCTGACCCGCAGCGAGACTACCGGCGTCGCCGACCTGTTCGCCGCGGCCCATCCCGAGCTCGAGCCCTGGCCCCTGCCGATCGCCGCGCCCGGCGCGGCCGATCCGTCGCGGGTCACCCTCTGGCCCCACGAGCACAACGCGAACGGGATGTTCCTGGCGGGCTGGAAACGGAAAGGATCGTGACGGTGGACGGTTCCGCCAAACGCGCCGGCGGCACCGAGTCGGCCGCGCCACGGATCTCGAAGGCGACGGTTCGTGACGACTTCAACGACGTCGAGGCGGTGCTGCATTACACTCGCGCGGCGCACCGGCTCGGGCTGTGGGAGTCGGAGAAGGCCCTGATCGCGCGGTTCTTTCCCGACCACGGGGCGCAGCTGCTGGAGGCGGGCTGCGGCGCCGGCCGCGTGTGCGTCGCCCTGTGGGAACTCGGGTACCGCCGCCTGCACGCCTTTGATTTCGCCGCGGAACTCGTCACCCAGGCGCGCAGCCTCGCTGCCGAGCGCGGCGCCGCCATCGAGATCTTCACCGCCGACGCCACCTGCCTCGGCGCGTGTCACTCGATCCGTGACACCCACTTCGACGGGGCGCTGTTCATGTTCAACGGCCTGATGCAGATCCCGCTGCGGCGGAGCCGGCGGCGGGCGCTGCGCGCGCTCCACGCGGTCTGCCGGCCGGGAGCGCCGCTGCTGTTCACGACGCACGACCGCGACAGCACACCGACCGAGCAGGCGCTGTGGCGGCTGGAGGCGCTGCGCTGGGTCCGCGGAGAGCGCGATCCACGCCTGCGCGAGTTCGGCGACCGCTATTTCAGCGAGGAGGGTACCGGCCGTACATTCATGCATTTGCCCGACCGCACCGAGATCCTCGAGGATCTCGCGGCCACGGGCTGGCAGCATCACTTCGACGCCATGCGCCCCGAGATCGCCGTCGAGCCCCGCGCCGTCCGCGAGTTCTCGGACGACTGCCGTTTCTGGCTGGCGAAACGCGCCGCCAGCGCTGCGCGCTAGAGGCACGTCCTCAAGCCCCGCTTGTCATTCTGAACGGAGTGAAGAATTCAGTGGGACGCGATCGAAGCCCGCGGCGACGCCTCACTGGATTATTCGCTGCGCTCAGAATGACAGGCTAGATGGCCACGATTGAGGAACCCGCGGATCCACTCCGGCCCTCTCTCCTTCGACGTCCGGCGTTGGGCGTCCGACGTTCAGCGTTCGCCCGGGCAGTTCAGTTCTTGCCCCAGACCAGCGGAAAGTGCTCTCCCTGCAGCTTCTCGCCGTCGGCGACGGTGACGAACTGTTTCATGCAATGGGAGCCGGAGGCCACGTAGCGGGTCTCGTCGGTCATGAAGTGGAGCGCGATCGCCCGGCGCGGGCGGCCGCTGGTGTTCGCGTGCGAGCCGTGCCAGGTGAGCGAGTGGTGGTAGTGGACCTCGCCCTTCTTCACCGGGCATTTCCGGACCTCGACTTTGTGACCCTGGAAATCCTTCGGGACATCGGCCACGAAGTCCTTCCAGGTCGCGAGGTACTTCATGTGGTCGCCCCACAGGTGCGAGCCCGGGACCATGCTCATGCAGCCATTGTCGACGTCGACGTCGTCGAGCGCGACCCACGCCGTGACCTCGGTCATCGGCGCGATGATCGGCCAGAGCGGCGCATCCTGGTGCCACATGTTCACGCCGCCGTTCGCGGCGGGCTTGTACTGGATCTGGTCGTGCCAGATGCGAAGCGCCTTGGCGCTCGTGAGCTGGGCCATCTCCTCGCAGATGATCGGATTCCGGATCAGCTTCGCGAAGGGCTGGCTGGCCTCCCAGATGTTCACGATCTGCCAGACCGGGGCGGCGTCGTTGCCGGTGAAGTTGTGACAGAGGACGGGCTGCGGGATGTCCTTGCGCTCGCGCTGGTCGATCACGCGGGTGACCTCGGCGCGCAGGGCCTCGACCTCGGCGTCAGAGAGGACCGCGGAGCCGCGGAGATAACCGTTGGCCTTGAATTCGGCGATTTGGGCTGGGGTGAGCATGGGGCCCCACCATGGCGGCCGCGGGCCGGCTGTCATCCGCCGAGCCATGGCCGCAACGCGCAGCTGTTGGCTATTTTTCCTGCCGGCCCGCCAGCAGGGCGTCGCGGTAGTGCGCCGGCGACAGGCCGTCGACCCGGCGGAAGACTTTGCTGAAGTGGCTCGTGTCGCGGAATCCCGTCAGGGCGCCGACCTCCTTCACCGACAGGCGACGATCCGCCAGCAGACGCCGGGCCTCCTCCACCCGCAGTCGCCGGAGATAGTCGAGCGGCGGGTGTCCCGTCACCTCGCGGAACAGCGCCTGCAGCCGGCTCGTGCTCAGTCCCGAGAACCGCTCCAGCGCCGGATGGTCCACGCGCCGGGCGAGATTCTCGGTCATGTAGCGCACGATTGCCTGCACCCGCGACTGGTCGCGCTGCCCGGCATCGTCCGGACGTGCCCGTCGGGGCTCGGCCAGCAGCGCCAGCAGCACCTCCGCCAGGTGAACCGCCGACCGGGCGGGTCCCGTGGCGTCGCCGGAACCATGCGCCGCCACGACCTGGTGCAGGAGCCGCGCGAGCCGGTGGCCGGCGAACAGCCGGCGCTGGGTGGCGATTTCCAGGCCGTGGGTGAAGGTCACGCGGTACGGTCGCCGCCGCTCCAGCCCCTGGGTCGCAGGCGGCAGACCGGCGGCGAAGTCGAAATGCACCGCGAGGTGCTCCGACGGCGTCGACTCGTCGGCGGTGATGGTGTGCGGGATGAACGGCGGAATGAACAGCAGGTCATGCATCGCGTAGGTCCGCCGGACCCCGCCCAGCACCCATTCGCCCCGCCCCTTGGCGATCAGGACGAGTTCATGGTCGAAGATGATCCGCTCCGGGATGTTCAGGTTGCCGGGCAGCCGGTGCGCGATCCGGACGACCGGGTGCACCTCCCCCGGCTGGAGCCGGTGGGCGCGCCGGTGGCCGAGCGGCCCGAACGGCCCCCGCCGCTCCACCCGCGGGATGGCAGCAGGACGGTCGGGGGAGCGCGACGCGGCACACATGCCGCCACCTTGGCGCCTTCCGCCGCCAACTCAAGCAGGAGGCGTGGTCGAAGGTCAAAGGTCACAGGTCGAAAGTCACCAGCGGCGGCGGAGCCGCGGACGAGACCTGCGACTTGCCGACCTGGGACTTGTGACCTCGGCCCCTCGGCCGATTTCCCCCGGACGGTCCGCGAAGCCGGACTTGCCCTAGGGCGACAATCACCTAGGGTCGCCCCTCCATGTTTGCCGGAATGATAGACCGATCCTGGTTGTGGCTGGCCGCCGAGTGCTACCTCGCGGGCCTGCTGCTGGGCACCTACACCCTGGTGCGCGGCGGACGGCAGGCCGGCGGCTGGATCAACCTCATCATCGCTGCGGGCTACGTGTCGCAGGTCATCGGCCTGTATCTCCGCGGTCACGCGGTCGGCGGCTGCCCGCTCGGCAACACGTTCGAGATCTTCCAGTTCACGGCCTGGTCGGCCATCACGCTGTACCTCGTCGTCGGCGTCACCTTCCGGCTCAGTCTCCTCGGCTATTTCACCGCCTGCCTCGCGTCCGTCCTGACGCTGGTCTCGCTCTCGCTGCCGGCCTGGGACGCCACCCGGCGCGCACACATTTTCGGCGGCAACATGTGGATCGAGTTCCACGCGGCGCTGGCGCTGTTCAGCTACGGGACCTTCGCCCTGCTCGCGCTGACCTCGGCGATGTTCCTGCTCCGGAACTACTCGCTGAAGACGAAGAACCTCGGCGGCGCGTTCGCCTTCCTCCCGTCGATCACCGAGCTCGACCACATCAGCGTCCGCCTGCTCACGACTGGCGTGACTCTCATGACCTGTGCCGTGGTGGTCGGCGCGAATTACTGGCTCCGCGACCCCGGCCGGGCCTCGCTGGTCAAGGTCATGATCACGGTTTCGATCTGGTTCGCCTACGCCTTCACGCTGTTCCTGCGGCGCAGGGGGGTGCTGCTGGCGAAACGGTTTGGCTGGGTCTGCGTCGGGCTGTTCGGCGCCGCCCTGATTTCCCTCTGGGTCATTGATTCCCATCGTCACCCGGCGGCCGACCAGGCCCCGGCCGCGGAGCAGGCACCGAAATGAGCGGCGAGACCCTTTTTGTCCTCGGGGCCACCCACCACACCGCGCCGATCGAGGTGCGCGAGCGGCTGTCCGTGCCCGCGGAGTCCGCCGCGGCCCTGCGCGAGGAGCTGGCGAAGATGCCCGGCCTGCGGGAGTTCACGATGGTGAGCACCTGCAACCGCATCGAGTTCTACGGCGTGGCGGAGAGCCCGGCGGTCGCCCACGAGGTCCAGCGGGCGTTCTGCACGCGGCAGAAGTTCACCGCCGAGGAGTTCGAGCGCTTCCGGCTCAGCCTCGCCGGCCCGGGCGTCGTGCAGCACCTGCTGGAGGTCACCGCCGGACTCGACTCCCAGATGCTCGGCGAGACCGAGATCCTCGGGCAGGTCAAGGAGGCCTACGGCGACGCCCAAGCCAAGGGGCACACCGGGGCCGTCCTCAACCGCGTCTTCCAAAAGGCGTTCCAGGCCGCGAAGCACGTCCGCTCCAGCACCGCCATCACCGAGGGGCAGGTCAGCATCGCCAACGTCGCGGTCGAGCTCGCCGGCAACATCTTCGGCAGCCTCGCCGAGACGCGCATCCTGCTCGTCGGCGCCGGCGACATCGGCGAGAAGACCGCCAAGGCGTTCCAGAGCCGCGGCGCCGGCAGTCTCACCGTGAGCAGCCGCCGCCTCGAGCGCGCGATGGAGCTCGCCAACCAGCTCGGCGCGCTCGCCCTCCCCTTCAACCTGATGCCGAACCGGCTCGGCGAGTTCGACGTGGTCGTCTGCGCCACCTCGGCGCCGGACGTGGTCGTCACGCTCCCCGCCGTGAAGGCCGCGATGCACCAGCGCCCGGCCCGCCCGCTGTTCCTGATCGACCTCGCGCTGCCCCGGGATGTCGACGCGGCCGTGGCCGACCTCGAGAACGTCTTCCTCTACAACCTCGACGACCTCGCGAAGATCGCCGAGCAGAACCGCGCCGCCCGCGAGGCCGAGATCGGTAAGTGCCGGGCCTTGATCGCCGAGCGCGCCACCTCGCTCTGGCGCCAGGTCGAGGGACGACTGCAGGGCGGAAATCCCGCGGAGGGATTTCCGCAGGTGAAAGTTGAAGGTTGAGGGTTGAAAGACGGGCGCAGCGGGCTGGCGGAGAACGCTCAACGTTCGACGTTCAACGCTTAACGCTCAAGGCGATGACCGAGAGAAGCGCGTCCGCTCCGGCCGGGCCACTTGAGCGTCGAACGTTAAGCGTCAATCGTTGAGCGTTGAATTCCGTCCGCCCGATCCTCCGCCTCCTCAACTTTCAACCTTCAACGTTCAACTCCACCCACACCGGCTCCCAGCTGCCGCGCCAGCCAGTCAGCGGCGGTGCCGCCCGCGGGCTGACTCAGCAGGCCGCGTAGTTTCGCCGCCTGCGCCGCGGTGCGCTCCCGGCGCGACGGCTCGGTGAGGCAGGCACGAAGTTCGCCGGCCAGGGCCGCGGGAGTCGCGGCACCCTGGATGTACTCGGGATACATCGGTTCACGGAGGAGCAGATTCGCGATCCCGATGTACTCCACCTTCACGAGCATCCGCCCGAGCAGGTAGGTCAGCGGGTTTGTCCGGTAGGCGATGGCGCCCGGGATGCCCGCCAGTGCGCAGTGCATCGACATCGTGCCGGAGCTGGTGAGCACGGCTGACGCCGCCACCGTCTCGCCGGTCGGCGCGAGCCGGACATTCGCCGGCGGCCGCGCCGCCTGCAGCACGCGGAGGATTTCCGCGCTTGGGTAAAGCACCACCGCATCGCGTCCGCCGTGCGCCGCGAAGCCGCCGAGCAGCGCCGGGAAGATGCGCGCCACCGCCTGCACCCGGCTCCCCGGCAGCAGCAGCACCGGGCCGGCCGGGTCGAATTTCACCGGCGGCGTGTAGTCGGGCGCGACAAACGGATGACCCACGAATTCCACCGGCAAGGTCGTGTCGGCGTAGCAGGCCACCTCGAACGGGAAGATCACCGCCATCGCGTCGAGGTCCCGCGCCATCGTGAACCGACGCTTGGCCTTCCAGGCCCAGATCTGGGGACTGATGTAGTACAGCGTGCGGACGGAACCGCCGCCCTTCACCGAGAGTCCGCGCTTCCGCAGCTCGGCCGCGAGGCGGAGGTTGAAGCCCGGGTAGTCGATCAGGCAGACGGCGCGCGGACGGTGTTCCGCGATCCAGCGGACCGTATCGTCGAAGACCGCCTTGAAAAACGAGTAGTGCTTCAGCACCTCCACGAGCCCGACGACCGAGGTCGAGGTGAGGTCGTGCAGCAGTTGGGCGCCGGCGGCGGCGAGCTCCGGGCCGCCGATCGCGGCGACGACGAGGCCGGGATGGCGGGCGCGCAGCTCGCGCACCAGACGGGCGCCGTGCTCGTCGCCCGAGTGCTCGCCGGCGACGACCAGCACGTCGACCGGGCCCGGGGCGGGCGGCGGCAGGCGGAAAGGCAGGAGCGGGGTCGCCGTCGTCATCCTTGCGCCGAGCGGATCTGGTCGGTGATGGCGATGGCCACCTCGAGGGCGCTCTTGCCGAGGGCGCCGCCGACCTTGGGCTGCTGCGCGCGCGCCACGCTGTCCACGAAATGCGCCAGCTCGAGCGCGAGGGGCTCGCCCTTCTCGATCGGGATTTCCTTCACCGGGATCGCGCTGAGGTCGCCGGCCTTCACGAGGCCGACCTTCATCTTCAGCCCGTAGGCCAGCAGGTCGCTCTTCCGGAGCAGGTGACCCTTCTGGTTCATGAAATCGAGCGAGAGGTAGGCGTCGGACTGGAAGATCCGGATCTCGCGCGCCTTCTTCGTGCTGAGGCGGCTCGCGCTGAGGTTGGCGACGCAGCCGCTCTGGAACTGGATGCGGGCGTTGGCGATGTCCTCGCTCTTCGAGAGCACGCTCAGGCCGACGCTGTCGATCTTGGCGATCGGCGATTTCACCAGCTCAAGCACGATGCCGATGTCGTGGATCATCAGGTCAAGCACGACGCCGACCTCGGTGCCGCGGGTCTGGTACGGTGCGAGCCGCTCGGCGGTGATGTAGCGCGGTTGGTCGATCTCCTTCTCGAGGAAACTCATCACCGGGTTGAAGTGCTCGATATGGCCGACCTGCACGAGGCAGCCGTGCTGCTGGGCGGCGGCGAGGACGCGCTCGGCCTCCTCGAGCGACGCGCAGAGCGGCTTCTCGATCAGGAGGTGGGTCTGGCGCGCGAGCAGCGGCAGCGCGACTTCTTCGTGCCGGTCGGTCGGGACCACCACGGAGACGGCGTCGCAGGCCTCGCCGAGCTCGTCGAGGGTGGCGAACCGGCGGCACTTGAACTTCTCGCAGATCTCCTTCGCCCGGGCGTCGCTGGTCTCGAAGATGCCGACCAGCTC
>CAYYGV010000097.1:0-14211 GCA_964471615.1 uncultured Opitutaceae bacterium
CGCCGATGACGTTCACCGCCTGCCACAGGCGGTTCAAAACCAGCACCGGTTGATCAAGCGCTGCCTCCATACGGGGCCAAGGGGATACCGCTGGCGGCGCCGCACTGTCAAGGGCCGGCGTCGGGTGGAATCCATTGCGGATCGCGGATTGCGAATTGCGGATTGGTTAGCCACGCCACGACCCGCGACCGCTCCAAGGCCCTGTATGTCCTTTAGCGACGCGGAGCCGCGCGAATCCGCAATCCGCGATCCGCAATCCGCAATCCTAATCCGCCCCCACCCTCATCGGCTCCAGGGCCACGCCCTTCATCTTGATGCCGGTGAGTTTTTTCACGACGAAGTCCACCTCCGTATCCTTCACGTCGGCCAGCGTGTGACGCTCGTGGATGTCGATCGCGCCGACCACCGTCGCCGGCAGTCGCGTTACCCCGGCGATTTTCCCGACGATGTCGGCGGGCGTCACTTCCTCGTGACGGCCCACGTTCAGGAAAACCGTCGCCATCCCGGGCTCCTGGCCGGTGCGCGCGGTGCGCTGGTATTTGGCGCGAACCGGCCGCGCCTCGTCCTCACCCCCGCGGTTGCCGAACGGCGGAATGGAATAGTCGGAAGGCGGCGCCACCACGCCCTCGGGGGCCGGGGTCGGGGGAACGGCCGACTTCTTCTTGGCCCACGCCGGTGCCGGTTTCGCCGGCCGGACCGGCGCCGCCGGAGCCTCGGCCGCGGGTTTCGCGGGCGCCTTGGCCGGACTCTTCCCGGTCGCGGCCCCCTGCAGGAGGTGAATGAGTGCCGAGCAGATGTCGGTGCTCGCGTAGCCCTGGTCGAGCAGCCGGTCGATCATCCGGTCGTGCGCCTTGAACTCCTTCGCGTCGAGCGTGGCGCGGATCTTCTCGAAGAACACGTTCGTCCGCGCCTCCTCCACCTCGTCCAGCGACGGGATCTTCCCGCGCCGGATATCGAGGCGCGCCCAGCGCACCATGCTCTGCAGCTTGTAGATCTCCTGGCCGGACACGAAGGTGAACGCCTGCCCCTTCCGTCCCGCCCGGCCCGTCCGGCCGATACGGTGGGTGTAGTCCTCCGCGTCGTTCGGCAGGTCGAAGTTGAACACGACCTCGAGGTCGTCGACATCGAGCCCGCGCGCCGCGACGTCCGTCGCCACCAGGAACTCAAACGCCCGCCGCCGAAACTTCTCCATCACGCGGTCGCGCTGCGCCTGCGAGATGTCGCCGTGCAGCCGGTCCGTCAGATAGCCCCGCGCGTGCAGGTGCTCGTCGAGGTCGTCGACCATGATCTTCGTGCTGCAGAAAATGATGCCGTAGCGGAAGTCGTGCACGTCGATGAGCCGCGTCAGCGCCTCGAGCTTCGAGCGGCGGTCCACCTCGAAGTAGGTCTGCTCCACCTGCGGCGCGTTCTGTGCCAAGGCGTCGATCTTGATCCACGCCGGGTCCCGCGCGTACCGGCCGATCAGGTCCTGGATGGCCCGCGGGATCGTCGCCGAGAAGAACAGCAGCTGCCGCTCCGCCGGGACCTGTCCGAGGATCTGCTCGATGTCGTCGCGGAAGCCCATGTCGAGCATGCGGTCCGTCTCGTCGAGGATCACAAGTTTCAGTTGGTCGAGCTTCAGCGTGCCGCGCGCCATGTGGTCCATCACCCGGCCCGGGGTGCCGATCACGACCTGCACGCCCGCCGCGAGCGCGCGGAATTGCCGCTCGTAGCTCTGCCCGCCGTAGATCGGCACGCCGGACACGCCGCGCTTGAAGAGGGCCAGGCGGCCGGTCTCCTCCGCCACCTGCACCGCCAGCTCGCGCGTCGGGCAGAGGATCAGCACCTGCACGGCCCGGAGCTTCGGGTCCACGCGCTCGATGGCCGGGATGGCGAAGGCCGCGGTCTTGCCGGAGCCCGTGGACGACTGGCCGACGACGTCGCGCCCGGACAGGATGACCGGAATCACCGCCGTCTGGATGGGCGAGGCTTCCTCGAAGCCCATCTTGTCGACCGCCTTGAGGATCTCGTCCGAAAGTCCCAGCTCGTTGAAGCGCCGTTTTTCCATGGCCCACGGTGACCGGGCCCGCGGAAAATGGAGAGCATAATCGGGCCGGCCCCTCGCCGGCTTGATGTTTTCTTGATGGTCAGGCCGCCCCGCTTGATTAGGCGGCCGGCCTGGAAGGAGCGATACTGGCCGCCGTGAACACCGACTTCGCCCTCGCCGTCCTCACCCTCGCCTTCTTCGCCCTCGCGGTCGGCTACGCCCGCCTCTGCGACCGGCTTCGCTGATCCCATGGAAACCTGGTTCCTGCTCCTGCTGGCGCTGGGGGCCCTCGTCTACCTGGTCGCGGCTGTGGTCCGCCCGGAGAAATTCTAGATGAACGCCCCCGTCGCCTGGCTCCAGCTCGCCCTGTTCTGCGGGGCGCTGCTGCTGCTCACCAAGCCGCTCGGCCTCTACCTCGGGCAGGTGCTCGAGCGCGGTCGCACGTGGCTCGACCCGGTCATGGGGCCGGTCGAGCGCGCCATCTACCGGCTCAGTGGCATCGAGCCGGACCGCGAACAGGATTGGTTCGCCTACACGGTCTCGCTCCTGGCCTTCAGCCTCGTCGGCCTCGGTTTCACCTACCTGTTGCTCCGCGGCCAGGGCCGGCTGCCGCTCAATCCGCAGCATCTCCCCGGGCTGACGCCCCACCTCGCGTTCAACACGGCGGTGAGCTTCACCACCAACACCAACTGGCAGAGCTACGGCGGCGAAGCGACGCTCTCGTATTTCTCGCAGATGGTGGCCCTCACCCTCCACAATTTCACCTCGGCCGCGGCCGGCATCGCCGTGGCTGCCGCCCTGGTTCGCGGCATCGCCCGGCACTCGGCCCGGACAATTGGCAACTTCTGGGCCGACCTCGTGCGGGTCACCTGCTACGTGCTCGTGCCGCTGGCCCTCGCGCTCGCGCTGTTCCTGGTCGCGCAGGGCATGATCCAGAATTTCCAGCCGTACGTCACGGCCCGTCCCCTGGCCGGCGGATCGACCGAACCGCAGGTCATCGCGCAGGGACCGATGGCGTCGCAGGTGGCCATCAAGATGCTCGGCACCAACGGCGGCGGCTTTACCAACGCCAACGCCGCCCATCCGTACGAGAACCCGACGCCGCTCGCGAACTTCGTGCAGATGCTCTCGATCTTCGCCCTGCCGAGCGCCCTGACCTACTACCTCGGCCGGCTGACCCGAAACCAGCGCCACGGTTGGGCGGTGTGGACCGCGATGTTCGTCCTTTTCCTCGCCGGCGTGCTGGTGGCGTGGCAGGCCGAAGCGGCCGGCAATCCCATCCACCAGCGGCTGGGCCTCGCAGCCGCCGATGGCAACCTCGAGGGCAAGGAGGTCCGCTTCGGCGTATTCAACTCCGCCCTGTTCGCCACCATCACCACCGACGCGTCGTGCGGCGCGGTCAACGCCATGCACGACTCGTTCACGCCGCTCGGGGGTCTCGTACCGCTCTTCAACATCGAAACCGGCGAGGTCATCTTCGGCGGGGTCGGCGCCGGACTTTACGGCATGCTGGTGTTCGTGATCCTCGCGGTGTTCATCGCCGGGCTCATGGTCGGACGGACCCCCGAGTACCTCGGAAAGAAGATCGAGGCCTACGACGTGAAGCTCGTCATGCTGGTGCTCATGGTGCTGGCCGCCGCCACCCTCGGCGCCACCGCCTGGGCCGCCAGCGCCGCCTGGGGCCGGGCCGGACTCACCAACGCCGGGCCGCACGGCTTTAGTGAGATCCTCTACGCCTACAGCTCCGCCGTCGGCAACAACGGCAGCGCCTTCGCTGGACTCACGGCCAATCCCGCCGACGGCGATCCGCACTACGACGTGACCCTCGGCGTCGCCATGCTCGTCGGCCGCTTCCTGATGATCGTGCCGCTGCTCGCCCTCGCCGGAAACCTTGCGGCCAAGCGGCAGATTCCCGCCAGCGCCGGCACGTTCCGGACCGAGGGCCCGACCTTCGTCGTGCTGCTCATCGGCACCGTCCTGCTCGTCGGCGCCCTCACCTTCCTGCCCGCACTCGCCGTCGGCCCCATCGTCGAGCACTTCCTGATGGGGGCCGGCCAGCTCTTCTGATTCCTGCCATGAGCGCCAAAGCCGTCTCCCTTCTCGATCGCGCGATCCTCCGGCAGGCCTTGGCCGATGCCGTGGTGAAGCTCGACCCGCGCCGCCAGTTCCGGAATCCCGTGATGTTTGTCACGCTCGTGGGGTCCCTGCTGACGTTCGAGCAGCTGTTCACCGCGCCGGGGCCGCTCGCGTATGGCCTGCAGGTCGCCGTGTGGCTCCTTTTCACGGTCCTCTTCGCCAACTTCGCCGAGGCCGTCGCCGAGGGCCGAGGCAAGGCCCAGGCCCGCGCCCTGCGGTCGTCGCGGCGCCAGCTGCTCGCCCATCGCCGCACGGCCGACGGCTTCGAGCGCATCGACGCCGCGCTGCTGCGCAAGGGCGACGTGGTGCGGGTGGCCGCGAGCGAGGTCATCCCCGGCGACGGCGAGGTCGTCGAGGGGGCCGCCTCGGTGGACGAGTCCGCCGTTACCGGCGAGTCCGCCCCGGTCATCCGCGAGGCCGGCGGCGACCGGAGCGCGGTCACCGGCGGCACGGTCGTCCTGTCCGACGTGCTCCTCATCCGCATCACCGCCAACCCGGGCGACGGTTTTCTTGACCACATGATCAGCCTCGTCGAGGGCGCCTCACGCCAGAAGACGCCGAACGAAATCGCGCTGACGATCCTGCTGTCGGCCCTGACCTTCACCTTCCTCCTCGTCATCGTCGCCCTGAAGCCGTTCGGCGACTACGCGCAGGCCGCGTTTCCCATCACCGCGCTGGTGGCGCTGTTGGTCTGCCTGATTCCCACGACCATCGGCGGCCTGCTCAGCGCGATCGGCATCGCCGGGATGGACCGGCTCCTGCAGCGCAACGTGCTCGCCATGTCAGGCCGGGCCGTCGAGGCCGCGGGCGACATCGACGTCCTCCTGCTCGACAAGACCGGCACCATCACGCTCGGCAACCGGATGGCTACCGCATTCGTCCCGGCGCCAGGCGTCCCGCCCGAGCGGTTGGCCGAGGCGGCCCAGCTTGCCTCCCTCGCCGACGAGACCCCCGAGGGTCGCAGCATCGTGGTCCTTGCGAAGGATCGCTTTGGCCTACGAACCCCGGCGATGGCCGGGCCGCACCGGTTCGTGCCGTTCACTGCCCAGACTCGCATGAGCGGCATCGACGTGGCCGCGCCGGACGGCCAGTCCGCCCGGCAGATCCGCAAGGGCGCCGCCGACAATGTCCGCGTCTGGGTCGAGTCGCTCGGCGGCGCGCTGCCCGCGGAGGTGGCCGCCGCGGCGGCCGCGATCGCCCGCCAGGGCGGGACACCGCTCGTGGTGGCGGATGGGCGCGAGATTCTCGGCGTGGTCCACCTGAAGGATGTCGTGAAGGGCGGCATCAAGGAGCGGTTCGCCCAGCTCCGCGCCATGGGTATCCGCACCGTGATGATCACCGGCGACAATCCCCTCACGGCCGCCGCGATCGCGGCCGAGGCTGGAGTCGACGACTTCCTTGCCCAAGCCACGCCGGAGATGAAGCTGGCCCGGATCCGCGCGGAGCAGGCCGCGGGACACCTCGTGGCCATGACGGGCGACGGCACCAACGACGCCCCGGCACTCGCCCAGGCCGACGTGGGCGTCGCCATGAACACCGGCACGCAGGCCGCCAAGGAGGCCGGCAACATGGTCGACCTCGATTCCAATCCCACCAAGCTGCTCGAGATCGTCGAGATCGGGAAACAGCTCCTGATCACCCGCGGTGCGCTCACGACGTTTTCGATCGCGAACGACGTGGCCAAGTACTTCGCGATCATCCCCGCCATGCTCGTCGGTGCGTTTCCGGCGGTGGCCCCGCTCAACGTGATGCGCCTCGGCTCGCCGTCCAGCGCGATCCTCAGCGCCGTGATCTTCAACGCCCTCGTGATCATCGCGCTCATCCCGCTGGCGCTGCGCGGGGTCGCCTATCGTCCGGTCGGCGCCGCGGTGATGCTCCGCCGCAATCTCCTCCTCTACGGCGTCGGCGGCCTCCTCGTCCCGTTCGCCGGCATCAAGCTGATCGATGTCGTGATCAACACCCTGCACCTCGTCTAGCCCGCCCATGACCGCCTATCTCCGCGACCTGAAAACGGCCTGTCTTCTCACGCTCGTGCTCACGCTGCTGCTCTGCGGCGTCTACCCGGTCGCCGTCTGGGCTGGCGCCCAGTTCTGCTTCCCCCGCCAGGCCAACGGCAGCCTGATCCGCGACGCCGACGGCACCGTCCGGGGTTCGACGCTGCTGGCCCAGGCCTTCGCCGCTCCCGGTTATTTTCACCCTCGTCCCTCCGCCGCTGGCGCCGGCTACGACGCCGCCAATTCCGGCGGCTCCAATCTCGGTCCGACCAGCCGGGCGCTGTCCGACCGCATCGCCCTCGCCGTGACCGCCTATCGGCAGGAGAACGACCTGCCGCCGTCGCTCCCTGTGCCAGCCGACGCCGTGACGGCTTCCGCCAGCGGGCTCGATCCCCACATCAGCCCGGCCAACGCGGCGCTCCAGGCCACCCGGGTCGCCCGGGCCCGCGGCCTGCCCCTGTCGCGGATCCAAGCGCTGGTCGCCGCGGCGACCGAGGGCCCGGATCTTGGCTGCCTGGGCGAGCCGGGGGTCAACGTCGTTCGGCTCAACCGCTCGCTCGATGCCCCCCTGGCGCCCTGACCACTCCTCCACCGCGTTCCGCGTGGTTTTCGTCGCCCTCACGGTCGCGGCGCTCCTGCTGGCCGGCTGGAGCCTGACCCAGCGGTCCGCCGGTCCGTCGCGGATCGATTGGCCGCCAGCACGTTAGGTCGCCCTTTTTGCTGTGTCTCACCCTGCGACCCGTGGATAATCCCCAGTTGTGACCGAGCCCGCGCGCCCCGATCCCGATGCCCTTCTGTCCTCGCTGCAACGCGAGGAACGGCGGTCCCGGCGCGGCCGACTGAAGGTGTTCTTCGGCATGTGCCCCGGCGTGGGCAAGACGTACGCGATGCTGCGGGCGGCGCAGCAGGAGCTGCGGGACGGCACCGATGTCGTCGTGGGACTCGTGGAGACCCACGGCCGGGCCGAGACGGAAGCCTTGCTGGCCGGCCTGACGGTCATGCCGCGGCGCAAGGTGGCCTACCGCGAGATGGAGCTCGCCGAGTTCGACCTCGAAGCGATGCTCGCGCGCCGGCCCGCGCTGGCCCTCGTCGACGAGCTGGCGCACACCAACGCGCCGGGCTCGCGGCACCCGAAACGCTACCAGGACGTGGTGGAATTGCTCGATGCGGGCATCGACGTCCACACGACTCTCAACGTCCAGCATCTCGAGAGCCGCGCCGACGCCGTGCGGCAGATCACAGGCGCCACGGTCCGCGAGACCGTGCCGGATACCGTCTTTGAGCTGGCGGACCAGATCGAGCTCGTGGACGTGACGCCCGAGACGCTGCGGGAGCGGCTGCAGGAGGGCCGGGTGTACCTCGGTGAGCGCGCCGAGGCTGCGGCCGAGGGGTTTTTCAAGGACGCCAACCTGACCGCCTTGCGCGAGCTGGCGCTGCGGTTTGTCGCCGAACGCGTCGACAAGCGCCTGCGCGAGCTGCGCGGCGCGGCCCCGGTCAAGACGATCTGGCGTTCCGGCGAACGGCTGCTGGTGGCCGTCGGGCCGAGCCCGAGCTCCGTGCAACTGGTCCGCTGGACCCGGCGGATGGCAGCAGCGCAGGGCGCCTCCTGGATCGCAGTCAGCGTCGAGTCCGCGCGACAGCCGGCCGCGGCGGCCGCGCGGCGCGTCGAGCAGAACCTCGCCCTCGCCCGGGATCTCGGGGCCGAGGTCGTGGTGACCCACGATGAGGATGTCGCCAGCGCGTTGGTCCGCGTGGCGCTGCAGAACAACGCCACCCAGATTGTCGTCGGCAAGTCCCGCTCGCCGCGCTGGCTCGATTGGCTGCGCGGCGGCAGCCTCGTCGACCGTCTCCTGCGACGCGCCGGTCCGATCGACATCTACGTGGTGCCGGCGGAACGTGCGGCTGAGCGGACCGCCGACTGGTCCGAGTGGCGCCCCGCCGAGGGCGGTCCGGGCCGCGAATACGCGGAGATGCTGGGCGCCCTGGGGCTCCTGACCGTCGTCAGCTGGTTCCTCGTGCCCCACGCAGGTTACCTGGCGATCGGTCTGCTCTACCTTCTGGCGGTGATCGCCCTGAGCCTGCGCGTCGGTCGGGGACCGGTCCTGCTCGCCGGCGTGGTGAGCGCGCTGACCTGGAACTTCCTTTTCATCCCACCGTTGTTCACCTTCGTGATCGCGAAGTTCGAGGACGGGCTGATGTTCGGCACTTATTTCGTCGTCGCGCTGATCGCCGGGCAACTCACGGCCCGCATCCGGGCGCAGGAACGGCATGAACGCCTGCGCGAGGAGAGGGCGACTGCGCTGTTCCAGCTCACCGGGGCGCTGAGCGCCGCGCGGACCCTCGACGACGCAGTGTTCGCGGCGCTGCGGCAGGCCGACGCCCTGTTCGCCGCGCGCACCGCCCTCCTGCTGGGCCCGGGCCCCGGCCTTACCCCGCACTTCGCCGGCTCATACCCGCTCACCGAGAAGGAGCTCGCGGTGGCCGAGTGGGCGGGACGCAACCGGCGCAAGGCCGGCCGCTTCACCGACACCCTCCCGTCCGCCGAGGGCTTCCACCTGCCGCTCGTGCGCGACGACACGGCCGTGGGCGTGCTGGTGATCCGGGTCGAGCCGGACGCCAGCCTGACCCTTGCCCAGCGGGACCTGGCCGAGAGCTTTGCAACCCAGCTGGCGCTGGTGGTCGAGCGGGAGCAGCTCCGTGCGGCCAGCGCCCGCGAGCAGCTGCTGGCCGAGTCCGAGAAGCTCCATCGCGCCCTGCTCGACGGCGTCTCCCACGAGCTCAAGACCCCGCTGGCCGTCCTCGACGCCGCGCTGGAACAGCTCGCCTCGGCCGACGCCACCACCCGCGTCACGCTGCTCGGCGAGGTCCGCACCGCCTCGCGCCGGCTGAACCGGCTCGTCAACAACCTGCTCGACCAGACCCGGCTCGAGTCCGGCACGCTTCAGCCGCGGCTCGACTGGTGCGACGCCCACGACCTGGTGAACGCCGCGCTCGACGGCGTGCGCGACGCGCTGGGCGCACACCCGCTCGAGACGGCCCTCCCGCCGGATCTGCCGCTGTTCCGCGCGGACTTCGCGCTGATGGAACAAGTGATCGCCAACCTGCTCCTGAACGCCGCCCTGCACACGCCGGAAGCCACACCGATCTTCCTCGCCGCGAACCTCGACCAGGCGCGGGCCCGGATCTGCTTCACCGTGGCCGACCGCGGGCCCGGCCTGCCGGCGGCGATGCGCGACCGGCTCTTCCAGAAGTTCCAGCGCGGCGATGCGGCCAAGGCCGGCGGACTCGGACTCGGCCTGTCGATCATCCGCGGCTTCGTCGCGGCCCAGGGCGGCGAGATCGTGGCCGGAGAAAATCCCGGGGGCGGTGCCGTTTTTTCCGTTTACCTCCCCTACGCGCCCCACGGTAAAGTGCCCACCGAATGAGCCCGAGCGCCTCCCAGCCCGCGATCCTCGTGATCGACGACGAGGCGCAGATCCGCCGCCTGCTGCGCGTGACGCTGGAGGCCGCCGGCTACACGGTTCGCGACGCGGAGACCGGGGCGCTCGGCCTGAATGACGCCGCTGTCTCCCGGCCCGAGGCCGTGATCCTCGACCTCAGCCTCCCCGACCAGTCCGGCCTCGACGTCCTCCGGCGGCTGCGCGAGTGGAGCAACCTGCCGGTGCTCGTCCTCTCCGTCCGCGGCGATGAGGCGGTGAAGATTGCCGCCCTCGACGCCGGAGCCGACGACTATCTCACCAAGCCTTTCGGCGGCGGCGAACTTCTGGCCCGGCTCCGTGTGCTCCTGCGGCGCGCCCAGCCGTCCGACTCCCCCACGGTCCATCGCTTCGGCACCGTCGAAGTCGACCTTTCGCGGCGGGCCGTGACGAAATCCGGCACCGCGGTGCATCTCACGGTCAAGGAGTACGCTCTGCTCCGCCTGCTCCTGCAGCACCGCGGAAAGGTCGTGACCCACCGGCAGCTGTTGCGCGAGGTCTGGGGACCCGGCCACGAGGACGACACGCACTACCTGCGCGTCCACATGGCCAACCTGCGCAAGAAGGTCGAGGATGCCGCCGACCAGCCGGCCTTCCTACGGACCGAGTCCGGTATCGGCTACCGCTTCACGGCGTAACCGCGGCCGTTGGCCGCGGCGGAGATCGGAGATCGTAGATCGGAGTTCGGTGAAGCAGGGGCTGCACGTCTCTCATGTTGACTGGCAATTCACGAGGCGAACTCCGGAATCCGGATTCCGGAATCCGGAATCTCAGAAGTGCTGCCGCAGCTTCGCGCGGACGAACCGCACGCTCTCGGCCAGTTGGTCCATGCCGTCGACGCCGTCTTCGATGCTGACCCAGCCGTCGAAGCCGACGCCCTTGAGCGTGCGAAAGATCGCGTCGTAGTCGTTCAATCCCTTGCCGATCGTGCCGTGCCGTAGCCGCTTGGCGTAGCCTTCCGCTCCGGTCTCGTCGCGGCGCAGGTCCTCCAGCGTGCCCTCCGCGAGGTAGCGGTCGCTCGCGTGCATCGTCACCACGCGATCCTTCACCCGCCGCAGTAGCTCGAGCGGGTCGTCGCCGGCCAGGAACGCATTGCTCGGATCGTAGTTCACGCCAAAGCGCGGGTGACGGATCCGGCCGATCAGGTCGCAGAACACGTCCATCTGCTGGGCGAACTCGGGGTACAGCCAGAAATCGTCCTTGTAGTGGTTCTCGATGATGAGCGTGACGCCGCACTTCTCGGCCTCGGGCAGGCACGCCTCGATGTTCTCCACCACGATCCGCAGTCCCTGCTCACGCGTCAGTTCCGGCCGGCGCTGGCCGGACAGCACCCGGCAGTACGAGGCGCCGAGCGTGGCCGCCATCCGGATCCAGGTCTTTTCCTGCTCGACCTCCCGGCGCCGCAGCTCGGGGTCGGGCTGCGAGAAATCGGGCGAACAGCACAGCATCGGGATCACCATCCCGCGGCTTTCCACGGTCCGCCGCGCCTCCGGCCAGCGCGCCGGGTCGGCCAGCTCGAGAAATCCGCTGTAGTACTCGAGGCCGTCGACCCCGAGCGGCGCCGCGAGATCCACCCACTCGCGCAGCGTCATGGAGCCGTCGCGGCACAGCGGCCGCATGAAGGCCTTGGGGAAAGCGGCCAGCCGCGGCATGGTCAGATCTTCACCGGATTCCGGGCGTGTACGCAGAACTGCTCCATGTCCACGGTCGCCCCGGTGACGGGCCTTGATTCGTCGCCAATCCAGAAGACGACCGCGGCGGCGATCGCCTCGGGCATGATCAGGCCACCCGACGGGATGTAGTTCTCGGGAATGTGCTCCAGCCAGTTCTCCGGCAGGCCCTGGGCGATCTGGCTGGTGTGCTCGCGCGGGGTCAGCACCCAGCCGAGGTTGAGGTGGTTGAACCGCACCTTGTCGCGGCCGTGCGCGTTCGCGAGGTTGCACGCCAGGGTCTGCAGCGCGCCCTTCGTCATGCTGTAGTCGAGGAACGTGGCCTCGCCGCTGTGACAGTTGATCGAGCCGATGTTCACCACGCTGCCCTGGTTCGCCTTCAGCTGGTCGAAGGCCGCCTTGATGAGGAGCATGGGCGCCCGGACGTTGATCGCCATGGCGCGGTCAAACGACTCTGCCGTCGCCGTGCGGATCGTGGTCCGCGGGACGATCGCGGCGTTGTTCACGAGCGACGTGATCCGGCCGAAGGCCTTCATCGCGGCCGCGGCGATCCGTTCGGGGGCGGTGGGGTTGACCAGGTCCTCGATGCAGAGCGCCGCCGCCGCGCCGAGCTTGGCCACGACCTCCTCGCCCTCGGCCCGGTTGATGCCGTGCACCAGCACGCGCGCGCCCTCGGCGACGCACCGTTCCGCGATGGCGCGGCCGATGCCACTCGTGCCGCCCGTCACAATGACCACTTTGTCCTTTAGTCGCATGGTGTCTTTCTAGCCACGAAGCTCACGAAGTGCACGAAGGAAGAGGTGAACCAGCTTGGCTTCGTGATCTAGGTGCCCTTCGTGGCGGATAATCAGGCGGGCTTGAGCACGGCCTTCACGATCCGGCCGGAGTGCATCTGCTCGAACGCCTCGTGCCAGGCCTCGAGGGTCCAGACGCCGCCCATGACCGGGCGGACATCGAGCTGGCCGGACGCCAGCAGCGCCAGCACCCGTTCCCAGATCGGCCAGTTGTGGCTGAAGCTGCCCTGCAGCGTGACGTTTTTCTGGACCAGCGGGTCGAGGGAGAAATTCAGCGGCTGCGGGCCCCAGCCCACCTTGCTGATCCAGCCGGCCGGCCGCACCAGCTCAAGCGCGGTCTTGAGGGCAGCCGAGGCCCCCGCCGCGTCCACGACGCCATCGGCGCCCAAACCGTCGCGCGCCTGCGCCCAAGCCGTGGCGTCGCCGACAATCACCTCGCAACCGTACACCTTCGCGACCTCCAGCCGGGTGCGGTCGCGCTCGAGTCCGACCAGCGCCACCTGGGCGCCTGCCAGCCGCGCGATGGCCGCGCACAGGATGCCGATCGGCCCCGGGCCCAGCACCACCACGCGGTCACCCGGACGTATCCGGCTGTGGTTCATTACGGCGTTGTACGCCACGCAGCACGGCTCGGTGAGCGCGGCCTGCTCCATCGCCAGTCCGGCCGGCACGCGGTGCAGGCACCGCGCGGGCACGCGCACGAATCGCGTCATCGCTCCGTCCACGCCGTAGCCGAAGCCCTTGCGCGACGGATCCAGATTGTAGAGTCCCGCCCGGCTAAGCGGGCTGTCGGGGTTGATCACCGCCGCCGTCTCGCTGACGACGCGGTCGCCCTCCTTCCAGCCCTGCACGGCGCGCCCGAGCGCGGCGATCCGCCCGCCGAACTCGTGACCGAGTACCACGGGATAGTTCACCTTCCAGCTGTGGGAGCTCGTCCATTGGTGCAGGTCGCTGCCACACACGCCCACCGCCTCGACCGCGAGGATCACGTCCTCGGGACCGGGCTCGGGCCGGGCAAACTCGCGCAGCTCGACGCTGTGGGGCTCGGGGGCAAAATTGACGACGGCGGGGCTTTTCATCGGGAAGTTCGCTTGACCGGCACGTCGCCGTAACCGTGAACGCGCTCGCAGATGATCCGCAGCGTGCCTTCGAGGTTGCCGTCGGCGGTCCGGAAAGAGTCGGCATCCACCGCCAGCGGCGCGCCAATCACGACGAGCGGCGCCCCGTACTCCGGCGTGCGCACGGCCTGCTCAAGCGTGAGCCCGCCCACCGCCTGGACGGGCACGCTCACCGCGGCCACAACCTCGCGCAACTGGTCGAGCGGGCTGGGCATGCGCCGGCCGGAGGCGGCGATGCCGCGGCGCTCGTCGTAGCCGATGTGGTGGATCACGAAGTCACAGCCGAGGTCCTCGATGCGCCGGGCACCGGCGACCATGTCGGGCTCGCCGAGATTATCGCCCATTACCTTGACGCCGAAGTCGCGCCCGGCCTTCACGACGCACTTGAGCGTTTCCTCGTGGGCGCGGGACATCACGACGACATGGGTGGCGCCGGCCTTGGCCATCATCTCGGCCTCGAGGTAGCCGCCGTCCATCGTCTTGAGGTCAGCCACGATCGGAACCCCGGGAAACGCCTCGCGCAGGGCGCGAACGCCGTGGAGGCCTTCTGCGAGGATGAACGGGGTGCCGGCCTCCAGCCAGTCGACCCCCGCGCGGCGGGCCATCGCCGCGGTCGCCAAGGCCTCGGCGCGGTCCGTCAGGTCGAGCGAGATCTGCACGATGGGGCGCATGCGGAAGCCGAAGCATGCTCCCGCCCCGTTGTCCTCGTCAATGGCACAGCGCGACGGTGGGGTGCTGGGGTCGGCTTTGCCGTGTCTTTTTTTGACCACGGAATTCACAGATCGCGCGGATCGATCCGTGCGATCCGTGAATTCCGTGGTCAAAAAAAACCGAGCCCACCCGCGAACCAAGCCCGACTCCGCATCCATGAAAATTCGGCGCGCAGACCTTCCGCCCGACGGAGCGCTTGCGTCGTCTCGGCGCACTTGGGAAAATACGCCATGAAAACCCGCTTCGCCTTCATCGGCTTTCAGCATCCGCACATCTGGGACCTGGT
>CAYYGV010000098.1:0-13904 GCA_964471615.1 uncultured Opitutaceae bacterium
AGCTCTGCATCTCGTGGCCGTCCTTCAGGCCGTTCGCCTTCATGAAGGCCCGCGTCGTGGGCGAGTTCTCCCACTGGTCCTTCATCGCCTCGTCGCCGCCGATGTGGACGAACTTGCTCGGGAACAGCGCCAGCACCTCGGCAAACACGTCCTCGAGGAAGCGCAGTGTCTCAGGCTTCGGCGCGTAGGTCTCCGGGAAGATCGCCCACTTGGACTGGACCTTCGGCGCGTAGCCCGGCGCGTCCGTGTTGCCGAACTCCGGGTACGCCGTGAGCGCGGCCGAGCTGTGGCCCGGCACCTCGATCTCCGGCACCACGGTCACGTGACGCTCCGCCGCGTACGCCACGACCTCGCGGATCTCGTCCTGCGTGTAATAGCCGCCGTGCGGCACGCCGTCGAACAGCTGCTCGGCCCCCGTGCGGGTCGTCGTCTCGCGCCAGCCGCCGACGCTCGTGAGCTTCGGGTACTTCTTGATCTCAATGCGCCAGCCCTGGTCGTCGACCAGGTGCCAGTGGAAGGTGTTCAGCTTGTGCAGCGCGATCGTGTCGATGAACTTCTTCACCTCCGCGATGGGCGAAAAGTGCCGGCTCACGTCGAGCAGCGCGCCGCGCCAGCGGAAGCGCGGCCGGTCCTCGACCTCCACCGCGGCGACCGTCACCGCGCCACCCGCCGCCCGCCAGCCGAACCGTTCCACGTCGGGCAGCAGCAGCTGACGGAAAGACTGCATTCCGTAAAACACGCCCGCCGCGCCGCCGCCGCGAATCGTCACGCCGGCCGCGCTCACGGTGAGCACGTAGCCTTCCGCAGTCAGTTTCGCGGTGAGTCCCGGGTCGATCGTGAGCGTCACGGCCGGCCCCGCCGCACGATCAGCCACGCTCACGCCGAGCAGCCGCGCCAGTTGCGTCGCGGTCGGACGCAGCGCCGGATCGGCGGCCACCACGACGGTCGAGGCCGTGAGGGCGAAGGGCGCTCCGCCGGTGAGGCGGCACGCAACGGGGATGGGGATGATGCTTGGGGTCTGGCTCATGCGTCCCCACGACAAGCGACCGCGACGAAAACCTCGACACCGTTTTTTGCGCGTCCGCCCGAACATTCAGGAGCGCCGAAGGCGCTCGGTTGAAGGTCTTCAGTTAAACGTTGAAAGAAAGACCCCCGCCACAGCGCCGACAGCCAACGAAGCTCGCCCGGCTTTCAACCAACGCCCTTCAACCTTCAACTACCCGAATCACAGCCCCAGCAGGCTGCCGTTGCGCTTGATCCAGTGCTCGGCGTCGCGCCAGCCCGGACAGACTTCCTCGACCCGAGCCCAGAAGCGGGCCGAGTGGTTCATCTCCCGGAGGTGCATCAGCTCGTGGTAGACGATGTAGTCGCGCACAAAGTCGGGCGTCTGCACGAGCCGCCAGTTGAGGGAGATCGTACCGTTCGCCGAGCAGGAGCCCCAGCGCGAGCGCTGGTTGCGCACCGTGACGAGCTTCACCTCGACACCGGTCAGCGCCGAGAGCTCCCAGGTGCGGGCGGGCAGCTCGATCCGGCCGCGCCGCGCGAAATGCGCCTCGAGCGTCGGACGGAGGTCGCAGTCGAAACCCGGCACACGAAACACGTCGGCCGCGAGGCAGACCTGCGGCTTCTCTCCCATCACCGCCGCGCGGATCTCAGTCAGCTCACCGCGCCACAGCACCCGCGTTCCCAGCGTCCAGACCTCGGCGCTGCGCGGCCGGCGCGCGTGCCGGGCCCTCGCGCGTTCGAGCCAGTCAGCATGCTGGGCCACGAACCGTTCGGCATCCCGGAGGGTGCCGCGCGGCGGGATCACGGCCACCGCCGTGCCGTCGCGCCGCAGGGTCAGGCGGTAATGGCGCGCCCGGTGGCTCCGCTCATAGACGATGCCGTCGTCAGACGGCGGCGACTTGTGCACGCCGGTCGCCGGCTGGAAGAGGCCGAAGAGATCCTGCTGCTCCTGACTCATGCGACGCGACCGCCGCAGCGGCTGGGCCAGATGGAGGAGATCATGCTCAAGGTGACAGTGGGACGATGATCCAACTCGTCACCTTTCCCGCCTCGACCGTCAACCATGCAAATGACGGGTCGGCGCCGCGCGGGCGCGAGACGCAGCCGGGGTTGAGCCACCGGACGCCAGCGCGCGTCTCGTCGCGCGGGACGTGGGTGTGGCCGTGCAGCACCGCGGTGAAGCCGGACGGCGCCCGCGGGGGCGGGATGTGGGTGAGCAGGAACCGCGCGCCGCCGCGCTCCAGGTCGGCCTCCTCGGGCCAGCCGAAGTGGTCGTCGCAGTTGCCCCGCACCACCGTCAGCGGCCGGCCGAGCGCGGCAAATTCCCCGAGCACGCTCGGGTCGCACACGTCGCCCAGGTGCCAGATCTCGTCCGCCGCCTGCAGCCGGGCGGGAAAGCCCTCCGGGTACCGGTCGTGGGTGTCGGAAATCACGGCGATGCGCATCCCCGGGAACTTGGGCAAAACGGCGACCGTTTGACAGCGGTTTCTGTCCGCCAACGATGCGGCCGTGCTCCGCGCGCTGGCCATCGACTTCAACTCGTTCTTCGCCTCCGTCGAGCAACAGGAGCGGCCCGACCTGCGCGGGCAGCCGCTGATCGTGGTCCCGGTTCTTGCCGAGACCACCGGTGCCATCGCCATCAGTCTCGAGGCCAAGGCCCGCGGCCTGAAGCGCAACGTCCGGGTGGCCGAGGCCCGCCGCGAGGTGCCGGGGATCCTCGTCGTCGAGGCCCGGCCCGAGCTCTACATCCAGTATCACCGCCGGTTGAAGGCCGTGGTCGAGACGCTGGTGCCGGTGAAGAAGGTTCAGTCGATCGACGAGCTGGAATGCGAGCTGTCCGGCGACCTCGCCAAACCGGCCCGCGCCCTCCGCCTCGCCGAGGAGATCCGGGCGCGCATCTACCGCGAGGTCGGGACGCACCTGCGGTGCTCGATCGGGATCGGGCCGAACTGGTTCCTGGCCAAGCTCGCGTCGGATTTGAAGAAGCCCGACGGCCTGGTGCTCTTCGACGAGGGCGATATCCCGGGCAAAATCCTCGACGTCCCGCTGGGCGAGTTCACCGGCATCGGTCCCAACATGGAAAAGCGCCTCCGCGCGGCCGGCATCGACGATGTCGCGAAACTCTACGCGGCAACCCGCGACCGGCTTCGCTCGGTGTGGGGCAGCGTGGAGGGGGCGCGGTTCCACGACTGGCTGCACGGCGGCGTGCAGGAGCGCGAGGCGCCGCGACACCGGACGATCGGCCACAGCCAGGTGCTGCCGCCCGAGCAGCGCAACGCGGAGGCCGCCCGTCCCGTGCTGCACCGCCTGCTGCAGAAGGCGGCGATGCGGCTGCGGCACGAGGGCTTCTACGCCGGCGGGCTCCAGCTGCACGTCAGCTACCGCGACCACACCGAGTGGAACACGGACCTCCATTTCAACGAGACCCAGGACACCCTGCGCTTCACCCAGGCTTTGAATCAGCTGTGGGCCCGCCGCCCGGCGGCGCACCAGCGCAAGGCTCCGCAGCAGGTCGGTGTGGTGCTGCATTCGCTGCTGCCCGGTGCGCAGCACACCGCCGACCTGTTCGACGCCACACAGGAGAAGGCCCGGGCGCGGCTGCTCGGCGCGGTGGACACGCTCAACCAGACCTTCGGCAAGAACTCGGTCTACTTCGGCGGCGCCCACGGCGCCACGGGCTACGCCCCGCTCCGCATCGCCTTCACCCGCATCCCCGAGCCCGAGGTCGAAGACATCGACCCCACCCGCCAACGCCGCCTGCGACCAAAGAAGCCTGCTCCTCCGCAGGACCCAGAGACGGGCGGGGCGGAGTAGATTCACCA
Organism: uncultured Opitutaceae bacterium; assembly: GCA_964471615.1. Taxonomy (GTDB): domain Bacteria; phylum Verrucomicrobiota; class Verrucomicrobiia; order Opitutales; family Opitutaceae; genus Opi-474. The sequence goes on from CAYYGV010000098.1 coordinate 3,828, forward strand.
CGAAGAGCACGAAGCACACGAAGGCCGCTTCGATTCCGCTCCTCTTCGTGATCTTCGTGTCCTTCGTGGTGAAAATACACTCTCATCGCTGGTGTTTTCGGTCTGTCCAAGCGGTGATGATTCTTCACGCTAGTTGACCGTGAATTCACCGAAACACGGATCCTCCCGTCTGGTTGTGCGTCGTGAGGGCTTTGAGCTCGAGGGCCGGCCTTTTCAGTTCCGGTGCGGCGAGCTGCACTTCTCGCGCATTCCCCGTCCCTACTGGCGCCACCGGCTGCAGATGCTGCGCGCGCTCGGGTTGAACGCGGTGAGCCCGTACATTTTCTGGAGCGTGCACGAGCCGGCGCCAGGCCGCTTCGAGTTCAAGGGCGACGCCGACGTCGCCGCATTTGTCCGCCTCGCGGCGGCCGAGGGCCTCAAGGTGATCCTCCGGCCCGGTCCCTACGTCTGCGCCGAGTGGGACTTCGGCGGTTTTCCGCCCTGGCTGCTGGCCACGCCGGACATCCGCGTGCGGTGCTGCGATCCACGATACCTCGCGGCAGCCGGCGCATGGTTGCGGCGGCTCGGCCGCGAGCTCGCGCCGCTGCAGAGCACGCGCGGCGGGCCAATCATCCTCGTGCAGGTCGAGAACGAGTATGGCAGCTACGGCGACGACCATCGCTACAAGGCGTTCGTGCGCGACACGCTGCGCTCCTCCGGTTTCGACGTGCCGCTCTTCACGTGTGACGGACCCGACGTGTTCGAACGCGGTGCAATCGCGGGCGCCTTCCCGGTCGCGAACTTCCCGCTCGATCCTGCCGGCGCGTTTCGGAAGCTGCGCCGTTACCGGGCCGACGCCCCGCTGGCCTGCGGTGAGTTTTATCCGGGCACGTTCGACCACTGGGGCAAGACGCACAACTGCGTGAAGTCCGCGCGCACCGAGACCGTCGTCGGCTGGATGCTCGAGCACGGCGCCTCGTTCAGCCTCTACATGGCGCACGGTGGCACGTCGTTCGGTTTTTCCGCCGGCGCCAACACCGGGCCCGACGGCGAGTACCTCGCGACCGTGACCAGCTACGACTACGGCTCACCGATCGACGAGACGGGCCGTGTCACCCAGAAATTCCGTCGTCTCCGCGCGCTGGTGCAGCGCCACGTCCCCGAGCCGCTGCCGCCGGCCCCGCCGCCGCCTCACCCGCTCATCACGGTGCAGCGGTTCCGCCTGACCGAATCCGCCGCCCTGCTGGATCATCTGCCGGCGCCGAAGCGCGACGTGCAGCCGCGGCCCATGGAGGCCTACGGCCAGAATTACGGCCTGATCCTCTATCGCTCGCGACTCTGGGCCAGCGGCGCGGGACGGCTCACCGTGCGCGACGTCCACGACTACGGCCAAATCTACCTCGACGGGAAACGCGTCGCGACCCTCGACCGGCGTCTTGGGCAAAACAGCGTGCAGCTCGGCGCGCGCCGCCGCGCGCAGCAACTCGACATCCTGGTCGAGGGCATGGGCCGCGTTAACTACGGCCCGCACATGCTCGACCGGAAAGGCATCACGCAGTGGGTCGAGTTCCCCGTGCCCTACCCGGCCGGCGTCGTGATGGACTGGGAGATCTTCAACCTCCCTCTTGATGCCGCGCAGCTACTTCGGCTGCGTTGGCGTCGTGTCACGGTGCGCGGCCCGGCGTTCCATCGCGGTAGCTTCCGTCTGCGGACCCCGGGCGACACCCATCTCGACCTCCGAGGCTGGAAGAAAGGCCACGTGTGGGTCAACGGCCACCACCTCGGCCGCTTCTGGCACGTCGGCCCACAGCAAACGCTGTATGTCCCCGGCTGCTGGCTCCGTCGCGGCCGCAACGAAGTCATCATCCTTGACCTCGAGCGCACCGGCCGCGGCAGCGTGACCGGCCTGACCCAGCCCGTTCTCGACCGCGACACCCGCGGCCGGCGCACGGTCGCCTGGCACGAATAGGCTGGGCGGTTCCCGACCTCAGGGGTTGGCCTTGCTCCAAGCGGGGCAACCCGGCTTGATGCGCGGGCCATGGCCCCTCCCGCCCAAGCCGAGGAACGTCTGTCGAATGTCGACGTGCTGCGGGGTGGCGCGGCGCTGGCCGTCTGCTTTTTCCATTTCACCCGCGAGGGATTTCTGCGGTCTTTCTTCGCCCAGCCGGTGGCCGAACTGGGGTATCTCGGGGTCGACGCCTTCTTCGTGATTTCCGGCTTCGTGATTCCCCTCGCGCTCGCGCGTGCCGACTTTTCCCTCGAAAAGCTGCCCGCCTTTCTGCTCGCGCGATTCACGCGGCTCTATCCTGCGTTCCTCGCGTCGCTGCTCGTCGTGCTGGCGCTATGGCACGTATCCGCCCTCCGGCCTGGTTTCGGCGGAACTGCGCCCCAGGAGAATTGGCCGCAGATCCTGAGCAATGCGACGCTGACCTGCGACGCGCTGGGGAAGCCGTGGCTCATTCCGATCTACTGGACCCTCGCCGTGGAGGCACAGTACTACCTCGTCGTCGCGTGCACTTTTCCGCTGTTCGCGTCGTCGCATTTGCCAACGAGGCTGGCCACCACCGCGGCTTGGCTCGGCGCGTACCTGCTCGTGCCGGTCAAGTTCTCGATTCTTCCGTACGGCGCGCTCTTCGGCATGGGCATCGCCGCCTTCCAGCAATCAGCCGGCCTGATTTCCCGCCGCACGGCGACGCTGCTGGCCGCGGCCGGGTTGGCGGTCCAGTGGTTCAGGGTCGACCTTGCCAGCGCGGCCGTCGGCTTTGTCACCTATCTTTTCATCGTGTACGCCCCGACGGTCCGCTCCCGGGCCTGGCTGGGCCTGGGTGCGATCTCCTACTCGCTGTACCTGATCCACGTGCCGGTCGGCGGGCGGATCATCAACCTCTTCGCCCGCGAGCCGCACGGCATGCCGGTCAGGCTGTCGGCGGTGGCCCTCGCCCTTGCCGCCTCCGTGATCGCGAGCATCGCCTTCTACCGCCTGATCGAAAAACCCTCCCATCAGTGGTCAAAGCGGTTTCGGTTCCGCGGCGCGGCGCCGGCAACCGGACGACCTTGAAGCGAACGCCCAAGCCCTGGCTGCAACGGAGCGTGGTTTGACGCCCCAAAGCGGGCATGTAGGATCGGTTCATGCGTCTTTTTCGCTCCCTGTTCCTGGTGGCTGGCCTGCTCGTCGCTGCAACTGCCTTCGCCCAGATTGACCGGGTCTACGGTCGTACCTTTGCCACGCGCTCGGTGGTGAATGCGCAGCATGGCATGGTCTGCACGAGCCAGCCGCTGGCCACCCAGATCGGCATCGATGTCCTGAAGGCCGGCGGTTCGGCAGTGGACGCAGCGATCGCGTGTGATGCGGCGCTCGGATTGATGGAGCCGACGGGGAGCGGCATGGGCGGTGATCTGTTCGCCATCGTTTACGATGCGAAGACCAAGAAGCTCTACGGGCTGAATGCCTCGGGACGTTCCCCGCTGGGCCTGAGTTTCGAGCAGCTCAAGGCCGAGCTCGTGAAGGCCGGCTCGCCGAATCACATCCCGATGCGCGGCATGCTCCCCATCTCGGTGCCAGGCTGCGTCAGCGGCTGGTTCGAGTTGCACGGCCGATTCGGCCGTCTGCCAGTGAAGGACCTGCTCGCCCCGGCGATCCGCTATGCAGAAGCCGGTTTCCCGCTCTCGCAGTACATCGCCGGCCAGTGGGCCGTGAACGTGGAGCTCGCGCGCGGCGACCGTTTTCCCGGCGCCTTCCTCGACACCTATGCGCCGGGCGGCCACGTGCCGACCGAGGGGGAGATCTTCCGCAATCCCGCGCTCGCCCACACGCTGCGGCTCATCGCCGAGCAGGGCCGCGACGCGTTCTACAAGGGCGAAATCGCCGACCGCATCGACGCCTTCATGCGAGAGCACGGCGGTTACCTGCGCAAGGTGGACCTCGAGCGTCACACCGCCACGTGGGTCGACCCCGTGTCGGTGAACTACCGCGGCTACGACGTCTACGAGCTCCCGCCGAACTCGCAGGGCATCGCCGCGCTTCAGATGCTGAACATCCTCGAGGGTTATGACCTGAAGGCGATGGGCTACAATTCGACCGACGCGCTGCACGTCATGATCGAGGCCAAGAAACTCGCGTTCGAGGACCGCGCGAAATTCTACGCCGACCCGGCCTTCGCCAAGGTCCCGCTCGCCGGCCTGCTCTCGAAGGACTACGCTGCCGAGCGGCGGAAACTCATCAACCTGCATCACGCGGCGGCGACCTACGACGCTGGCCATCCCGGGCTGCGCGACGGCGACACGATCTACCTCACGACCGCCGACAGCGAGGGCAACATGGTCTCGCTGATTCAGAGCAACTACCGCGGCATGGGTTCCGGCATCACGGTTCCCGGGCTCGGGTTCACATTCCAGGACCGCGGCGAGATGTTCTCGCTTACGCCCGGCCACGCCAACGTCTACGCACCGGGCAAGCGGCCGTTTCACACGATCATCCCGGCTTTCGTGATGAAGGATGGTCGGCCTTGGCTGAGTTTTGGCGTGATGGGCGGCGCGATGCAGCCCCAGGGTCATGTCCAAATCCTGACCAACCTGATCGACTTCGGCATGAACCTCCAGGAGGCCGGCGATGCCGCGCGCTGGCAGCATGACGGCTCATCGGAACCGACGGACGAGATCATGAAGACCGGCGGGTTCGTCCAGCTGGAGACCGGGGTCCCGGCGGAGGCGGTGCGCGGGTTGGTCCAGCGCGGTCATGACGTCCGGGCCGGCAACGGCGGATTTGGCGGCTACCAGGCGATCATGTGGGACCCGGTGAACAAGATTTACCGAGGCGCCAGCGAAAGTCGCAAAGATGGCTGCGCCATGGGTTACTGAGAGTTCTAGTCTCCGTCAGACGCCAAACCTGACGGGCGGGCTAACCCGTCGGAATTCCGAGCCCCGATTTCTGAATTTCGCGCATTGGAACGACGTGCCCCGCCAAAACCCGGCCCTTGACACTCCCCGGGGGGTCAGGCACTTCTGACCCTCTTTTTTTCCAAAAGCCATGAAACCTACATTTCGCCCGCATCGCAAAAAGCGCGCCCGCAAGATTGGTTACCGCGCCCGCATGGCCACCCGTGGCGGCCGCAAGGTCCTGAAGCTGCGTCGCCGCAAGGGTCGCAAGCGCCTGACGGTCGTCTGATCCCACACGCCCCCGCGGGTCGTGGTCCCATGCGTTTCCGTCCTGAGCAGCATATCCGCCGCCCAGGCGAGTTTCGCACCGTACGCGAGCAGGGCCAGCGATTCGACTGCGGGGCGTTCACGCTCTGGCACCGGCGGCGCGAAGGCGCCGTCGATCGCCCGCGGGTCGGCGTCGTCGCCTCCACCGCGTCGGTCGGTGCCGCCGTGCAGCGCAACCGCGCCAAGCGCCGCCTCCGGGAACTTTTCCGTCAGCACCAGGATCTCCTCCCCGCCGGCATCGATCTCGTCCTGGTCGCCCGTTCTTCCGTCAACCGGCTCGACTATCCCGCGCTCGCCGCGAAGTTTGCCGACGCCTGCCGCCGCCTCTCGTCCACCCCGCATGCCTGAGCGCCCCTCCCTCGCCCGCCGCCTTTGGCAGCTGCCCGCCTCGCTGCTGCTCGGGCTGATCTGGCTGTACCAGCGGACGCTCTCGCCGGCCCTGCCGGTGATCTTCGGCCCGGCCTGCGGCTGCCGGTTCTACCCGACCTGCTCGCACTATGCGGCCGGCGCCCTCCGGACCCATGGCGTGATCGTCGGTCTCTGGCTGGCGGTCCGCCGGCTCGTGAAATGCACGCCGCTGCACCCGGGCGGCTTCGACCCCGTCCCGCCCCGCCACCGCTTTTCCTGCGTCACTGTCTCCAAGGCCACCCCGGCCCGGGGCTGAGCCCCTGAACCTTTCCCGCTCCGTTATTCATGGATAAAAAGAACACCATCATCGGCGGCCTGCTGATCGTCGCCGCGTTTGCCAGCTTTTACCTCGGCCAGAAATTCGCTCCCCCGCCTCCGCCGCCAGCGCCGGTCGCCAACACCACGACGGCCACCGCGTCCACCCCGGCCGCGAGCGCGCCCACGGCGGCCAACGCCGGCACCGCCACTCTCGCCACGCCCGCTCCCGCCGCCGCGACGGCCGAGGCCACGATCACGACGATCGAGAACGCCTACCTCTCCGTCCACCTCACGAACCTCGGCGGCGCCATCCGCGACATTGCCCTGCGCAAGTTCCCTGCCGAGCTCCACCGCACCGATCCGTACATCGTCAACGAGCGCCACGCCGACCCGATGCTGGCGTTCGTGGATTTTCCCGGACTCGACCAGCGCACGCCGTACACGCTCGTGTCGCAGTCGGCCACGGAGGTGGTTTACCGCGCCGTGCTTGGCACGCAGGTGGAAGTCACGCGCCGCTACTCGCTGGTCGCGCAGGCGGACGACACGCACGACCCCTATCAACTGCGGCACGAGGTGACGCTGCGGAATCTCACCGAGCAGCTGGTGCCCATCCCGCGGTTCGCGCTCGCCGTGGGCACGATCGGGCCCGTCAGCGACACTGTTTACGGCCAACGCGTCTCCACCGGCCTCTCGAACGGCGACGGCCAGACTTTCGTGCACCGCACGGACCTCGAGAGCAGCGGCGGCTTCCTCGGCATCGGCTCGCATGAGGCCAAGGCCACCGTCACCACCGGCGGCTCGATCCACTGGGCCTCGATCGACAACCAGTTCTTCACTGCGATCCTCACGCCCGACCAGCCCGGCGTCGGCCTCGTCACGAGCCGCCTGAAGCTCATCGCCAAGGCCCCGGACGACCAGCGCAACGCCTACGGCCTGGCCGGTGCGGCGCAGTTCGACGTGAAGCCGCTCGCGGCGCACGGCGAGACGAAGCTCGGCTTCAGCCTCTACGTCGGCCCGAAGGAATACCGCCGGCTCTCCAACTCGAACGTGTTCAAGGCCGACCAGGACAAGGTCATGCAGTTCGGGTTCTTCAAGTTCTTCAGCCAGATCCTGCTCACCCTCATGACCTGGGTCCACTCGTGGCTGCCCAACTGGGGCGTCGCGATCATCCTCACGACCCTGATCCTCAAGATCGTCTTCGTGCCGTTCACCGTCGCCGCGTCGCGCTCCGCGCGCCGCATGCAGAAGATCCAGCCCGAGATGCAGGCCGTCCGGGAGAAGTTCAAGGACAACCCCCAGAAGATGCAGGCGGCGACGATGGAGCTCTTCAAGAAGCACAAGGTGAACCCGCTCGGCGGCTGCATCCCGGTGCTGATCACGATGCCGTTCTTCTTCGGCTTCTTCCAGATGCTGCCCAGCGCGGCCGAGCTGCGGTTCGTGCCGTTCCTCTGGGCGCAGGACCTCGCCGCGCCGGACACCGTCGCCCACCTGTTCGGGCTGCCGATCAACATCATGCCGATCCTCATGGGCGCGACGATGATCATCCAGATGAAGCTCACGCCGCAGCCGTCCGTGGACAACGCCCAGGCGAAGATGCTCAAGTTCATGCCCTGGATCTTCATGCTGTTCTGCTACACGTTCTCGTGCTCGCTCGCCCTCTACTCGACCATCAACGGCCTCTTCTCGATCGGTCAGCAGATCGTGATCAACCGCATGAAGGACGACGGCGACCCGGCCACCCACCCCGTCGGCACCGACGGCCTGAAGAACGTCACGCCGCGCAAGGGCGGGAAGCGCTGAGCGCGAGGCGGTAGGCGATAAGCGGTAGGCACTAAGCTCTAGGCGGTAGGCGATCGGAAAACACCTGAGCCGGCGTTCATTTCTAGCTTACCGCTTACCGCAAAAAGCCTAAAGCTCCCGATTTCTGGCTTACCGCTTAACGCTAAAAGCCTAAAGTTCCCCACCCCACTCCCCCCACCATGGCCGGCCATAACAAGTGGTCCAAAGTTAAACGCGCGAAGGCCATCACCGACGCGCGCAAGGGCAAGGTCTTCTCGCGCCTGTCGCGCGACATCACGCTCACCGCGAAGGCGGGCGGCGGCGACCCGAACGGCAACGCGCGCCTGCGCACGCTGCTGCTCAAGGCCCGCGACGCGAACATGCCCGTCGACAACGTCGAACGCGCGATCAAGAAGGGCACCGGCGAGCTCCCTGGCGTCATCTTCGAGGAGATCACCTACGAGGGCTACGGCCCGGGCGGCGTGGCGTTCGTCGTGAAGGTCACGACCGACAACAAGTCCCGCGCCGCGCAGGAGATCCGCTCCACCTTCGCCCACAACGGCGGCAACCTCGCCAGCAGCGGCGCGGTCGTGTTCCAGTTCCTCCACGCGGGCCAGTTCCTCCTCACGAAAGAGCAGACGACCGAGGACGCGCTCATGGAGATCGCACTCGAGGCCGGCGCCGACGACGTGATCACCAGCGAGCAGGGCTTCGAGGTCCGCTGCGGCATCCACGCGTTCGACAAGGTCTCGCACGCCCTTGAGCAAAAGGGCCTGAAGACCGAGAGCGCCGAGATCGCGTACATCCCGACCAACTCCGTGCCGGTCACCGACGCCAACGTCGCCCGTTCGCTTCTGAAGCTCCACGACGCGCTCGAGGAGATGGATGACGTCCAGGCCGTCTACTCGAACGAGGAGATGGACGACGCCGTGGCCGTTGCGGCGCAAGCTTGAGCGGAAGCTGGGTTGGAGTTGAAAGTTGAAGGTCTTCGGTTGAAAGACCCGATCCTGGCGGACCAATCGCCGTACGATCTGTCTCGCACTCCATCCCACCCGTCGGTGAGCAAACGCAGGGTCGACTCGCCGCATCGGCAGCCTTTCAACGTTCAACCTTCAACATTCAACCACCGCGCTCCCGCGCGGTTGTCATAATGACACCCCGGTTGCTTGTCTCCTCCGTCTCGCCCTTAATCGTCTTCCGACCGGCATGACCGACCCTGAGGAAAGTGCGTCCGCCCCGACTCCCCTCGCCCCCGGCGAGGTCGGCTTGGTCGCGCCCCGCGATTTCGTGCATCCGCGGGCCTTCCAGTTTCGGAGCGGGCAGGAGTTGCCCGGTTTCACGCTGCGCTACGAGACCTACGGCGAGCTGAATGCCACGCGCGACAACGCCGTGCTGATCTGCCACGCGCTGAGCGGCGACCATCACTGCGCCGGGGTGCACTCGCTTCAGGACCGCAAGCCGGGCTGGTGGAACAACCTCATCGGTCCGGGCAAAGCCGTCGACACCACGCGGTTCTTCGTCGTGTGCGCCAACGTGCTCGGCGGCTGCGTCGGCGCGAGCGGCCCGTCGAGCGCCGACCCCGCGACCGGCGAGCCGTACGGCATCACTTTCCCGTTCGTGACGATCCCCGACATGGTGCGCGCGCAGAAGCTGCTGCTAGACCACCTCGGGGTCACCACGCTCCACGGCGTCATCGGCGGCTCGATGGGCGGGATGCAGGCGCTCCAGTTCGCGATCGAGTATCCCGCCTTCGTGCGGCGCGTCCTGGCGATGGCGACCACCGCCCGCGAGAGCGCGCAGGCCATCGCGTTCAACGAGGTCGGCCGCCAGGCCATCATGCAGGATCCCGAGTGGAACCACGGCGCCTATCCCAAGGGCGGCGGCCCGCGGGTCGGCCTCGCGATCGCGCGCATGATGGCGCACATCACGTACCTCTCCGACGCCTCGATGGACCGGAAGTTCGGCCGGCGGAAGAAGAATCCCGGCAACGGCGAGGCCTACAATTTCGACGTGCAGTTCGAAGTGGAGAGCTACCTGCGCCACCAGGGCCAGAGCTTCATCAATCGCTTCGACGCGAACTCCTATCTCTACATCACCCGGGCGCTCGACCAGTTCGACCTCGCAGCCGCCTACGGTTCGCTCGAGGCGGCGTTCGGGCCGGTGCAGGCCGAGACGCTGGTCGTCGGCTTCACCAGCGACTGGCTGTTCCCGCCCGAGCAGAACCGCGAGATTGCCCACGCCTTGCTGCGCGCCGGCAAGCGCGCCAGCTACGCCGAGCTCACCACCGACCTCGGTCACGACTCGTTTCTCCTCGAATCCGAGGAACTCTACACCCTCGTCCGATCCTTCCTCGAGCGCAGCCAAGCGCCTGTCGTGGATTTCTCGATCTAGCATCCCCATGAACAAGGTCGTCGAGAAACGCACGGTGGACATGCAGATCATCGGGGAGTG
>CAYYGV010000099.1:0-13789 GCA_964471615.1 uncultured Opitutaceae bacterium
ACGGGAGAGTTGAGCGGATAATGAGCAAGCTTGTCAAACAGTGTGTCGAACTCGTTCATCATGAGTAATAACGTATCCTCCGGTGGTTCCGGAGCTTGGCCTGCCGCCGTGGGCCTGCTGGCCCGCTGGCTGGACCGGCGCGAACGCATCGACGAGCTGATTGACGGCCTCCCGCCCGGCCTGTCCGCCGCCGACCGCGCCCGGTGCCAGCACCTCGTGTTCGGGGTGGTGCGCCACTTTGGGCGCCTGGACGGGGCCCTGGGACGCCTGATCGCCCATCCGCCGCGGTTTCCGACGCGCGCGGTGCTCCTGATGGCGGGCTTCGAGCTGATCGAGGCGGCCGGTGGTTCCGAGGACGGACTGGTGGCCAAGATCGTCCACCATGCCGTCGAGCAGGCCAAGGCCGTTGCCAGCCCGGCCGAGGCGCGGCTCGTCAACGCCGTCGTCCGCAAGCTCGCCGGCCTCCTGACCGCGCCGCCGCCGCCGAAACTCGCCCCGGCGGAGGCGCTGGCCGACTATTTCTCCCATCCCGACTGGCTGGTGCGCCGCTGGCTGGTCGATTTCGGGGCCGACGGCACGCGCCGTCTCCTCGAATGGAACCAGTGCCCCGCCAAGGTCTATGCGCGCTGGCGCGGCACCGGCCCGGCCCCGGAATTTCTCCAACCGACGCCCTGGCCGGGCTTCCTCGAGGTCCCGTCCGGCAAATGGTCGCTGGTCGAGCCGCTGCTGAAGGGCGGACAGATCTACCTCCAGGATCCCGCGACGCGGCTCGCCGTGGAACTGCTCGCTCCCCAGGCGGGAGAGTCCGTGCTCGACGCCTGTGCCGCGCCGGGCGGCAAGAGCCTGCTCATCGCCGACGCCATGAAGTCCGGTCGCCTGGTGGCGATGGACCTGCCCGGTCCGCGCATCAGCCGGCTGAAGGAAAACCTCGCCCGTGCGCAGGGCGTCGAGGTGGCCCTGGTGCAGGGAGACCTGCTGAAGCAGGCCGGCGAGGCGCTCCGGGAGCATCGTCTCCCGGATTCCTATCCGGCAGTGCTGATCGACGTGCCCTGTTCCAACACCGGCGTGATGGGTCACCGGGTGGATGTGAAGTGGCGCCTCGATCCCCGCGACATCGACAAGCACGCCCGGCAGCAGCTCTCGATGCTCCATTCCGCCGCGCGGCTGGTCGCGCCGGGTGGGCGCCTCGTCTATTCAACGTGCAGCATCGATGCCGAGGAAAACGAGCACGTGGTCCGGTCATTCCTGTCCGGCCGCGGTGGGTCGGCGTTCAAGCTCGATGCCAGCGTGGTCAGCCTGCCGTGGGACACCGGCCACGACGGCGCCGCCGCGTACCGCCTGCGTCGCGCCGAAGCCTGAGCCATTCGCCCCTGGGATCCGGGACCGTCGTGCCTTGGTCCTGCCCATTCAACTTTCAACCGCCCCCTTTCAACCGGCCGCAGGCCGCTGCTACAGCGGCACCAGGTCGAACACCGGGATCCGCTGCGTCGTCTCCTGTGAGCCCTGCAGGAAGGTGAACTCGATCGCCGTCGCCGTCGCGACCAGCAGTTCGTAGCGGCGGATGTCCCATTTGGCGACGGGCTCGCCGTTGATGCGGGTGACGAGGTCGCCGGGCTGGATGCCGACGCCGGCGGCGGGGGAGGAATGGACGACATTCGCGACCCGCCAGTAGGCCGGCGTCTTGGTGAAGCTCAGCCCGGCGCTCCGGCGCGCCTCGGGCGGGATCGGGTCGGTGCGCTCGCGAGCGAACGTGACCTGCCCGTGCTCCTGGTCGAACGTGACCGTGAAGTTGCGGAGGATGCCGCCGCCGATCGACGAGAGCTCGTCCGTGAGGTCGGCCACGGGGTGCAGCAGCGCGTGGCTGCCGATCATGAGCGAGCCGTCGAGGCGGCCGATCAGCTGCTCGCGGTCACTGGTGAGGGTGCCGACCATGCCGCCGGGGCGGGGCACGACGGTGAAGACGGCGCGCAGGCCGACCGGGTTGAGGCTGAGGTCGGCGTCGCTGCCGGAATCGACCAGCGCGGCGAAGGTCTGGTCGCCGAGCCGCAGCGAGATGATCGGGGTCCGGCGGTCGTTGTTGAAGGCGATCGTCGCTCCCGCCGGGGCGGCGACCGACAGCCGGCGCAGCTCGACGCGGGTGTGCGCGTAGTCGAGCGTCAGGAGGGTCTCCCGGAACAGCGGAAAGCCGAGGATGCCGTCGATCTTCACGCCGAGGTGCGCTGACAGCGGCGCGAGGTCGTACACGAGCGCCTGCACGTCCTCGAAGCGCGCCCCCTCCAGCTGGAGCCGGGGCAGCAGCGTGGTGGTGAGCAGGGCGGTGTCGCCCTCGGACGACTTCACCCGCACCAGCGGGACGTCGGCCGGGAACGGGTCGCGGCCGCCATAGCGCTTGGCGAGTTCCGGCGAGACGAGCGTCACGGACGCGCCGGTATCGATCAGGAAGTGATACGGCCCGTGTTTGTCCCACTTGGCCTCGACCACGAGGTAGTTCGACACCATGAGCGCGTTTAGCGTCACGGTGGGCGACGCCAGCGTGGTGCGCCCGGGCCGCGGCGGCTCGCGGCGGAACGAGAAGCAGCCGGCCAGCAGAAATCCGAGGGCCAGACCCACCAGGCCGAGCGCGGCCCAGCGCCCGGAGCAGGCGGACAGGGGGTGGGTCAGGGTGGAAGGCACGGCTGAAACCGGAGGAAATGCGCTTCATTCCCAGACGCCAAGGCCCAAAGGGATGTTCCGCCGTTTCCGCGCTGGTTTCGGGGCGCGGTGCTGAAATTTCTTTCCGCCGTCGTTCAGCCGAGGAGGGCGGACAGACGCCGCGCCAGGTCGTCCCGCGTGAACGGCTTTTGGAGGAATTGCACGACACCGGCCCGGGCCAGCTGGGCGATGCGCGCGCTGTCGCTGTAGCCGCTCACGAGGAGCACCCGCACGCCGGGCTGCAGCGAGCGCAGCGCGGTGAGCGTCTCCTCGCCGCTGAGCTCGGGCATCGTCAGGTCCAGCAGCACGAACTTGAACTCCGCCGGCCGCCGCGCGAACTCCGCGAGGCCCTGCGCGCCATTGGCGGCCGTCACCGTCGTGAACCCGAAGGTTTGCAGCAGGTCGGACGCCGCCTCGCGCACCGCCTCCTCGTCATCGATCACGAGGACCGTGCCGTGGTAGCGGCGCTCCTCAACCGGCGCGGCGGCGGCCTGGGCCGAGGCCTTGGCGCTGGGCGGCAGCAGCAGCGTGAAGGTGGACCCTTCACGCGCGCGCGACGTGACGTGGATGGCGCCCTGGTGGCCGCGCACGATGCCCCGCACCGCCGCGAGGCCGAGGCCGCGGCCGGCGAACTTGGTCGTGAAGAACGGGTCGAAGATCCGCGCGAGGGTTTCGGGGGCCATGCCGCAGCCGTTGTCGGTGACCGCGATGAAGACGTAGTCGCCGGCAGGAAGCTCGGCGCCGTCGGCCGCCGCGGCGAGGAACGCGCGGTCGAACGGCCGCCGTCCCGTCCGCACGACAATCTCGCCGCCCTGGTCGCCGACGGCGTCGGCGGCGTTGAGCACGAGGTTCATCACGATCTGCCGGATCTGCGTGGCGTCGGCGACCGCGACGGCCGGCTCGGGGCTGAGCTCAAGCTGGAGGCGGGCGCGGCCGGTGAGCGTGACGTGCAGGAGCGGAAGCGTGTCCTGCACGAGGTGGCTGACGTCGACGGGTTCGGCGACGAGGCTGCCGCGGCCGGAGTAGGACAGCATCTGCTGGCAGAGTTCGGCGGCGCGGGCGGCGCCGGTTTCGATCCGCCGGACGTTGGCGAGGAGGGGCGAGTCGGCCGGAATCTTCATGCGGGCGAGGCCCGCGTTGCCGAGGATGCCGGTGAGGATGTTGTTGAAGTCGTGGGCGACGCCGCCGGCGAGCAGGCCCAGGCTCTCGAGCTTCTGGCTCTCCAGCATGCGACGCTCGAGGCGCAGCTTCTCGGCCTCGGCGCGCTTGCCGGGGGTGATGTCGACCGCGAGGCCCTCGATGAAACGCGGGCGGCCGTCGTCGATCTGGACGCAGCGGGCCCGGGAGAGCAGCCAGCGCTCGGTGCCGTCGCGCGCCCGGAGCCGGTACTCGACCTCCAGCTCCGTGCCCTTGCGCAGGCAGGCGAGGGTGGCCGCGCGCACGCGGGCGACGTCATCGGGATGGACGAGGTCGCGGAAATGCACGCGGCCCAGGGTGAAGTCTTCCGGGGGATAGCCGGTGATCGCCTGGACGCCGATGCTGAGATAGAGCACGCGCAGCTCCTGCTCGAACTCGCAGCGGTAGGCCATTCCCGGCAGCGAGTGGAGCAGGTTGCTCAGCTGCCGGCGGCTCTCGGACAATTCCGTGGTGCGCTCCGCGACCTCGCGGGCGATGTGCTTGGCGCGACGGCCGAGCACTTCCACGAAGCCGGCCACGAGCGCGGTCACGACCAGCACGCTGATCGTCGGGACCCACGGCGCGGCCCCAAGTTGCTCGCTGACCCAGCCCGGGTACGGGCGGTAGAGGATCCGCCACTCCCGCCCGCCGAACGGCAGCGGCATCTCGTACGACATCCCCTGCCGGAATTCGTCGGGGCCGGGCACGGGCGTGCGCGGCGCGGTGTCCTCGAAGGGCCGGTAGTACATGGTGCGGTACGCGGCGTCGGGCTCGGAGTCGTCGAGGAAGAGCACGTCGAGGATGCTGCCCGGGCCCCAGGTGCGGGTCCGCATCGCCTCGAGCATGTCGTGCAGACGGAAAACGCCCTGGACGTAGCCCGCGAGCACGTCGCCCTGCGGTCCGGGACGGTACACGGGCAGCACCATGACCACGCCGCGGCGGTGCCCGCGGTCCTGCGCCAGCACGATCTGCCGGCTGAGCGCGAGCTGGCCGGAGACGCGGGCGCGCTCGATGGCCTCGAGGGTGGGGCCCGACCGCAGATTGTAGCCCAGCACGGGCTCGTTGCCGGCCACGGGATAGGCGTAACGGATCGGCAGGTAGTCCGGCTGGGCCGCGGCGCGCGTGAAGGAGCCGTCGGCGGTGCGGTCGATGAATGTGAGGGGCAGGCCGTAATCGCGGGCGAGCGCCGCCTCGACCGTGGCGCGTTCCGCGGCCGGCACGATCGGCACCCACTCGAACGCCTGGGCCCCGGGATTACGCGCGGCCAACCCGGCCGCGATGTGGTCGAACTCGACGCGGTTCGCCCCGCCGCCGGCGATCATGGCGGCCCGCAGGCTCACCAGCGCGTCGTCATAACGCCCGAGGAGATCGGTGAGCCGCGCGTGGAGCACCGCCGCGCGGCGGACGAAATTCGCGCGGACCTGCGCCGCGTCGTCGGCCCGCTGGTCGCGGAACAACAGCACCGCGCCGACGGCCCCGGCCAGCACCACCAGGGCGATGGCAACGCGGTAGCGGGGCAGCCGCGGAAAGGTCGGGACGCGGGTCATGGGCGGGGTCCCGCAGATGATGCACCCGGCGAGCCGTCCCGCAATGGTTTCGTGTAGCCCCGCGGGACCCGCTCAGAGACGGTACGGCAGCGGGTGACGGGCGGTGAGGGCGAGCACGCGCTCCTTCACGGAGGTGATCGTCGAGGCCTCGGCGGGCGTGCCGATCGCGGTGAGGACGGCGTCGATGCAGGCGGCGATCTCGTCCATGTCGGACTCAACCAAGCCGCGCGTCGTGACGGCGGGGGTGCCGAGGCGGATGCCGGAGGCCTGGAAGGGCGAGCGGGTCTCGAAGGGCACCGTGTTCTTGTTGCAGGTGATGTTGGCGCGATCGAGCGTCTCCTGCGCGACCTTGGCGGTGAGCTCGGGGAGCTTGGGCCGGAGGTCGACGAGCATGAGGTGATTGTCGGTGCCGCCCGAGACGATCTTGTAGCCGCGCTTCGTCATCGCGGCGGCCAGCGCCTGGGCGTTCTTCACGATCAGGGCCGAGTAGGTCTTGAACTCGGGCTTGAGGCACTCGCCGAAGCACACCGCCTTCGCGGCGATGACGTGCATGAGCGGGCCGCCCTGCGTGCCCGGGAAGACCGCGGAGTCGATGGCCTTGGCGTGCGCGGCGCGACAGAGGATCAGGCCGCCGCGGGGGCCGCGGAGGGTCTTGTGCGTCGTGGTCGTGACAAAGTCGGCGTGCGGGACGGGTGAGGGATGAACGCCCGACGCGACGAGGCCTGCGATGTGCGCGATGTCGGCGAAGAGGTAGGCGCCGACGCTGCGGGCGATCTCACCCATCCGGGCGAAGTCGATGGTGCGCGAGTAGGCGCTGGCGCCGACCGTGATCATCTTCGGCTGCTCGCGCTTCGCGACCGCGGCCAGCTCGTCGTAGTCGATGCGGCCGTTGTCCTCGCGGACGCCGTACTGGCAAAAGTTGTAGAGCTTGCCGGAGAAATTGGCGGGATTGCCGTGGGTCAGGTGGCCGCCGTGGCTCAGGTTCATGCCGAGGACCTTGTCTCCGGGCTGGAGGACCGAGGCGTAGACGGCGGAGTTGGCCTGCGCGCCGGAGTGCGGCTGGACGTTCGCATGCTCGGCCCCGAAGAGCTTCTTCGCGCGCTCGATCGCGAGCGTCTCGACCTTGTCGACCTGCTCGCAGCCGCCGTACCACCGCTTGCCCGGGTAACCCTCCGCGTACTTGTTCGTGAGCACGCTGCCCTGCGCCTCGAGGACGGCCGGGTAGGTGAAGTTTTCCGAGGCGATCAGCTCGATGTGGCTGTGCTGGCGGGCCAGCTCGGCGGAGATCGCGGCGTGGATTTCGGGATCGAGGGACTTGAGGGGCGCGGCGTTGAGCATACCGGAAAGGGTTGAGGGAGGGACGGAGGCGGACGGCGGGCGAAAACTGTCCCCCGCAGCCGACCGGGATAATGCCGGTTCGGCAATCCGAAATCCTCGCTCAGCGGCCGCCGCCCGAGGCGAGCCGTGTCTTAAGGAATTCCAGGAGCGACGGGATGGCCTCGACCATCTCGTCGCGCGCCGCCTCGTAGGCCTTGAGCGAGCCGCCGTAGGGATCGGCGATCTCCTTGTCGCCGCGCTGCGGCATGAACTCGCGGAACAGGAAGAGATTCTTGGGCGGATGGGCGGCCTGAAGCTGGATCATCGCGCGGTGCGACTCGGTCATGCACAGCACGGCCAGCGCCTCGTCGAGCAGCGCATCGGAGAGCGGACGGCTGACATGGCCGGTGATGTCGATGCCCGCCTTCCGCAGGGCGAGGACCGAGTTCTCCGACACCCGCTCGCCGTGCCGCGCGGCCACGCCCGCGGACATCACGCGCACCGACCGTAGCGGCTCCGGTTGCGCGGCCAGCGCATGCTGGAGCAGCCCGGCTCCCATCGGACTGCGGCAAATGTTGGCCGTGCAGACGACCAGGACGAGCGGGGAAGCGGCAGACATGGTGGCGACCGCGCTAACGGACACGGTTTTGGGTTAAAGGCAAAGCTGGAGTGGACGACAGTCCGGCGGGCGGGGACCGGATGAACTTCGAACGTCGAACTCGGACGCCGAACGCCGAACGTCGAAGGTTGGCGTCGATTGACGGCGCTTGGCTAGATCTTCTTCAGGGCCAGGAGGGCGCGGTGGAGGTGGATCGCGCGCTGGAGGACGGAGTCGATCAGGGGAGCGGGAACAGGGGGCGTCGCGGGATCGGGCGTGTCGGTCAGCTCGGCGCCGGAGTTGTCGACGGATTCCGGGGAAATGGCGTGCTCGCGCACGGCCTCGGCCTCGTCGTGGCGCGGCTTGTCGGGCTGGTCGGTGATCAGGCTTTCCACCGTGGCCCCGTGGTCCAGCGCCTCGTAGGCCGCGCGGTCGGTGGCGGCCTCGGTCGAGAGCGCGATGTCGGGCACGAAGCGCGACGAGGCCAGACCGATCGTCAGCAGGCCGGCGTGGGGCGGCGCCTGCTCGAGGTAATCCAGCACGTCGCGCGACGTCGCCCCGTTCACGAGCACGAACACCGGCGTCCGGGTCGTGGCGCGGAACCCGATCCAGTCCCGCAGCGCCGTCGCGGCGTCCTCGCCGCCGGTGGCGAAGCGAAGATCGAGCACGAGCGGGGCGGGCTTGGTCGGCGCGAGCGGCAGGTCCGCTGGGAGCGAGCGGGCGCGCACGTAGAGCAGGCCCCGGCCGAGGTCGCGGCTGAGCGCGCCCTTGGGCTCGGGAGCGGCCACGAGCGCAGCGCAGGCGAGGAGGAAGACGACGAGGAGCCTCATCGGCGGTTCAGCTGGCGGGCGCCGATGTCGCGGCGGAAATACTTGCTCGCGCACTGGATCGCGTCGCAGGCGGCGTAGGCGGCCCGGGCGGCGGCGGCCAGCGTGGGGGCCATGGCGGTCACGCCGAGCACGCGGCCGCCGTTGGTGACGACCTGGCCGGCGGGATTGCGGGCGGTGCCGGCGTGGTAGACGGTCACGCCTTCCGGCAGCTGCGCCGGGAACGTGATCACGTCGCCCTTGGGGAAGGCGTCGGGGTAACCGCGGGCGGCGACGACGACGCAGAGACTGTGCTCCGGCTTGACCGCCAGCTTCACGCCGGCGAGCTGGCCGCGGGCGGCGGCCCAGAGCAGGCCGAGGAGGTCGGTGTCGAGCCGCGGCAGCACCACCTGCGTCTCGGGATCGCCGAAGCGGGTGTTGTACTCGATCACCTTCGGGCCGTCGGCGGTGAGCATGATGCCGATGAAGAGGGTCCCGCAGAACTTGATGCCCTCGGCGGCGATGGCGTCGACCGACGGGCGGACTATTTCGCGGTCGATGCGGTCGAGCAGCGCGGGAGTCACGACCTCGGCCGGCGAGTAGGTGCCCATGCCGCCGGTGTTTGGGCCGGTGTCGCCGTCGCCGACGCGCTTGTGGTCCTGCGAGGTCGGCAGGATGACGTAATCGCGGCCGGACACGACGACGAGGATCGAGGTTTCCTCGCCGAACAGGCAGTCCTCGATGAGAAGCTGGCGGCCGGCGTCGCCGAATTTGTCGCCGGTGAGCATCTCGCGCACGGCGGCCTCGGCCTCCGCGTGGGTGGCGGCGACGACCACGCCCTTGCCGGCCGCGAGACCGTCGGCCTTCACAACGATCGGCACCGGACGCTGGCGCACGTAGGCGAGGGCGGGCTCGACCTCCTGGAAGAACTGCGCGCCGCCGGTGGGGATGCGGTGCTTCAGCAGGAGCTGCTTGGTGAAGATCTTGGAGGCCTCGAGCCGGGCGCCGTCGGCGGTGGGGCCGTAGACGGGGATGCCGGCGGCCTGGAGCTGGTTAGCGAGGCCGAGGGATAGCGGCAGCTCGGGGCCGACGACGACGAACTCCACACGCTCGCGCTGGGCCAGGGCGACGAGGCCGGCGACATCAGCGCCGCCGACGGGGAAACAGGTCGCATCGGCGGCGATGCCGGCGTTGCCCGGGGCGCAGAGCACGCGGGGCCGGGCGGGTGAGGCCAGCAGGGAGCGGACCAGGGTGTGTTCGCGGCCGCCGGAGCCGACCACGAGCACGGACGAGGGAAGGGCGGAACTCACGCCGCCGATTTGGGGGAGAGCGGAGCGGCGTGGCAAGGAGCGAACTTGGAAAAGGCAAAGACGAACGCCGAACATCGAACGTCGAACGTCGGACGCCGAAGGAGAGTCGGAATCGGAAGGGAACGCTCAACGTTCGACGTTCAACGCTCGACGCTCAACTGAAGGCGAGCGCGATGCGTCACTTGAGCGTTAAGCGTTGAACGTCGAGCGTTGAGCGTTGGCCCGATCCCCTTCGATGTTCGGCGTTCGACGTCCGATGTTCGATGTTCTGGCTCCCCATGCACGGTCCGGTGCCTTCGGGGATCGTCTTCGATCTCCTAGTTCCAATCTCCCGCCTCCGCCGCCGCGTTGCGGCGGGGGGGCTCAGAGCACCTGCAGCTTCTTCCGGTAGAACGCGACGACCTCGTCGGGATCGTCGGTGAACAGGATGTAGTCGGCGATCCACGCGGGGGCGCGCTTGGTCCGGATCATCTCGTTCACCTGCTTGCGGAGGTCGCCCCAGAACTTGGCGTTGAAGAAGACGTACGGGACGCGCGGGCGGATGCCGAGCTTGAGGTTGCACATCTCGATGCCGATCTCCTCGAGGGTGCCGACGCCGCCGACGTTGAAGATGCAGAAATCGGCCGCCTCGAACCATTTTTGGCGGAAGTGGCGCGAGCTTTCCTGGAACGTGTTGAAGAAGTCCACGCCGAGCTCCGGCGGCTGGGCCTCGAGTTCGAGGAAGCAGGCGCCGGTCATGGAGCCGCGGTTGCGCGCCTGGTCGGTGGCGAGGCGCATGACGCCGCCGCCGCCGCCGGTGAGGACGCCGACGTTGGGGCCGATGAAGCCGGTGAGTTGCTCGACGAGGCGCGTGATGCGCGCGGTGTCGTCGCCGTCGATGCCGACGGCCGAGCCGTAGAAGGCGAGGATGGTCGTCTCCTGGAACCGGCGCGCCTTCTCCTCCCGCACGAAGAAACCGTGGTCCTTCTTGTAGGTGTGCGAGTAGATGTCCTTCGTGATCTCGTCATACCAGTAGACCTGGACGCCGATGGCGTTGAACGTGTCGAGGCGGGCGTGGGCGTTGCTGGACAGGAAGTACCCGTGGGTGCGCGAGGCCTTGCGGAAGATGATCCGCTTGAGCTTCACGTCGCCGATGCGGGTGAGGAGCTCGATGTGCTCGAGCAGGTCCGGGAAGTAGTCCATGATCAGCGTGTCGGCGTCGGCCGGCGCGTTGTCGAGGGCCTGGATCATGGTGCGGCTGCCGAGCGGGCAGGTGTCGGGCCCGAGGACCTTCTTGAGGTCATCGTTGGCGCGGACGAAGACGGCGCGGTTCTCCATCGTGCCGCTCTGGCCCCGGACCATGATCTGGGTCTTGGGCTTGGCGGGGTCGGTCTCCATGGGCGGCCGGGTGTCGAGGCAGCCGTAGAGCTGGGCCGCGGTGGAGTAGAGGCGCTGGCGCTTCTTGGTGAGGGTCTTGACCTCGGGATCGGAAGCGGGCGGGGCGCGGAACACGTCGACGGACACCATCGGGTTCACGACGGGCTGGTCGCCGGTGTTGTAGATCTCGAGCATGACGTTCGTGCCGAACGTCTTGATGGGGTCGAGGAGGATGGCGCTGGTGTGGAGGCCGAAGTTGCCCTCGCCCTGGTTGAGGACGACGAAGTGCTCCTTCAGGTACATCGAGCAGCTGGTGAGGATGCCGGAGCGGGGCGGGATGGTGAGCGGGGAGGCGTCGTGGCGGATCTGGGCCTTGTCGAGGAACGACCGGCCGGCGTTGCCGCTGACGATGTGCTCGAAGTTCACCCGCTGGAGCTTGGGCGAGATCGTGTAGCTGACCTGGTGGGGGGTGAGGAACACCCGGCCGCGCGAGTCGATGCTGATGGTGTTGGGCAGCTTCAGGTCGTTGCGCTGGATGGCGTCCCAGATCTCGGCGGTCGAGAGCTTGGCGGCGGTGGGGGCGTAGAACAGGCGGCCGATGGGCGAGCCGGGCCGCAGCAGCTTCTTCCAGTAGCTGTAGTTGGGAAAGCTGGTGTCGTAGACGAACGCGTCGGCGGACAGCTGGATCTGGTGGCCCTCGACCCGGGGCTTCCCGTGGATGAGCATCTCGATGCCGATGCGGGCAAGCGAGCTGCGCTCCGAGAAGTGAAGTTCGTCGAGGCGGCTCTTGAGAAAGTCGAATTCGGCGGGATTGCGGGGCCAGAAGGCCAGCGTGAGCGAGACCGAGAGGTCATCCTTGCTCTTCACGGACAGAATTTGTCCGTCCATGCTGGTCCAGAATTGGTCGGGATTCATGGGGAAAGGGGTCAAACAGAGCGCAAATCGACCCGCGACTCAAGCGGGGAGTAATTGGTTGCTTTTCCCCGTGGCGGCTGGCACACCCGAAAACTTTGCGGCACAAACCGACCGCTTTGGTTTCCATATAGCACTCTTCCTCCCTGCATGAAACTCAAGTTCCTCCTCAGCTCCCTGCTCGCCGCCGGCCTCGTGGCCGCGACCCACGCGCAGGAGATCAAGTACCCGGGCAAGTCCGACGCCGCCCCCGCCGCCGCCACGCCGGCGGCCGCGGCTGCGACCCCGGCGCCCGCCGCCACCCCGGCGGCCCCGGCCGCGACCTTCACCGAGGCGCAGGTCCTCGAGACCATCGGCTGGTTCATGGGCAAGAACAGCCAGACCGACTCCTTCGAGTTCACGAAGGAGCAGGCCGAGGCGGTCACCCGCGGCTTCAGCCTGGCGCTCGCCGGCCAGGGGGCTCCGTTCGAGCTCAAGGCCATCGGGCCGCAGGTCCAGGCATTCGTCACCGCGAAGCAGGACGCCTACCTCGCCAAGCTGAGGCAGAAGGGCATGGCCGAGTCGGCCGCGTTCCTCACCGAGATCTCCAAGAAGCCCGGCGTCATCGAGACCGCGAGCGGCCTCCGCTACGAGATCATCAAGCCGGGCGAGGGTCCGGCGCCGAAGGCGACCGACACCGTCAAGGCCCACTACACCGGCTCGCTGGTCAACGGCCAGGTCTTCGACAGCTCCGTGCAGCGCGGCGAGCCCGTCGAGTTCGCGCTCGACCAGGTCATCGCCGGCTGGACCGAGGGTCTCCAGAAGATTTCCAAGGGCGGCAAGATCAAGCTCTACGTCCCGCCGCAGCTCGCCTACGGCGACGACGGCCGCCCGGGCATCCCGCCGGCCTCGACGCTCGTGTTCGAGATCGAGATCCTCGACATCAAGCCGACCGCGGCCCCGGCCGCCGCTCCCGCGAAGTAAGTCCTCGCGGCCCGTCTTGCCTTCGAGCCCCCGGTCCGCCGGGGGCTTTTTGTTTTCAGCTGGCGCCGGTCACGGCCTTCGCGTCGGTCACGAACGCCGCGACGTCCTGCTCGGTCGTGTCCCACGCGCACATCAGCCGGTACACGTTTTCCCGGAAGAAGGGATAGAAGTGCCAGCCCTTCGCCGCCAGCGCCTCGAAGGTCCGCAGCGGCATTTCCACGAAGAGGCCGTTCGCCTCGGGCTCGAACAGGATCGACAGGCCCGGCAGGGGACGGAGCCCATCGGCCAGTTCCCGGGCCCGGGCGTTCGCGTGCGCGGCCCGGCGCAGCCAGGCGCCGTCCGCGAGCATCGCCTCCCACTGCGCCGCGGCGAAGCGCATCTTTGACGCCAGCTGGCCGCCCTGTTTCACGCGGTAATCGAACTCGCGGGCGAGGTCGCGGTTGAAGAACACCACCGCTTCGGTGGTGAGCATGCCGTTCTTCGTGCCGCCCAGCGAGAGCACGTCCACCCCGGCCCGCCAGGTGAGGTCGGCCGGCGTCACGCCCCGCACGCCCAGCGCCGCCGCGGCATTGGCAAAGCGCGCCCCGTCGACATGCAGGGCCATGCCGTGGCCGTGCGCGACGTCTGCCAGGGCGCGTACCTCATCGGGCGTGTAAACCGTCCCAAGCTCGGTCGCCTGGGTGAGCGTCACGGCGCCGGGCTTCGGGAAATGCACGCCGTGGCCGCGGTGGAGGGCGCCCTCGATCGCGGCAGGGGTGAGCTTCGCCCGCTCGCCGGGCAGGGCGATCAGCTTGGATCCGCCGGTGAAGAACTCGGGCGCGCCGCACTCGTCGGTGTCGGCGTGCGACATTGCGTGGCACAGGACGCTGTTGAAACGCGCGCAGCGCGCCGACAGGGCCAGGGCGTTGGCGGCGGTGCCGTTGAAGACGAAGAACACGTCGCAGGCGGTGCCGAAGGCCTCGGCGAAGCGGGCCCGGGCGCGGGCGGTCCACGGATCGTCGCCGTAGCTCGGGACGCGCCCCTGGTTGGCGGCGGTGAGGCCCTGCCAGGCCTCCGGGCAGATCCCGGCGGTGTTGTCGCTCGCGAAGGTGTAGTCGGCGCGGGTGGACATGA
>CAYYGV010000100.1:0-13649 GCA_964471615.1 uncultured Opitutaceae bacterium
TGAGCGCGTTCAGCTCCCGCTTCATCCCGTGCGCGCCCTCGGACTCGGCGATGAGGGTGCCAACGGGTTTGGATTGGAAGAGCTTCATGCGGAGCGGAGCAGGGTCGAAGGTCGCAGGACCAAGGTCAAATGCCACCTGGGCGGGCAGGCTTTCGACTTCCCGATCTTCGACGTTCGACCCGCGGCCATCAGGCCCGCAGCTTGCTGTGGCGGCGGCTGTAGCCGAAGTAGATGAGCAGGCCGAGGGCCATCCAGACGAACAGCCGCATCCACGTGTCGTGGGGCAGGGCCTTCATCTGCCAGAAGCACAGGCCGGCGCCGAGGAGCGGGACCAGCGGCACGAGCGGCGTGCGGAACGAGCGGACGAGGTCCGGCTGCTTGTAGCGGAGGATCGGGATCGCGAGGCACACGATGACGAAGGCGAAGAGCGTGCCGATCGAGACCAGTTCGCCGAGGAGCGACAGCGGGAACACGCCGCCGATGATCGTGGCGATCACGCCGGTGACGACCGTCGTGACGTACGGGGTCTTGAAGCGCGGGTGGACCTTCGAGAAGACCGCGGGGAGCAGGCCGTCGTTGGCCATCGAGAAGAAGATGCGGGGCTGGCCCATCAGCATCACGAGGATCACGGAGCTGAGGCCCGCGATCGCGGCGATCTCGACCACGAACCGGAGCGCGACCGGGGCTCCGGCCGCCTGCAGGGCGTTCACGACCGGGGCGGCGTTGTTGAGATCGGTGTATTTCGCCATGCCGGTGAGCACGAGCGAGATCGCGATGAAGAGCACCGTGCAGACCGCGAGCGAGCCGAGGATGCCGATCGGCATGTCCTTCTGCGGATTCCGCGCCTCCTGCGCCGAGGTCGAGACCGCGTCAAAGCCGATGTAGGCGAAGAAGATCACGCCCGCGCCGCGCCAGATGCCGCTCCAGCCGAACTGGCCTTCGACGCCCGTGTTCGCCGGGATGAACGGCGTCCAGTTCTGGATCGCGAGCTGGCGGTGGTTCAGCAGGTACCAGATGCCGAAGCCGATCACGGCCAGCAGCACCGAGACCTTGGTGATCACCATCAGGTTGTTGAACGTCGCCGACTCCTTGATGCCGATGTAGAGGAGGATGGTGAGCAGGACGATGATGGCCATCGCCGGGACATTCAGGATCGCGCCGGTCGCGACGAAGTGGCCGTCGACAAAGTTGAGCGGCGCGCTGGTCAGCTCGGTCGGGATCGTGATGCCAAACTCCTTGAGGAAGGCGACGAAGTGTCCGGACCATCCGACGGCGACGGTTGGGGCGGTAAAGAGGTACTCGAGGATCAGGTCCCAGCCGATGATCCACGCCAGGAACTCGCCCATGGTGGCGTACGCGTAGGTGTAGGCGCTGCCGGCGATCGGGATCATCGCGGCGAATTCGGCGTAGCAGAGGCCGGCGAAGAGACAGCCGAGGCCGGAGATGATAAACGAGATCGCGATGGCCGGTCCGGCGTACTGCGCGGCCGCCTGGCCAGTGAGCACGAAGATGCCGGCGCCGATGATGGCGCCGACGCCGAGACTCACGAGGTTGAGCTTGCCCAGCGTGCGACGCAGGCCCTGGTCGGTGGCGGCCTCCCGCTGCAGCTGGAGGACGGATTTGGTGCGGAACAGGCTCATGGCGGGTGGCTGGGGTTCGGTGGTGGTGGGCGAGATTCGGTCAGAACGGCGAGCGCGGCACCTGGACCGAGTCGCCGGGCATCATGAGGATGTCCTGCTTCGGGTCCCGCTGGGCGAGCGTGACGTTCACCTCATACGCGGCGGACCCGCGGGTGAGGCTGACCTTCGTTTCCTTGGCGTAGAGCGTGAAACCGCCGGCCGACTGGATGGCCTTGGCGACGGTGAGGTCGGGCATCCAGACCACGCGGCCGGGCCGCGCCACCTCGCCGCCGACGTAGACGTATCGCTCGGTGACGGCGACGGACACGTCGACCGTGCGGTAGAACTGCTTGGAGATGTAGGCGGCGCGGATGCGCTCGGCGAGGGCGCCCGCCGTGGTATCGGCCGTGCTGACGAGGCCGATGTAGGGGAGGGTGATGTTGCCGCGGTCGTCGATCTGCACCGCGTGTGTGCTCGGGTCGGGCACGCCCTGCAGGCTGACCGTCAGGCTGTCACCCGGCCGCAGCTGCGCGGTGCTCGCGGTGGACGTGGCGGGGATGACCGGGTTGGCCATGCTGCCGCCGGTCGATTCGCAGCCCGCGAGCAGTGCCGCGAGGGAGGCGAGGCACAGCAGGAGCGGGCGGCGGAGGAGATCCATGGACTGCAAATGGGGTCCGGCCGCTGAAAGGTCGAGACTTAGCGTTTCCCGCGGGATCGGGCTCGCGGCTTTTCGTCCTCGTCTTCGTCGCCGTCAGAGTCGTCGTCGCCGTCTTCGTCCTTGTCCTTCTCCTTACCCTCTTCGTCGCCGTCCTCGCTCTCCTCGTCCTCATCCCACTTCAGGGACTCGTCGTTCTTGAGCTTCTCCTCCTCCTCCTCGTCGAGCTCGGGCAGGTCGTCGTCCTCCTCCTCGCTCTTGGCGGGTTTCTCGTCGTCGGTCTCGTAGCCGGCGGGCATGAAGTCGAGGATGGCGGTGATCTCCTCGAAGGAGTGGACGGCGCGGCCCTCGATGAAGCTGCTGTTCTGGTCCTCGCGGATCTCGTCCTCGACCTCGTCGAGGGTGAGCTTCGACTCGAACTCGAACAGGTCGTTGAGCATCTTCACGCGGCAGCGCGTGAGATGGTCGAGCAGGTCGGCGTACGGCCCGTTCTCCTCGTCGAGGATGTCGGGCAGCAGGAAAAGTTTCTCCTCGGACTCGAACACGGACTCCTTCGTGCGCTTGAGCCGCACCTTGCCGCCGCCGAGGTCCTTCTCGATGCGGAAGGGGATGAAGGCGCGCTCCATCGTGTCCTGGTCAAAGCCGTAGTCGCGGAGCGGATCGACGAGCTCGATCAGGTGATCCCGCTGGCGCGGATCGATGATGCTCAGGCCGTCCACATCCCAGCGGACCGGGTCGCTGGTCTCGTGCACCCACCAATTGTGATCTTCGCCCAGACGAACGACGCACCAATCGAGAGTTGAAGTAGGTTTGGCCATAGAGCAGGTGAGGCGGAGGGAATTTTCGCGCAGCGTGCTAGGGGAGTAGTAAAAAACAAGCACAAAAGAGCCGAGCCGGCGCCGGAGCAAAATCTGCGCGCCGTCGTGCAAAAATCCTTTGCCCTTGGGCGTTTAGACGGGAGGGCCTTGCCTTTTCGGAACGCGATTTTCATCGTCCGGTTTCATGGGCTTCCTTTACGAGAAACTGGCGCGCCGCGCGTTCTTCCGTCTCGACCCGGAACGCGCGCACGAACTGAGCGTCACGGCGCTCGCCACGCTGGCTCATCTGCCGCCCCTCTGCCGGCTGCTCGAGGCCTGGAACCAGCTGCCTTCCGCCACGCGCCCGGTCGAGGCGTTCGGCCTGCGCTTTCCCAATGCCGTGGGCCTGGCCGCCGGCTACGACAAGCACGCCACCGCCTGGCCCGCCGCCGCCGCCCTGGGTTTCGGTCATGTCGAGGTCGGCACCGTCACGGCCCTGGCCCAGCCCGGCAACGATCAGCCCCGGGTCTTCCGCTTCCCAGCCCAGGAGGCTGTGATCAACCGGATGGGCTTCAACAACGAGGGTGCCGCCGCCGTCGCCCGGCGCCTCGCCCGTCAACCGGGACCCGGACGTCGCCGGATCCCGCTCGGAGTAAATCTCGGCAAGTCCAAGCTCGCGCCCATCGACCAGGCGGTCGCGGACTATCTCGAGAGTTTCCGCCTCCTGGCCGGGCATGCCGATTATCTCGTGCTCAATGTCAGCAGCCCGAACACGCCCGGCCTGCGCCAGCTCCAGGATGCCGACCGGCTGCGCGAATTGCTCGCCGCCGTGACCGCCGCGAACCGGGAGCGCGCCCAGGGTGGGACGGACCGGAAACCGATCCTCCTCAAGGTCGCGCCCGACCTGACCTTTCCCCAGATCGACGCAGTGCTCGAGACCATCGCCCAGCATGGGCTGGATGGCATCATCGCGACGAACACGACCCTGGCCCGGCCGGGTCCCTTTGCCCAGGTTAACCAGGCCGGCGGCCTCAGCGGAGCCCCGCTGCGCCGGCGGTCGACGGAGATCATCAACTATATTGCACGGGCCACGTCCGGCCGCCTCCCGATCATCGGGGTGGGCGGAATCATGGACGCCGAGTCGGCCGGCGAGAAACTCGATGCCGGCGCCACGCTGGTCCAGATTTACACCGGATTGGTGTATCGCGGCCCGTTCTTCCCGGCCGCCGTCGCCCGGGCGCTGGCCGACCGGCAGAACCGATAGGCGTGGAGAGAATACCGAACGTCCAACGCCGAACTCCGGACGCCGAACGTCAAAGGAGAGGCAAGTTGAGCGTTGAATGCTGAGAGTTGAGAGACTCCACACGCGGCGCTTTTGCCTGTTTCCATCGCTCAAGCTGCAACTTCGGCGTCCGGCGTTGAGCGTCCGATGTTCGGCGTTCGCCTGTGGTATTTCCCCGGATTTTGTCTCTTCCGATTTCAATGCTTTACAAGCTCCAGCCGATTCCTCTTAGTCCGCCTTCCCCTACTTAGAAATGCTCGGGTGGTGGAATTGGTAGACACACACGTTTGAGGGGCGTGTGCCGTAAGGCGTGCAGGTTCGAGTCCTGTCCCGAGCACCAGTCTTCGCCGCCGCAACAGCGGCAAGAAGACTGCCCTCCGACTTGCCCGCCATAGCTCGCAGAGCGACGGCGGGAGCGCGCGAACCGCGTGCGTAGGAGGGCCGACCGCCCTGGTTGCGGCTACGACTGGCAAGCCAGTCTCGACTCCAGAAGCTTCGCTTCCCGATGGATTTCGCCGCCGCAACAGCGGCAAGAAGACTGCCCTCCGTAGCGCGCGAACCGCGTGCGTAGGAGGGCCGGCCACCCCGTAAGCGGCTACGACTCGGCGAGCCCAGTCTTCGAATCCAGAAGCCCCGCTCGACGCCCGATTCCGCCGCCGCAACAGCGGCAAGAAGACTGCCCCTCCAAATTAGCGCAGATTAGTGGAGATTAGCGGTTTCTCCCTCTGGAGAATTGTTCCCTCGGAACGTAAAATTCCGTTCCGGGAAATCGCTTGCGTCACCCCTTGGCGCGTTAACACTCCGCAGCGACTACACCAAGCGCCCTGCGTGCGCTTTCAGCAAACCACCGCCGCGGGCCTCGCGCCCGCTTTGTTTCCGACTACATGGACGACACGCCCGCCAAGGAGAATCCTGAGAAGGATTTCAACAAGATCGACCTTAGCCAGCTCCAGGGCTTCAGCTTCGGCACCCAGTGGGTGCAGGACAAAGCCCAGGGGTCTGACCGCCAAGACCAGAGGTCAGACCGCCCTCCACGCGAGGGCGCCGAACGCCGCGACCGTCGCGCTTTCCGGCGTCCCTCGCCGGGACCCGGTGGCGGCGATGCGCCGGCCGGCGAGGGCGCTCCGGAACGGCGCGGCCCGGGCGACCGGCGCCCGTCGGGCGGCTATCACGGCGGACCCCGTCGCGACGGCCCCGGTGGCGAGCGCGGCCCGCGTCACTTTGAGCGCGAGCAGGAGCGCGGTCCGTACGACAGCCCGCACTTCAGCGTCACGTTCTACCCCGAGGACACGAGCTTCAACGCCCTCGCCAAGACGATCCGCTCCTCCTGCCGCACCATCGAGCTGTTCGAGATCGCCCGCACGGTGATCGACAAACTCGACCGCTTCGTCGTCGTCCTCACCCGCAAGCCCGGCGCCACGCCGGACGCCAAGCCCGCGCCGCTCTCCATCTCGGTGCCGGACGGCCTGCCGTTCGAGTCCGACGAGGCCGCGATCGCGCACGTGCTCTCGCAGCACCTCGACCGCTTCTTCGACCGCGCGGACGTCGAGATCGAGCCGCCGAAGGGAAATTTCCTTGTCATCAACAAGTGCACGATCACCGGCGAGCTCCTCGGGCCGCCGAATTACCATCGCTACAACCAGATCGTGCAGCAGCACCACGCCGCGAAGATCCGCGGTATGTCGCTCGAGGCCTACCGCAATCGCGTCGAGACGGTCCGCGACCCCGAGGTGGTCGCGCAGTGGCTGGAGAAGATGAAGAAGACCACGCGCTACGTGTGGAAGACCCCGGCCCCGAAGCCCGCCAAGCCGGCGGCTCCGGCTGCGACGCCCGCTGCGACCGAAGAGGCCCCGGCGGCGGAAACCGCTCCTGCTCCCGAGGCAGCTCCGACTCCCGAGGCCGCCCCGGCTCCGGCCGAGACGGCGCCCGCGGCGCCGACGTTCGACACCTTCGAGGAGGCGCGCATGCACCTTCTCACGGTCGCCCGCGACAAGGTCGTGCGCCAGGCCGACTCGGCCCGGTTCCACGGCAAGGTCTGCGAGCAGCTCCCCTCGGGCGAGATCCGCCGCGCCGTCGAGGGCGCCCTCGAGCGCCAGCGCCGGTTCCCGCTCGACACCGCGAACGCGCTCCGCGGTCGCCTGCGCCGCGAGCGTTTCACGATCTTCAAGAAGGGCTCCAAGGGCGTCTCGTACGTCTGCGCCGTGAAGCGCAAGTTCCGCGTGCCGGGCCAGACGTTCTCCGACAGCATCGGCGCCGTCATCGCCTTCATCGAGGCCCACCCGATGATCCGCGCGAGCGAGCTCACCGCGAAGTTCCTCGGCATCAAGCTGCCGGCCGCCCCGAAGCCGGCCGAGCCCGCCGCCGAGGCCCCGGCCGACGCGGCCGCCCCGGCGCCCGCCCCCGAGCCCGCCCTCAGCATCGAGGACCGCGCCCGGATCTCCCGCATGCAGGGCGACCTGCGCTGGCTCGTGACCGAGGGCTACGTGACCGAGTTCATCGACGGCCGGCTCTTCGCCCCGCCGCCGATGGTCGAGGCGCGCAAGAAGGAGGTCGAGGCCGAGGAGCACGATCCCGAGAATTTCCCGGAGATCCCCGTGTCGAACCCGCCGTTCGAGGGCAAACCGGCCGAGGAGGCTCCCGCTGCCCCGGCTCCGGTCGTGCCCGCGACGCCCGCCGCCACCGAGCCCGCCCCTGCGCCGGAGTCGGCGCCGGCCGAGGGCGAGAGTCCGGCCCCGGCCACCTGAGGTCCGAGGTTTGGCGCCGGCGTTCTTGACGCCGGCGCCCGTCTCCTCCCCGGTCTCGTCCCGCGATGCGCGCGTTTCCCGCCCCGGCCGAGATCGAATCCTACCTGCACCGCCACATCCCGCTGTCGGCCGACATGGGAGTGCGCGTGCTCAGCGCCGAGCCCGCCGCGGTCGTGCTGGGCGCACCGCTCGAGCCGAACATCAATCACCGCTCGACCGTGTTCGGCGGCAGCGTTTCGGCCGTGACGATCCTCGCCGCGTGGGCCTGGCTCCATTTTTCACTGCGGTCCGCCGGACACACGTCGCGGCTGGTGATCCAGCGCAACACGGTCGAATACCTCGCGCCGGTGGTCGGGGCGTTCGAGGTGCGCTGTGCGGGCCTGCCGCCGGCGCAGTTTGAGCGCTTCCTGCGCACCCTCGAGCGTCACGGCAAGGCCCGCGCCGTCCTCGCCGCGGAGCTGTCCTGCGGAGGCAAGAAGGCTGCCACATTCAGCGGGGAATACGTCGCGGTGCGCGCGACGTGACCGCTGCGCTGCGTCAGCGCAGGCGCAGGCGGTGGCGTTCGTCCGGCGTGATCGCGAGATCGAGGTGCCACGCGTCCGGCGGAATCCACGCGGCGATCTTTTCCGGCCACTCGACCGCGAGGCACCAGGGCGAGATGAGGAAATCCTCCAGCAGGAGGTCCTCGATCTGCCGGGCGTCCTCCAGCCGGTAAGCATCGAGGTGCACGAGGGTCGGCGCGCCGGCCCGGCCGGCCGGGGCCCGATGCACCGTGTAGATGTTGAAGGTTGGACTGGTGACCGGCTCGGTGAGCCCGAGGCCGTGGGCGAGGCCCTGCACAAAGGTCGTCTTGCCCGCCCCGAGGTCGCCGTGGAGCGCCAGCGTTGTGTCCGGCGGCAACAGGGGGGCGAGCCGGGCTGCCAGTCCGCGCGTTTCCTCCGCGGTCGCGGTCGTGACGCCCTGACGGAGCTGCTCGAGGAGGTTCATCGGCGGTCCCGCTCAGCGCTGCAGGTGCTCGTAGCCATGGAACCGGGCTGGGTCGATGGCCCCGGCCGGCAGGCCGTCTGCCGCCGTGAATCGACCGATCCGCGTCAGGCGCGTGCGTGGGAAGGCGCGCCGCCACGCCCGCTGCAGGAGCGTCAGGTCGGCGTTTGCGGCTACGGCCAGCACCAGCTCGTAGTCCTCGCCGTCGCCGCAGGCCTGCGCCACCGTCGCGCCCGCGCGGCGCGGGAGTGCGGATGGGTCCAACGCGGCGACCGTGCCGCGCGGGGTGAGGGCCTTCAGGTCCTTCGCCAGGCCGTCGCTGACGTCCATCATGGCGAGCACCTCGGGACGGCGCGCCAGCCAGGCGCCCTCGGCCAGACGAGGCGAGAAGCGGTAATGGTGACCGCTCGGCAGGCTGCGGCCGAGCGTGCCCGTGACGAGAATCTGGTCGCCGCGCCGCGCCCCGGTCCGGGTGAGCACGCGCGGGCCGGCCGCCTCGCCGAGCAGCGTCAGGCTGGCGGCGACCACGCCGTCGGCCTGGGCGACATCACCGCCCACGATCGGCACGTCATGGCGGCGCGCGCAGGCGGCGAGGCCGCGGTAGAAGTGCTCGAGCCACCGACGGCTGACCCGGGCATCCAGCGTGAGCGCCAGGACCGCCGCGGTCGGCTTTCCTCCCATGGCGGCCAGGTCGCTGAGGTTGCGCTTGAGGAGCTTGGCGCCCACCGCGCGGGGCGGGACGGAGGCGTCGAAGTGCCGGCCGAAGATCACCGGGTCGACCGTGATCAGCTGCCGGCCGTGCGCCGCGGGCAGGACGGCGCAGTCGTCGCCGATCCCAAACGGCGCGCGCGGCGACGCCGGGCCGAGCCAGCGGCGGATCGCGGCGATCAGGCGTTCCTCGCCGAGGGCGGCGACGGAGGCGGAAGGCTGGGACGTGAACGGGTGCACGGATCGACGCGGGGAGGCTAGGGGAATGGGCCGGCCGGTGCGACCTCAGACATCGACGCCGGCAAGGATCAGCAGCGTCGTCGTGGCATTGAAGAACGCGTGCGCCAGGATGGTCGTGCTGATCCGGCCGGTGCGCTCGTAGGCGAGACTGAAGACCACGCCGAGCGCCACCAGCGGCGCGAGGCTGACGAGGTTGGTGTGCATCGCGCCGAAGATGAAGGCGGGCAGGAGGAGCGCCGCCCAGCGCGGCAGCCGCGTCCGGGCATAGCGGAAGATGCCGGCGCGGAAGATCAGTTCCTCGGCGACGGGAGCAACGAGCGTCGCACAGGCGACGAGCACGGCGGCGGGCAGCGGACCCTTGGAATGACGCAACAGCTCGATCGCTTCCTGCGGGGGAGTGGGCACGCCCAGCGCGTTGAGCAGCGCCTGCCAGACGAGGCTGACCGCCACGATCACCGGCAGCGCCGCCAGATACGTCACCAGACCCGCCAGCAACGGATGCGGCGCGGGAGTTGGCCCGGACCCGCCGGCCTGGCTGCGGCCATACCGGAACCGGTACAGCAGCACACCGCCCAGCAGACCCAGCTGGAATGCCGCCGTCGTCAGCACCAGGCGGAGGTCGGCGTCGAGTCGCTGCTGCTTCAGCCAAAAGCCGGCCGCGAACGGCGCCAGCAGGCCGCCGCAGACCACGAACCACAGGAACAGGAAGAAATCCGTCAGCGTCGCATTCCACGGCCCCAGCTGCGCCGGGGCCCGACGGGCCGCAGCGCTCAGGCCGTGACGCCACAGCAGGACCGCGCCGGACAGGATCAGGAGAACCTCGGCGGCGTTGGCGATCGTCAGGAGGGACGGAAACATGCGGAGCCAGTGCGACGGAAAAGCGCCCGCCGCGCAATCCCTCTGTCCGGCCGCCCCTGGGCGCGCCTTCGATCATCGCAATCTGCCTGTCATTCTGAGCGCAGCGAAGAATCCAGTTGGTTACCGCCACCGGCTTCGACCGCGTCCCACTGGGTTCTTTTCTCCGTTCAGAATGACAAACGGGCGCTGGAACGGCGCATCAATCAACCGCCAGCTCCGCCAAGTAGGCCCAGTCGAACGCGTTGGTGCCGTTGGGATCGGTGTAGAGTTCCAGCTGCTCGCCGGGCCGCAGCTCAACGGTGGGCGTGCCGACCTGGGTGTCACGGTCGGCGGGATGTGCGACGGGATCGAGCAGCCGGTGCCAGAGAACACGGGAGCCAGCCGGGGAGACCGCCAGCAGCTGGAAATCCACGCCGTTGGTGCGGGCGTCGCCCTGCCAGGCCGAGTCCAGGATGCCGAACTCGATCCGGATCCGGTGACGGCCCGCGCCGGGGTCGAACCAGAGCCGCGTCGGCGCGTGCGCGCTGAACACCGAACGGTCGCGCAACGGATGCCGCAGGAGCGTGTAGGGCACCTCGTAGCGCACGAGGCACGACGCCAGGCCGTCAAACACCCCCACGCCGTGCAGGCGTTTCGGGTCGCCGGTGAGCGGAACCGGCACGGACTCGTTGCGCTTGAGGAGCTGGATACCGGCGCCGGCGTACAGCGGCAGCCGGCCCGACCATTCGTCGCGCAGCGCGGCGTTCACATAGACGAGCGAGTCGGGCGTCGCGAGGATCGGCTCCGGGTGGAGTCCCAGTTTCGCCCTGGCCAGTTCGACGAGTTCGCCCCGCTGGCGCGTGTCGCCGGTCAGGACCAGCGCCGCGACCGTCTCACCCTGCAGGTCGTGAAACGCGCGCTCCAGGTAGGCGCGGTTTTCCTCGTAGCCGCGGCGGATCATCAGCGCCCGCCGGCGAGTCGCCCAGGGCAGCTCGGCACTCCAGTCCTGACCGGCGACGACGAGCACGTCATCCGGCGCGGTGAGGTCGGACAGGGCGTGGGTCAGCGCCGTCTGTCCGTCGCTCGCCACCCGCTGCTCCGGCAGGTAGTGCGTCGCGTAGAGCCGGGCCTGCAGGCCGAGGGCCGCCACCACCAGGAGTGCGCCGAGCCAGCGCGGGAGCCGGCTATCGAGCAACGCTACCGCGGCAAAGCCCGTGGCCACGGCGAGGAATCCAGCGTTGGCGTAGTAGTAGTAATCGTGCCACGCGTAGAGGAACGGGAACACGGCCGGCGCGAGGAAGAACAGGCCCGCGCTGCCGAGGATCCAGCCACGCCAGCGCCGGGACGCGCCGATGGCCATGACGGCCACCCCCGCCAGCACCCATGGGTTGATCGCCGCGGTGCCGACCATGCCGCTCCAGCGACGCCAGTAGTCGGGCGAGATTCGGTCGGCCAGCACCCCGAAATTGTAGAGGCGCTGCGGCCCGGACGTCAGCATGTCCGCGGCGGGATTGTGCGCCTTGACCGAGTCGCCGAAGGCCACCCAGGCCAGCCCGGCCGCCGCCACCGGGGTCAACGCCAGCGCGGCCCACGCGACACGGCGCCACGCTGCGGACCTGGCTTCTGGTGCGGTCTGCTTGGCCCGCCACGCCGCATGCAGCAGGAAACCGCCGATCGGCACGAGAAACAGGAACACCGTCGTGACCTTGACGAGGATCGCGAGCACGCCCAGCGCAGTGGCCGCGGCCAGCCAGCTTCCGTGGCTCCAGCGCAGTCCGGTCACGTAGGCCGCCAAGAACCAGGCGGCGAACATCAGGGCCATGGATTCGATCAGGACGGCGCGCGTGTAGAACACGTACACGGGCACGGCCGGCACGAAGGCCAGCACGAGCCAGCGGCGGGCCCGGTCGAGGCCGAACTCGGCCAGCAGGAGCCACACGGCGGGCAGGGCGAGGTAGAAGCAGGCGAGACTCACCGCCCGGGCCGCCTCGACGAGCGGCACATGGAGCGCGCGCTGCAGGGCGGCGACGGTCCACTGGTAGAGCGGAAACTCCATCGGGATCGACCACGGCTTGCCCAGCACCGGCGTCGGGTAGGCGAGCGAAAGGCCCGGCTCTCGGGCGATGAAGTGCGTGGTCAGCGCAGTCTGCGCCTGGCGGAAGGTGTTTCCCGGCAGCATGCCGTACCTCCAGCCAACCGTCGCGGCCCACAGGTGCAGCGCGAGGACCGCGAGGAAGAGCGCGCAGGTGGCCGCCTCGGACAGCGGGCGCGCGGCGGGTTGGCCGGTCGGCGGGCTCACGATGGGAGAAACGGGAGCGACGCGGCGCGGTCCAGGCGACGGACGGACCGGCTCACGCGGCCGGCTCGACGATTCGGCCCTGGTCGAACACGACCCGGCCGTCGACGATCGTGGTCTTAACGCGCCCGGTCAGGGTCCGGCCATGCCACGGCGAATTGCTCGACTTGCTGAATCCGGCGCGGGCGTCGTAGGTCCAGCGCTCCTTCGGGTCGAAGAGGCAGATGTCGGCCGCGGCGCCGGCGGCGAGGGTGCCGGCCGTCAGCCCGAGCACGCGGGCGGGTTGGCGGGTGAGCAGGTCGACCACGTGGGCCAGCTTGAACTTGTGGTCGCCGACGAGCACGCCGAGCGACACCGCCAGGGCGGTCTCGAGGCCGAGGATGCCGTTCGGCGCGTAGTCGAACTCCTTGTCCTTCTCGTAATTCGTGTGGGGCGCGTGGTCCGTCGCGATGCAGTCGAGCGTGCCGTCACGGAGCCCCGCGATGATCGCCCGGCGGTCCGACGCGGTCCGCAGCGGCGGGTTCATCTTGAAGTTCGTGTCGTACGTCCGGAGTTCCTCGTCGGTGAACGAGAGGTGGTGCGGCGTGGCCTCGGCCGTGATGCGCACCCCGCGGGTCTTGGCGCGGCGGATGATGCCGACGGCGTACTTCGACGAGATGTGCTGCAGGTGGATGTGCGCGCCGGTGTACTCGGAGAGGATGACGTTGCGCGCGACGATGATGTCCTCGGCGGCGTGGGGCCAGCCCCGCAGGCCGAGGCGGGTGGAGACGGCGCCCTCGTTCATGACCGCCCCCTGCGTCAGCGACGCGTCCTGGCAGTGGTCCATGATCGGGAGGTCGAACATCTTCGCGTACTCGCAGGCGCGGCGCATGAGCTCGTTGCTCTGCACGCAGTCGCCGTCGTCGGTGATCGCCGCCACGCCGGCGCGCTTGAGCGAACCGATGGGGGCGAGGGCGGCGCCCTTCTGTCCGACCGTGATGCAGCCGGTCGGGAGCACCTTCACCACCGCGTCGCGGCGGGTGGCGTCGTTGATAAACTGGATCGTGCCGGCGTTGTCGGCGACCGGCGACGTGTTCGGCATGCAGACGACCGTGGTGAACCCGCCGGCGGCGGCGGCGCGGGAGCCGGTCGCGATGGTTTCCTTGTGGGTCTGGCCGGGCTCCCGGAAATGGACGTGGATGTCCACCAGACCGGGGCAGGCGACGAGCCCGCGGGCGTTGATCTGCTGCGCGGCGGCCTTGGCGGCGGCGGACAGCGACGGGACGATCTTGCCGTCGCTGACAAAGAGATCGCCGACCGCGTTGCGCGAGGAGGCCGGGTCAATGATGCGGGCCTGTCGGATCCAGAGGGAGGACATGAGCTTGAAATTGGGAAAGCGGGAAATCGGGAAAGTGGGAAACGTCAGGCGGGGTCGGGGGCGGCGTAGACGTGTTCGGGCTGGCCGCCGGCGCAGAGGTAGAGCACCGCCATGCGGACGGCGATGCCGT
>CAYYGV010000101.1:0-13631 GCA_964471615.1 uncultured Opitutaceae bacterium
AGGGCATCGAGTCCGGCGTCGCCAACTCGATCCTCGTCAAGGTCAACCAGATCGGCTCCCTGACCGAGACCCTCGACGCCGTCGAGCTCGCCCACAAGAACCACTACACCGCCGTGATCTCGCACCGCTCGGGCGAGACCGAGGACGTCACGATCGCGGACATCGCGGTCGCGACCAACGCCGGCCAGATCAAGACCGGGTCGGCCTCCCGCACGGACCGCATCGCGAAGTACAACCAGCTCCTCCGCATCGAGGAGGAACTGGGCGCCAGCGCGGTCTACGCCGGCCGGCTGTAGTCCGGGCTTCGTCTTCAGGCCGGGCGCCGCGGCGCCCGGCCTTTTTTGTGCCCGCAATTCCCGGCACCCCAGACCGGCCCCGCGGTCAATCCTCCCTCGACACCCGGCATCGCCGGCCTACGTTTCAACCGGACCCATCATGAAGCTCGCCTCCCTGACGCTGGCCGCCGTCACCGCCCTGACCCTCGCCGCCTTCGGTGCTGACAACCCGGAGGACGCCAAGAAAAAGGAGGAGATCCGCGCGCTGATCCTCGCCGACGCCCAGTCCAAGGCCACTCAGGCCCCGAAGGCGAAGGCCGAGGCCGACCCTGACGGCGCGACTGCCCCGGCACCAAGCGCCGCGACCAAGGAGGAGAAGTCCGCCACCGCCGCGGCCGCGCAGGAGCCGCCGACCATGCTGCCCCAGGTGGAGGTCAGCAAGAGCCGCATCAACGAGATCGACCTCGTGATCGCCGAGCACGACAAGGCCATCGCCCGCGAGAAGGCGGCCGCCAAGCCGACCAAGCTCGACAACACGCTCAACAATCCGCAGCTCACCAAGGCCCTTTCCTTCCTCGGCGGCTCGTCCAGCGAGGACCGCTCCGCCATCGCCAACGAGCGCATTCGCCTCATGGAGGAGGAAAAAGACCTCCTCGAGCAGCTGAAGCTCGCCCGCACCAAGGAGGAGAAAGCCGAACTCCAGCAGGAGATCGACGACCTCCGCGCCCAACGCCGCGAACTCGACGGCGCTCCGAAGTGAGTGGAGGAACCACTAATTCTCGCTAATCACCGCTAATCGAGGAAGCGGCCCGGACATTAGCGCGAATTAGCGAGAATTAGCGGTTCCCCTACTCCGCCTGCACGATGTAGCCGCGGAGGTACTCGCTCTCGACCATGGTCACGAGGACGGGATGGTCGGGCGGTTGGTGGCAGAATTCGAGCACGCGCACCTTTCGTTTCGCGTCGGTCGCCGCCGCCGCGAGGACCCCGCGCAGGTCGGCGTCCTGCATGTGGTGCGAGCAGGTGTAGGTCGCGAGGATGCCTCCCGGCGCCAGCTGCTGCAGGGCGCGCAGGTTGATCTCCTTGTAGCCACGCAGGGCGCCTTCCAGCGCGCTCTTGGACTTCGCGAAGGGCGGCGGGTCCAGCACGATGACATCCCAGGGCGTGTCGCCCTGCCGCGCCGGGTCGTTGAGCCAGTCGAAGACGTTCGCGACCCGGAACTCGGCCGTGACGCCGTTCCGTCCGGCGTTGCGCTGGGCTGCCTCGATTGCATCGGCCGCGCTGTCGAGCCCGAGCACATGGCTCGCACCCGCCCGCGCCGCGTGCAGCGCGAAGGCGCCCTGGTTGCAGAACGCGTCGAGCACCCGCCGACCGCCGCAGTATTTCGCGACCGCCGCATGCTGGGGCCGCTGGTCGAGGTAGAAGCCGGTTTTCTGCCCGTGCTGCAGGTCGAGCCAGTACTCGAAGCCTTCGATCGTCACCCACCGCGGCGACCACTCCCCGCCGGACCGCGTGTGCACCTCGAGCGGCAGTCCCTCCAGGCGCCGGATTGGTGCGTCGTTGCGGAAGATGATCTCGGCCGGATGCAGGAGTTCGTGGAGCAGGTCGCCCACCAGGGCCGAGCGCTTCTCCAGCGCCGCGCTCTGGATCTGCACGACCAGCGTGTCGGCAAACTGGTCCACCACCAGTCCGGGCAGGTCGTCCGACTCCGACCAGACGATTCGGCGGCAGCTCCCCGCCGTGGTGCCGCGCCGCGCGAGCGCCCGCTCCAGGGCACCCTTCAGGAAAGCCGCGTCCAGCGTCGCATGATCGCGGCTGAACCGGCGCCAGACGATCTGCGAACGCGAGTTGTAGATGCCCGAGCCAAGGAACCGATCGGCGCGGTCCCGGCACTCCACCACGTCGCCGTCGTGAGCGGGCGGCAGCAACTGCTCCACCTCGTTGGCAAACACCCACGGGTGTCCGGCCAGCACACGGGGCTTGGCGTTCGGCTTGAGCTTCAACGAGGGCGTCGGCATGCCGCTGTCTTCGCAGCGCCACCGGCACAGGTCAAAGCACGAATGGGATCTTGAGCCTTCGGATTTTCAGAGGCCAGGCGGCCAAACGCCAAACAAGGTCCCGGTCAGCGGAAGGGCAAAACCCCTCCTCACCCAACCCGGACGATTTTGGCGTTTGGCAATTTGGCGTTTGGCGTTTTCCCAAAACCAATTGGCGTTTCCCGAAAACTATCTAGCCCCCGTCTCCACCGCCGGCAGCGTCCGCAGATAGGCCCACAGCGCCTTCATCTCGGTCTCGCTCAGGCCGCTGAAGGCGCGGGGCATCACGGGGCTCAGCTCGGTGCCATCCGGACGCTTGGAGTCGCGCAGGGCCCGGAGGAAATCAGCCTCGCTCCAGCTTGCGAGTCGACCGGACGCGTGCGGGGTCAGGTTGGCCGCAGGCGGCCAGTCCGGAGGACCGATGTCGATCTTGCCGCCCGAGAGGTTCGGTCCGTGGCAGCCCGTGCACGACGCGGCGACGTAGCGGCCGTATTCGACCGAAATGGCGGGTGTGACAGTAGCAGGACGAAGGTTGGCGTGATCGATCTCGTCGGCGGCCAGGCGGATCTTGCCCGCCAGCATGAGCGCGCGCGCCACCGGCCCCACCGTCAGGGGCACGCGGGCCCGGTTCACCGGCGGCACCGATTTCACGTAGGCGATCAGGTCGGCCATGTCGGACTCGGTGAATCGGGAGTAGTCCGTCGAGGGCATCAGGAACAGGCCGCGGCCGTCGGGGGCGAGGCCGTGGCGGATGGCGCGCACGAAGTCGGCATCCGAGAACGCGGGACCGCGCCCGCCCGGGCCGAGCGTGAGGTTCGGGCCGTAAAGCCGGCCCATCGCGGGGTCATCGATGACCTTGGCGCCGCCGAGGTCGGGGCCGTGGCAGTCGAGGCAGCCCCGCGTGGCGGCGAGGTGCTGCCCGCGGGCGACCGCCGCGGGATCCGTTGGCAGGGCCGGTGGCGCGACCGTGACGTCGTGCTGGCGGCGCAGCATCACGCCGGTCT
This sequence comes from uncultured Opitutaceae bacterium, assembly GCA_964471615.1. GTDB lineage: Bacteria > Verrucomicrobiota > Verrucomicrobiia > Opitutales > Opitutaceae > Opi-474. Next base: position 3,316 of record CAYYGV010000101.1, read on the forward strand.
TGTAGAATACGACCCCCAGCAAGACCGCGAGGAGGCCCATCAGGCCGAGCACGGCCAAACCAAGGTACTTAAGGAATTTTCGCATGGAGACAGGACTGAGATTTGGTCCGCCACGCCAACCGCGATTGCGACCAGCGGTTGAATCGCTGGGACGAGTGGCGGCGGGGGCGGCGGAGGAGTGGGATGAGTCCCCACAAACACTGCACGGGCGAAAAAGTTACACGCGCAGGGGCTCGTTCCCACCCGCCCGGGCCGGGCGAGCACACGAAACGGCCGCGATTTTTTTCGTGCGCCGCCGGGTCCGGCCGGTACCGTGGCACCCTTTGTCATGTCACCAGCCGCCGAAATCGCCCGCCGTCGCACCTTCGCGATCATCTCGCACCCCGATGCGGGCAAGACCACGCTGACCGAGAAGTTCCTGCTCTACGGCAACGCGATCCATCTCGCCGGCACGGTGACGGCGCGCAAGAACCAGCGGGCCACGGCCTCGGACTGGATGGAGCTGGAAAAGCAGCGCGGCATCTCGATCAGCTCGACGGTGCTCCAGTTCGACTACACCGGCTTCGCGGTCAACCTGCTCGACACGCCCGGCCACAAGGACTTCTCGGAGGACACCTACCGCGTGCTCACCGCGGTCGACGCCGCCCTGATGGTCATCGACGCCGCCAAGGGCGTGGAGGCCCAGACCCGCAAGCTCTTCGAGGTGTGCCGCCGCCGCGGCGTGCCCATCTTCACGTTCATGAACAAGTGCGACCGGCCGACGCGCAACGCGCTCGAGCTGCTCGACGAGCTGGAGCAGGTGCTCGGCATCCAGTCCTCGCCCGTCGTTTGGCCGCTCGGCAACGGCCCCGGTTTCCGCGGCGTGTTCGATCGCCGCAGCCGCCAGGTTCACCTCTTTGAGCGCGTCCCGGGCGGCGCCTACCAAGCGCCCGTAAACGTGACCTCCCTCGAGGATCCCGTGGTCCGCGCCAAGCTCGACGACTACACCTTCGCTCAGGTCACGGAGCAGCTCGAGATGCTCGACGGCGCCGGCCATCCGTTCGATCTCGAGGCGGTCCGCGCCGGCCGCCAGACGCCGGTCTACTTCGGCAGCGCGGTCAACAACTTCGGCATCCAGCTCCTGCTCGACGGCTTCCTCCAGGACTCGATCCCGCCGCAGCCGCGGCGCAGCGCCGCGGTCACCGTGGGAAGTGCCAAGAAGCCAGGCGCGGGGGTCAGGAGCAACGCCGGCACCGAGGCGGCCGGGGCAACGGAGGCCTCGCCCGAAGGCGACGGCCGCACCCTGGTCCCGGTCACTGACGAGCGGTTCTCCGGCTTTGTCTTCAAGATCCAGGCCAACATGGACCCGAAGCACCGCGACCGCATCGCGTTCATCCGGGTCTGCTCGGGCAAGTTCGAGCGCGACATGATGGTGACCCACCAGCGCACCGGGCGGCAGGTCCGCCTGTCGTCGTCGCACAAGCTCTTCGGCCAGGAGCGCGAGACGGTGAACGAGGCGTGGCCGGGCGACGTCATCGGTCTCGTCGGCCACAGCGAGTTTGGCATCGGCGACACCCTGACCCAGGACAAGGCGATCGTTTACGACGAAATCCCGCGGTTCCCACCCGAGGTGTTCACCTTCATCGCGAACCCCAATCCCGCGGACGCGAAGAAATTCCGCGCCGGCCTTGACCAGCTGCTCCAAGAGGGCGTCGTCCAGTCGATCAATCTGCGCGCGGGCATGACCACCGCCACGCTGCTGGCGGCTGTTGGCGCGCTGCAGTTCGAGGTCGTGCAGTTCCGCCTCGAGAGCGAATACGGCGCCGCCTCGCGGCTCGATCCGTGCAACTGGACGCTCATGAAGTGGCTGGCTCCGGCCGACCCGGCGGCCAAGCTGCCGGATCTCACGCGGCTGATCGTCGCCACCGGGGTCACGTTCGGCACCGACAAGCTCGACCAGCCCGTGGTGCTGTTCCCGAACGACTGGACGATGCGCTATTTCACCGAGAAGAACCCCGAGCTGAAGCTCCACGACCTGCCGCTCGAGCAGGTCTAGGCCGGCCGCGCCTCACCGGGGCGGTGCGCGGCGATTCCGGGCCCGAAATTGCGGTCTGCCGGCGCGGATTCTGCTCGCCCGGCGCGAAGAAAATCCTCTTCGCTCTCGCGCATGCTTTTTTCCCGTCCCCTCCGCACCCTCCCGCTCCTCGCCGCCGCCGGCCTGCTGGCGCTGCTGCCGGCTCCCGCGCACGCCAAGGCTCGCGCCAAGGCACCGATGGAGGCAGGTCCGGCCTACAAGGGCGCGATCATCATGGACGCCGCCACCGGCAGCGTGCTCCTGGAGGACCATGACGGGGAGTCGAGCCCGCCGGCCAGCATGACGAAGCTGATGACCTTCGCCGTCCTCCACGACAAGCTGCAGAGCGGCGCCCTCACGCTGCAGACGCCGGTCACGGTCGTCGCCGCGGACTCGAAGATCGGCGGCACCCAGGTGTGGTTGAAGGAGGGCGAGGTGTTCACCGTCGAGGAACTCCTCTACGCGATGATGATCCAGTCCGCCAATGACGCCGCCTACGCGCTGGCGCGGACCGCGGCCGGGGCGGTGCCGGCGTTCGTCGAGCTGATGAACGCCAAGGCCCGCGAACTCGGCATGACCCACTCGATCTTCCGCACGCCGCATGGCCTGCCGCCGTCCAACCGCCGCCTGTCCGAGGGCGACTTGACCACGCCGCACGACTTCGCGCTGCTCTGCCGTCACCTCCTGCTGAAGACCGACATCATCAAGTACACCTCGGTCAAGCGCCGGGCCTTCGGTCCGCCCGCGCGAGGCACGATGATGGACAACCACGACCATCTCCTCGGCCGGGTGCAGGGCGTCGATGGCCTCAAGACCGGCTTCACGAATGGCGCCGGTTTCTGTCTCTCCGCGACGGCCCTCCGCAACGGCCGACGCATCATCGTGGTGGTCATGGGCAGCCCGGACTCGAAGACCCGCGACCTCAAGGTCGCCGAGCTGATCGAGCGCGGGTTCACGACCCTGCCGCCCAACGGCCCGGCCTTCGCCAGCACCGGCGCAGCGTCGTCCGCCGATCCTTCCCCAATCAGCGCCGCCCCGGTCCCCGCCGCCGACAAGCCGGCCGCCACGGAAGACGGCTCTCCGTCCATCAAGTTCACGCTGCCGGCGGTGCCGGGGAAGAAGTAGCAGGTCGGAAGCCGCCCGCGGCTTCCGACAGATGAAGGTTGAAATGTGGCGGTTGAAAGCCGCGGACCTCGGAAATCGGCACTCTTGCTTGGCCCCGGCGTTGGCTACTCCGGCTGTTTGCATCGCGGCGCTCAAAGCCACCGGCCCACACGCCCGCGCCTCGGTTCTTTCAACCTTCAACCGTCAACTTTCAACTAAGCCCACCCTCCTCAGTGCTCCAGCAGGATGATCAGCACTCCCAGGGCGCTGAAAAGGCCACCGAGCAGGGCTGACTCGTAGCGCTCGAAGCTGCGCACCTCGAGCTTCTCGAGGCCGACCAGCGTCAGCCACGTGAAGATCAGCATGCCGAGCAGCGTCGCCACGGCGAGGATCGCGCTGAGCACGAAAAAACCGTGCCAGCCGAACTGCACGCCCGAGAGATACACCGGGAGAAAACCCTCACAGGGCGAGAGCGTGAGCATCATGAACAGGCCGCTCATCGCCGCCCAGTCACCCGCGTCGCGCGAACCTAGCGGGCTGTCCTTGAGTTCCTCGTCCCAGTGACTGTGGCCGTCCTCGTGCCCGCAGTGCTCGCTCGCCTGATGATGCCCGCCGACGAGGTGGTGATGCTGGATGCCCCGCCCGCTCCATTGCCGCCAGAAATAATACAGGCCGATCGCGACCATCACCGAGCCCGTCACCCACGGAAACGCCGCACCCAGCCGCTCGTCCACCTGGAAGCCAAACCAGGCGATCGCCAGGCCCAGGAGGCTCGTCAGCGCCACATGCCCCAGACCAGCGGACAGAGTCACTGCCAGCGTCTTGGTCCGGGACCACTGCCGGGCCCTCGCCACCAGCACAAACGGCAGCCAATGCGTCGGGATCGCGGCGTGGAAAAACGCCACGGTGAAGCCCGTCACGGCAATGGTGGTGAGGATCGGCGAGGTCATCGCTGGGGAAAGACAGCCATCAACGCGGCCTGCGTCATCGCTGTCGAACGCCAAATATAGCAAACCCGGCAAGAGGCCGCCTTTGGAAGACCAAGACGAACGCCGAACATCGTACGTCGAACGCCGAACATCGAAGGGGTCGAGCCAACGCTCAACGTTCGACGTTCAACGCTTAACGCTCAAGTGACGGTCGGCCCTCTACGCTTAGGCGAGCGGGATGCTCCCGTTGAGCGTTGAGCGTCGAGCGTTGAACGTCGAACGTTGAGCGTTGAATGTCGGCTCGACTCCCTTCGGCGTCCGACGTTCGGCGTTCGATGTTCGACGTTCGTCTCGATCTCCCAAGTTTGAGAATTGCCCTGCCTCGCCTTCCCTCAAAGAACTCCCGGCCATGAACCCCGACTTCGGCGCCATCCGCGCCTATCTGCTCGGCCTGCAGGACCGGATTTGCACGGCCCTGACCGAGGAGGACGGCGGCGGGTCGTTTCGCGAAGATGACTGGAGCCGTCCCGAGGGCGGCGGCGGGCGTTCCCGCGTGATGGCCGAGGGCGCAGTCTTCGAAAAGGCCGGCGTCGGTTTCTCCCACGTCACCGGCAAGACGCTGCCGCCATCCGCCACGGCCCACCGGCCCGAGCTCGCGGGTCAGCCTTGGGAGGCCATGGGCGTCTCGCTCGTCATCCACCCCCGCAATCCCTACGTGCCCACGAGCCACGCCAATGTACGGTTCTTCATCGCGGGCGCCGGCAGCGAGAATCCGACGTGGTGGTTTGGCGGCGGCTTCGACCTGACGCCGTACTACGGCTTCGAGGAGGACGCGGTGGCGTGGCACCGGACGGCGCGGGACGCGGTGCAGCCGTTCGGACCGGCCCTCTACCCGCGCTTCAAGCAGGCCTGCGACACCTACTTCTACCTGAAGCATCGGCGCGAGGCGCGCGGGATCGGCGGCTTGTTCTTTGACGACTTCGACGAACTCGGCTTCGCGTCCTCGTTCGGCCTCATGCGCGCGGTCGGCGACGCCTTCCTCCCCGCGTACCGTCCCATCGTCGCCCGACGCAAGGCCACGCTCTACGGCGACCGCGAGCGGCAGTTCCAGCTCTACCGGCGGGGCCGCTACGTCGAATTCAACCTCGTCTGGGACCGGGGCACCCACTTCGGCCTGCAGAGCGGCGGCCGCACGGAGTCGATCCTCATGTCGCTGCCGCCGCTGGTGCGCTGGGACTACGACTGGAGTCCGGAACCCGGGTCGCCGGAAGCCCGCCTCTACGAACAGTTTCTGCCCCCGCGGGATTGGTCCGCCGGTTGATTTCGGATTTACGAGTTACGATTGGCTGCCCGGGCAAATGGCGATCTCCGCGCCAGCGGCGCAAAACTCCCCGCTCGCTTTCCGCGAATCGTAACTCGTAAATCGTAGATCGTAAATTTCATGACTTCCCGCGACCGCTTCCTTGCCGCCTGTGCCTGCACGCCGCTGGACCGTCCTCCGCTCTGGGTGATGCGGCAGGCGGGCCGGTACCTGCCCGAGTATCGGGCACTGAAGGCCAAGTCCTCGTTCCTGGAAATGGTGCGTACCCCCGCCCTCGCGACCGAGGTCACGCTGCAGCCGCTTCGCCGGTTCGCCCTCGATGCGGCGATCCTGTTCTCGGACATCCTTGTCATTCCCGAGGCCCTGGGCCAGGGCTACCGTTTCCGCGACGAGGGCGGCATCGCGATGGAGTACCGTCTCGACACCCGGGCCCAGGTGGACGCCCTCGCCCCGGCGACGGCGGTGCCGGAGCGCCTGCGCTACGTCGCCGACACCCTGCGGCTGCTGAAACAGGAACTGGCCGGCGGGAAGGCCCTGCTGGGCTTCGGCGGTTCGCCGTGGACTCTGGCAACCTACATGGTCGAGGGCGGCAGCTCGGAGGAGTTCGAGCGGATCAAGCAGCTCTTCTATACCGACCGTGGCACCTTTGACGCCCTGCTGGAACGCCTGACGGCGGCGCTCGCGACCTATTTCCAGATGCAGATCGCGGCCGGGGCCGATGCGATCCAGATCTTCGACTCGTGGGGCGGCATCATCGCCGGCCAGGACTACGAAGCCGCCTCGCTGAAGTGGATCCGGCAGCTCATCGCCTCCCTGCCCGCCGGGTTTCCCGTGATCATCTATGCGAAGGGCACCGCCCCGCACCTCGCCGCCCAGGCCGCGACCGGCGCGCGCGTGCTGAGCGTCGACTGGACCTGCGACCTCCCGGCGGTGCGCCGCGCGCTGCCGGCCAACGTCGCCGTCCAGGGCAACCTCGATCCCGTCCTGCTCAACACCACGCCCGAGATCGTGCGCCACGAGACCGCCCGGCTGCTCGGCGCGATGCGCGGACTGAACGGCCACATCTTCAACCTCGGCCACGGCATCCTCCCGCACGCCAAGATCGAGTGCATGCAGGCGCTCGTCGACACCGTCACGACCTGGAAGTGAGGCGCGTTCCCTGCGCCGTCGGCGCTCAGCGGTGATCCGCGGGGACCGAATCCAGCACGGTCCGCTCGGGCGCACCGAGGAACCGTACGGTGCGCACGCGCCAGCCGTCGGCTCCCTTCACCCAGTCGTGATGTTCGCGGTAGAGTAGCCGCACGTGCTGCACGCCGCCCGTGGCGGGATCCCGCTCGTGGCGCTCCATCCGCTGGGTGATCTCCACTTCGGCGCGATCGCCCCGGAGCTCGATCCGGTCGACGGCGGTCTCGAGTGAATCGACCGACACGGTGCGCTCAAACAGCCCGCGCGCCCGGACCAGGTAGGCCGCCCGGTCGTAGCGCCGACCGTCGGGCCCGGTGAAACTCCAGTCGTCGGTGCCCCAGCGGACAATGCCCTCCGCCTGTTTCGCGCGGATCGAGTCACGGATCGAATAAATGCGCTCGCGGATCTGGTCCTCCGCCCGCGGCGCCATCAGGACACAGCCGGCCAGGAGACCCGCGAGGGCGCAGCCCAGGATCGCCGTCATGCGTGCGTTCATCACCGCCAGGCTATCCACCGGGACGGCGGCGTCACCTGAAATGTACCCCCAGAGTGGATCCCTTCCACCGCGGTGGAACTACGGTACCCGGGGTCCTCCCACGGCGCCCTTGACTCACCCTGTGCGCGTCCTAGCCTCGCGCATTTTCTTTGGCATGGCGCTCGAACTCAAAGACACGCTGCAGCTCCCGAAAACCGATTTCCCGATGCGGGCCGGACTGGCCCAGCGGGAACCCGGTCGCGTCGAGCATTGGCAGAAGATTGGGCTCTATCGCGCCATCCTGCAGCAGCGGTCCGGGGCGCCGGCGTACGTGCTCCACGACGGGCCGCCGTTCACGAACGGCGACGTCCACATCGGCACCGCCCTAAATAAGACGCTCAAGGACCTGATCATCCGCTACAAGTCGATGCGCGGGTTCCAGACTCCGTATGTGCCGGGCTGGGACTGTCACGGCCTGCCGATCGAGCAGAAGGTATCCCGCGAGCTCCAGGAAAAGGGCGAGACGGTCACCACGGCCGAGCTGCGGGCCCGCTGCGACGCGTTTTCCGAGTCTTGGATCGCCCGCCAAAGCGCGCAATTCCAGCGGCTGGGCGTCCTCGGCGATTGGGACAACTCCTACAAGACCAAGGCCCCGGGCTACGAGGCGGACATCCTCCGCACCTTTTCCGCGTTCATCGAGCACGGCCTCACCTACCGCGCCAAGAAACCCGTGTACTGGTCGATCCCGTTCGAGACCGCGTTGGCCGAGGCCGAGATCGAGTACAAGGACCACACGGCGATCGCAATCTGGGTGAAGTTCCCCGTGCCGGCCGCCGAGGCCGAGAAGTTCGGCCTGCCGACCGACAAGCCGCTCTTTGTGGTCATCTGGACCACCACCCCCTGGACGATCCCCGCGAACATGGCGATCGCGCTGCACCCGGACGTGGACTACGTCGTCGCCGACCTCGGCGCCGAGCGCATCCTCGTCGCCGGCCAGTTGCTGGGTTCCGTCCTGGCCGCCGCCAAGGTCGAGGGCACCCCGTCGATCGTCGCCCGCCGCAAGGGCGCCGACCTCGAGATGATGGCCCCGCGCCACCCGTTCATCGACCGGCCCTCGCCTGTCGTGCTCGCCGATTATGTCACGACCGACAGCGGCACCGGCGCCGTCCACACCGCGCCCGGCCACGGTGCGGAGGACTATCTCACGGGCCTGAAGTACAAGCTCGATATCTACTGCCCCGTCGGCGACGACGGCCGGTACCTGGACGACGGCAAGGTGCCCGCCGACCTTGTCGGCCTGACCACGCTGGAGTCCGTCGAGGATCTCGCGGCCAAGCGCCAGCCGCCGGCCAACCTCGCCGTGCTCAAGAAGCTCGCCGCGACCGGCAATCTGCTGGCCAAGGCCAAGTACACGCACAGCTACCCGCACTGCTGGCGGTCCAAGACCCCGATCATCTTCCGCGCCGTCGACCAGTGGTTCGTCTCGCTCGACAAGAACCGGACCCGCGAGACGGCCCTCGCCGAGATCGCCCGGATGGGCAGCCAGCACGGCTGGATCCCGGCCTGGGGCGAGGCCCGCATCCGTGGCGCCGTTGAGTCTCGGCCCGACTGGTGCATCAGCCGTCAGCGCTCGTGGGGCGTGCCGATCCCGGCGTTTTACGACGCCAAGAAGAACGCCTACCTCGACGCCGGCGTCGTCCGCGCCATCGCCGACAAGGTCGCCCAGCGCGGCACCAACTACTGGTACGACGCGACGCCCGCCGAGATCCTCGACGGCGTGAAGCTCCCGGCCGGCTGGCCCGCGCCGAGCGAGCTCACCTGCAGCCGCGACACCCTTGACGTGTGGTTCGACTCGGGCTCGTCCCACGCGGCGGTTCTCCGCCGCGCGCAGGGCGGCACGCACTGGCCGGCCGACCTTTACCTCGAGGGCAGCGACCAGCACCGCGGGTGGTTCCAGTCGTCGCTCTGGACAAGCGTGATCGCCTTCGGCGGCGCGCCGTTCAAGGCCGTCCTGACCCACGGGTTCATCGTCGACCACGAGCGCAACAAGATCTCCAAGAGCAGCACCTACGAGAAGCCGCAGACCAGCGACGCCTACATCGCCGACTACGGGGCGGATGTCATCCGCCTGTGGATCTCGTCGCAGGACTTCCGCGACGACATCCCGATCTCGAAGGAGATCCTCGGTCACGTCGGTGAAACCTACCGGCTCATCCGCAACACCTTCCGGTACCAGCTCTCGAACCTGTTCGACTTCGACGCCGCGCGCCACGCGGTGCCGGTGGAGAAAATGGACGTGCTGGACCGCTGGGCGCTGCACCAGACGGCCGCGCTGATCCGCGACTGCACGGCGGCCTACGAGGCGTTCGAGTTCCACCGCGTGTACCAGCTCTGCAACCAGTTCTGCTCGGTCACGCTGTCGGCAACCTATCACGACATCCTGAAGGACCGGCTGTACACCCTCGGCACGAATTCGCCGCTGCGCCGCTCCTCGCAGACCGCGATCCACCACATCTTCCAGTCGCTCGTCCGCCTGCTCGCCCCCGTCCTGACCTTCACGGCGGACGAGGCGTGGAGCTATGCCCGGACCGGCAAGGAGTACTCCGACGAGTCGGTTCACCTCCAGGACTGGCCGGAGGTCCCGGCGGCGTGGGTCAATGCGGCGATCGAGACGGAAGTCGCGGCCCTGCTGAAAGTCCGGGCCTCGGTCAACGAGGCGATCGAACCGCAGCGGGCGGCCGGCAAGCTCGGAAAGTCGCTGGATGCGGCGGTCAATCTCGGCGTTCCGGCCGGGACGGAAACTACGCAGGCGCTGCAAAAACACCGCGACTTTCTGCCAGAACTTTTTATTGTCTCAGATGTCTCCCTCACGCCCACCGAAGGCACAACTCCCACGGTCCAAGTCCGCCCCTGCAGCGAACTCGGCCATGGTCGCTGCCCGCGATGCTGGCGCTGGGTCCCGAAACTCGACGCAACCCCTCATGGCGACATCTGTCCCCGCTGCGTCGAGGCCCTGAAACCATAGCCTGCTTTCCCCAAATCTCCCCATGGCAAAACAAAAACCGAAACCCACCGCGAAAAAACCCGCCGCGCCCACCGCCAAGTCCGCGTCCAAGAAGCCGTCGGCTTCCGCGCGGGCCTCGGCTCCGGCCGCCAAGTCGGCGTCCGCCGCGGCCTCCTCTACCATGGCCAACACCTCCAAGAAGTCCGCCCTGCGCGACAGCATCCTGAAGCACAAGGCGTCGGCCA
>CAYYGV010000102.1:0-13420 GCA_964471615.1 uncultured Opitutaceae bacterium
CCTGGCGCTTGGCCCAGTCGATGAAATCCCAGACGACGAGGAAATAGTCGATGAACCCGGTCCGGCCGATGATCCCGAGCTCGTAGTCGAGCCGCTCGACGAGCGTCTGGCCGAGCGCGGGATCGGCGGCGCGGGCGGGCTCGGCGTAGTCGACGCCGTAGCGGCGCTTCAATCCGGCGATGCAGAGATCGCGGAGGTAGCCGGCGCGGTCGGTCTTCACCTCGGCCGGCAGCGGATACTTCGGATAGCGCTCGCTGCCCTTGGGGAAGGGGATCGAGAGGTCGCACATCTCCGCGACGAGCTGGGTGTTCAGCACGGAGTCGGGGACCTCGGTGAAGAGCCGCGCCATCTCGTCGCGAGACTTGAGGTAGAACTGCGACCCCTCGAACCGCATGCGCTGCGCGTCCTCGATCTTGGCGCCGGTCTGGATGCAGAGCATCGCGTCGTGCGGGCCGGCGTCGGTGTTCCGCACGTAGTGAACGTCATTCGTGCAGATGATCTTGAGGTTGAACTCCTCGGCGAGCTTGAGCAGCCCGGGGATGATCTTGCGCTGCTCGGCGATGCCGTGGTCCTGGATTTCGACGAAGTAATTCTCGCGCCCGAAGATCTCGACGAACCGCGCGCAGGCCTGCCGGGCGTCGTCGTAACGGTCGTGGAGCAGGTGCTGCGGGACGAGCGACGCGAGGCAGCCCGTGAAGCCGATGAGGCCGTCGGCGTATTTCGCGAGCGTCTCGAGGTCGGTGCGCGGCTTGTAGTAGAAGCCCTTGAGGTGGGCGTCGGAGACGAGCTTCAGCAGGTTTTGGTAGCCGGCGAGGTTCCGGGCGAGGAGTCCGAGGTGGAAGATGCTCTTGCCCTCGTCGTCCGAGCGCCCGTGCTTCTCGAGCCGCGACGCCTCGACGAGGTAGAGCTCGCAGCCGATGAGCGGCTTGATGCCCTTCGCCTTGGCGGTGTTGTAGAACTCGATCGCGCCGTAGAGATTGCCGTGGTCGGTGAGGGCGAGGGCGCTCATGCCCAGCTCCGCCGCCCGGTCCATCAGCCGGTCGATCCGGCACGCGCCGTCCAGCAGGCTGTAGTCCGAGTGGACATGGAGGTGGACGAAGTTCTTGTCGGCGGACGGCACGGCGAGGGAGTTAGCCGAAGGCGTTCCATCGCGCGGTGCAAGCGGGGAAAGCGGTTCGAGTCGGGAGGGTGATGTGGGTTCGGGGCCGTGAGGTACTCGGGGCGGTTTTTTTGACCACGGAATTCACGGATCGCACGGATCGATCCCCAGGCGAATCCACGCGGAACCGGGCCTGAGCGTCGCTCAGACCCGGTTCCGCGTGGCCGGGTGGAGCTGAAGACCTGACACCAACCGGCGCCAATAGGCCGGCAACCGAGTTCAGGTATTTAGCTCCCCAAGTGTTCGCGGACCAAGGAACGGCGATCCGCCGTTCCTTGGTCCGCGAACATTCGGATCGTGGCCTGATCCGCGCGATCCGTGAATTCCGTGGTCAAAGTCCGAAGCATACCATCGCAAACCAAGCCGCCCGATTCGTGATTCCGGGCGCGGCGCACTGCGGAGTTTCCGGGATTCGCGTGCTTTCCCATGTCGCGCATCCGTCACCGTTTAGCGCACGAGTTCAGCGCTGCTATTGATCTGACACCACCGCCGAAAAAACGCCATTGACGCAGGCGTTGGGTCTTGGCCTATTGGTCGGCTTTTACTTTCACAAACACGTCCGTCCACATGCCTATCGAAATCAAGATCCGCAAGAACGAGCCCGTTGACCGTGCGCTGCGCCGCATGAAGAAGAAGCTCGATCGCGAGAACATCATCAAGGGTACCCGCGCCCGCCGTTACTACGAGAAGCCGTGCGAGAAGCGCCGCCGCAAGGAGAAGGTCCAGGCCTTCACCCAGATGCTGCGCCGCCGCTACGCGGAATAAGTTCTCCGTCCGACCCTTGCGGTCGTCCCTTTCGCCGCGCCCCCCGTCCGGGAGGCGCGGTTTTTTTTGGTGCATTCGCTCCCGCGCGGTGGCTTCGTGGTGAGCCGTGGCGTCCGCCCAACCGACCCTCTCGCTCTCCACCTGCTGGTGTTCCTCGCGGCATACCGACGGCTACGCGATGGCCCGGGAAATGGCCGACCTCGGGTTCAGCCACATTGAGCTCAGCCACGGCATCCGCATCACGCTGGTCCCCGGCGTCCTCCGGGCAGTCGAGGAGGGGGTCGTCCGCATCAGTTCCACCCACAACTTCTGCCCGCTGCCCACCGGCATCGTCCACGCCGCCCCCAACCTGTTCGAGCCGTCGGCCGAAGGGCATCAGGAGCATGACCAATGGCTCCGCCACACCCGCCGCTCCATCGATTTCGCCGCGCAGGTCGGTGCCAAGGTGGTCGTCTGCCACCTCGGGAGCGTGCGGTTCTTCTGGTTCAATCCCGCCGACCGCCTCCGCGCCTACGCCGCCCGTCACCCGGGAGTCAACCTGGCCACGGATCCCGGCTACCGGCCCGTGCTGACCAAGGCGATGGCCCGCCTGCGGAAGAAGATGGGGCCGTTCTGGGCACGCACCCAGGACAGTGTCCGCGAGGTCCTCGCCCACGCCGCCGCCAAGGGCGTCAAGCTGGGCTTCGAGAACCGCGAGAAATTCGTCGAACTCCCGGTCGACGATGACTTCCCGTCCTTCCTCGCCAGCCTGTCGCCGGACGCCGCCGCGGGTTACTGGCACGACACTGGCCACGCCGACCTCAAGCAGTCGATGGGCGTGATCGACCACCGCGCGCACCTGGAAAAACTCGCGTCACGACTCCTCGGTTTTCACCTGCACGATGTCGATGCCGACGGTCACGATCACCAGGCGATCGGCGCGGGAAAGATCGACTTCCGGATGGTTCGCGAGTTCTGGCGTCCCGAGCACCTGCTGGTCCTCGAGCTTCACCCCCGGCTGCCTGTCGATGCCGTCCGCGCCTCCAAGGCGCGCGTCGAGGAACTGCTCGCTGGGTAACCGCGAAGCGCGCCTTGCGGTCAATCCTCCAGCTCGCGCATCAGCGCCGTAATCCAGCGGCGGTGCGGGCCGGACAACGAGATCGATTCCAGGTCGGCGAACGGGATCCACTTCAGTCCCGGCGGGAGTTTCCCCCGTGGCGGCTCAACGGCGTGGATCGACTCGGTGATCTGGTAGCGGGTGATGCCACGGCGCTTTTTCGCGAGCAGCTTCCCGCGGGCCGCCTTGGCATCGGTCAGGCCGGCCTGCGCGGCGGTGGGCAATTCGTGGATGTTCGCGAAGCGGCGCGCGCCGGCGTCGGTCAGGTGCAGCAGCAGGGCGCGGCGCCGGACGCACCACACGCGGGTGACGGCGACCTGCTCGATCCGCTTCGCGGCGAGACGCGGATAGGACTCCGGGTCGCCCTCGCGGGCGGCGGCGCAATAGTCGCGGACCGGACACGTGAGACACAGGGGATTCCGCCGGAAGCAAACCGTGGCCCCGAGCTCCATCATGGCCTGGTTGTGGTCGCCGGGCTGATCGGCCGGCAGCAGGGCGGCGGCAAGGGGCGCGAAGGCCTTCGCGGCGCTGGTGGAGTCGCGGTAGGCCGTGCCATCGGCGGTCAGACGGGCGAGGATGCGCACGACATTGCCGTCGACGCAGGCGGCTCGGACGCCGAAGGCGATGCTCGTGATGGCCGCGGCGGTGTAGGGCCCGACGCCCGGCAACTCGCGCCAGGCCTCGGGCGTGCGGGGCGGGGCGGGGAGGGCGGCGACGGCTTGGGCGAGGCGGTGAAGATTTCGGGCCCGCGAGTAGTAGCCGAGGCCTTCCCAGAGCTTGAGCACGCGAGACTCCGGCGCGGCGGCGAGCGCGGAGAAATCGGGCAGGGCGGCCAGCCAGCGGTCGAAATACGGCAGCACCGTCTTCACCTGCGTCTGCTGCAGCATGAACTCGCTCACGACGGTCTTGTAGAGCGAGGGCGCCTCGCGCCACGGCAGCCGGCGGGCGTGGGCGCGGTACCAGGCGGACAGCGCGCGCTGGAACGCGGCCTGGTTCGCCAGGAGATCGGCTGCACGGGAGGGGACCACGGGGAGGCACAAAAGGAGGAAAAACGCCCGAACTGAAGTCTGGGTTGAGAATTTTTGTGTGTTTTTGCGCCGTTTTGTGGCCAGCTACGGGCATGCCCAAGAAGCCACCCGCCGAAGACGACGCCCCGAAGGCGCTCGCGTCCTACACGGTGAAGCTCGACGACGCCCAGATGGGAAAGCTCCACGCCATCTGCGAGGCGCGCGGCTTCACCCCCTTCGAGGTGGCCTACGCCCGGTTCGCGTACAAGGCGGACCACTTGCGGATCAACGTCACCGCCTACACCAGCGGCAAGGTGGTGGTCGCGGGCAAGGGCACCGCGGATTTCGTGACCAACACCATCGAGCCCGAGGTGACCGGCGCTGCGAAGCTGGGGTATGACGAGGTGCTCCACCCCGACTGGTTCGAGGCGCACGCCGGCCTCGACGAGAGCGGCAAGGGCGACTTCTTCGGTCCCGTGATCGCCGCGACGGTCATCGCCGACAAGCCCGCGATCGACGCGTGGATCAAGGCGGGCGTGAAGGACTCGAAGAAGATTGCCGAGAGCCAGATCATCAAGCTGGACCGGCTGATCCGCGAGACGAAGGGCGTGGTGGTGCGGACCTGTTTCTGCGGGATGCCGAAGTACAACGAGCTGATGGGCCGTCCCGGCGCGAACCTCAACCGCCTGCTCGCCTGGCAGCACGCCACCGCGCTGGAGCAGGCGCTGACGCAGCGGCGCGTGCCGTGGGGCCTGCTCGACCAGTTCAGCGAGACGCCGCTGGTGCAGCGCGAGCTGGCGCGGAAGAAGGTCGAGGCGTTCGAGCTCCGCATGCGGACCAAGGCGGAGGAGGACCCGGTGGTCGCGGCGGCCTCCGTCGTGGCCCGCGCCGAGTTCGTGCGGCAGATGCACGCCCTGTCGAAACGCTTCGGCGCGAAGCTCCAGAAGGGCGCCGGCCCGCTGGTGAAGGAACAGGCCGCGCAGCTCATCGCGCGGTTCGGCGCCCGCGCGCTGGGCGACTACGCCAAGCTCCATTTTCGCACCGCCTACGAGGTGGTCGCGGCGGCGGGCAAGCTCGACGAGCTGCCGCTCAAGCCGCCGCCGCCGAAGCAGGAGTGGTGAGCGGACGCGCATCGCCATGGGGAAACGCCGCCAGCTCCGCGGATTCGACCTCAAGCAGATCGAGGGCTATGCCGGCCTGATCGGCGTTGACGAGGCGGGGCGGGGCGCACTCGCGGGTCCGGTGGTGGCCGGCGCCGTGCTGGTGACGCCGGCGTTTCTCGAGGGCCGGTGGGCGACGACCAAGGCGGGCCGGGTCAACGACTCGAAGCAGCTGACGCCGGCCGAACGCGAGGAACTGTGGACCGAGTTCGAGGAACTCGTGGCCACGGGGCAGATTCACGCCCAGTTCGGCGTGGCGGACGTCGCGGAGATCGAGCATCTCAACATCCTGGGCGCGACGAAGCTCGCGATGCGGCGGGCGCTCGAGGGCATTTACCCGCCGGAGGCGTTTCGGCCGCGCCCCGAGCCCGACCTGTTTGCCTCGGCCGAGGAGATCGCGGCGTTTCAGCCCACGGTGTCGGCGCGAATCCTTATCGACGGCCTCGCGCTGCGGAACTTTCCTTATCCGCACACCGGCGTGGTCAAGGGCGACGCGCGCTCGCTCGCGATCGCCATGGCGAGCATCGTGGCGAAGGTGACGCGCGACCGCCTGATGAACGACCTAGACCGGCAGTTCCCGGGCTACGGCCTGGCCCAGCACAAAGGCTACGGCACCGAGGAACACCGCGCGGCCGTGCTGAAGCTCGGCCGCTGCGTCCAGCACCGCGACCTCTTCCTCCGGAAACTCTTCGCCCGCCGCATCGACCCCGCGCAGATGAACTTCCTGTAGCGATCCGTGGCCGGATCGCGGTCGAAGGTCGCAGGTCGAAAGGCCAAGGACATCCAGCGGCGGCGGAGCCGCGGACGAGACCTGTCACCTGCGACCTTTGACCTTCGACCTGCCGGCGGCGGCTGCCGCCGCCGGCGCGCCTGAATGTTCGGGGCTTTTTTCTTGTTCGGACGGAGGGCGGGAGCATGGTTCGCGCTGGCGCTCCGGTCGCGCAGCCGAGCCGGGGCCGCGCCTCTTCCCCATGATTCTTCCGAGACTCCTGCGCGCCGGCCTGGTCCTTGCCCTCGGGACCCTTCTCGGCCGGGCGGCGGAGCCGCCGAACGACTGGTTCGCGCCGTGGGTCGACAAGCCGCCGCTCAAGGTGGGCGTCATCCTCCCGCCGCGCGTGCGCACGCCGCAGTGGCCGCTCAAGGACGCCCGCACGCTGGTCAGCGACGAGGAAGTCCGCCAGGCGCGGGCCAATGTCGCGCAGTACCCGGCGGCGCGCGAGGTCGCGGATGGCATCCTCCGCGGCGCGGCCTACTGGCTCGACTGGGACGATGCCGCGCTGCGCGACCTGATCGCGTCGGCCGAGGTGCCCCGGGCCTTCGATCTCTGCCCGGCTGGCTGCCCGAAGTGCGGCAAGCGAATCTTCGAGGTCGCGAAGAGCACCTACCCGTGGATCATCGACCCAAAGCGGCCGTTCAAGGTGCAGTGCCCGATCTGCAAGACGGTCTTCCCGAGCAACGACTACGGCCGGTTCTACCGCAGCGGCTTCAAGGACCGGAGCGACTTTGACGGGCCGTACGTCGACGACGGCCGCGGCTGGGTAGCGCCCGACGGCGAGCGCTACTGGTTCGTGGCGCATGCGAACCACTGGACCTGGTATTGGCACCCGCAGGCCGACCATCCGTCGATCATGCGTGCCTGCGAGTACCTCGGCCGCGCCTACCTGCTCACCGGCGACCGCCGCTACGCGCACAAGGCCGCGGTGATCCTGCACCGCATCGCCGAGGTCTACCCGAACATGGACCACGAGTCGCAGTCCCGGTACGGCGAGATCTATCCCGTGACCGACCACCAGCGCTACACCGGCAAGGTGGTCAACGCGATCTGGGAGTCCTACCTCACGACCCAGTTCGCCGAGACCTACGATTTTGTCTGGGAGACGATCGACTCTGACCGCGCGCTGCAGGAGTCCACGGGGAAGGACGGCCGCGCGCTCCGGGCGTTCATCGAGGCCAACCTCCTCGAGGACGCGATCGACGCGTACTACGAGGTCAAGACCCGCGGGAACTACGGGATGCACCAGCGCTCGCTCCTGACGCTCGCGGTCGTCCGCCAGCATGCGGACAACCGGCGCTACCTCGCCGACGTCGTCGACAAGCCCGACGGCACGATGTTTCTCGGCCTCCGTCACGCGCTCTACAGCCTGATCTGGCGCGACGGCCAGCCCTACGAGGTGGGCGACTACAACTTCACCTGGGTCCAGAACATCACCTCGGTCACCGGCCTGCTGGACAAGCTCGGCTACGACGTGCGGCGGGAGCCGCGGCTGAAGCGCCTGCTCGACGCGCCGCTGGACGCGATCATCGCCGGGAATTTCACGCCGGCCATCGGCGACAGCCAGACCGTGTACGGGTCGGCGGTGGGCAAGGATGCGGGCCTGTACCAGCAGGCGTGGCGCACCTTTGGCGACCCGCGGTACGCGCGGTTTCTCGCGGGCTTTGGCGCAACCGGCGCCGGCTCGTTCCAGAGCTTCGCCTCGCTGCTGCATCCGCCGGTGCCCACGCCGGCGGACGCGCCCGCGCCGGGCCGGCTGCTCGAGCCGCAGCCCAGCCGCCTGATCTCGGGCTTCGGGCTCAGCCTGATGAACAACCCGGCCGACACCACCGGGTTCTCCCTCTATCACGGCTTCCACGTCTCCCATTTCCACTGCGACCGCCTGCACTTCGACATCTTCTCCCATGGCCAGACGATGATGCCGGATCTCGGCTACCCGGACGGGGCCAACACCATGGTGTCGGGCATCCACACCTGGTCACTGAGCTCGGTGGCGCACAACACCGTGACGGTCGACGCCGGCATGCAGCCGGGCAACGCGCCGGGGATCGTGGAGCTGCAGGCCGACGGCCCGTGGGCGCGCGCCGCGGTGGTGAACGCGCCGGGCACCTATCCGCAGTGCGACGTCTATCGGCGGGCGATGGTAATGGTCGACGTCGACCCGGCCCGCAGCTACTTCGTCGATTTCTTCGAGGTTCGCGGCGGCCGCCAGCACGACTACAGCGTGCATGGCCCGCCGGGGGAATTCCGTCTGTCCGGCGAGGCCCGGTGGAGCGATCCCGCTCCCGGCACTCTGGCCGGCGAGCACGTGGCGGTGGGCGAGCTTTACGACGATCCCGTGCGCGCCGCCAACGGGCCGAAGCTGGGTTACTTCGGCTACCGCGGCTCCGGGTTCCAGCACCTGGTCAACGTCCGGCGCCTGCAGTCCGGCACCTGGAGCGCGGACTACACGCACGAGCGCGACCCGCACGCCCAGCTGCGCCTTCGGGTGCTCCCCCAGGCCGGGCAGGAGACGATGCTCGCCGAGGCGCGGGTCTCGCCGGTCAAATTTCCCCAGCTGCTCCGCTATGTGATCGCGCGTCGGCAGGCGTCGACCGGGCCGCTGGCCAGCACGTTCGTAAGCGTGATCGAGCCCCACGACGGCACCCCGTATCTGAAGTCCGCGCTGCGGCTCGACCTTGCCAACGGCACCGCGGTCCTGGTGCAGCGGGTCGACGGCCGGACGGACGTGATCATCGCGGGGAGCCCGCAGGCGACCAAGCGCCTCGACGTGGCCGGCCATGCGCTCGTGACCGACGCCCGCCTCGCCGTCTTCACCCTCGACGCCCAGGGCGCGGTGGAACGGGTGTGGTTCGCCGACGGCCGCCAGGCCGAGGCCAACGGCATCAGCTTCATGGCGGCGCCCGCGTGGCAGGGCACCGTGACCGCGGTCGATCCCGCCGCCGGCACCGTGCGGGTGCGGCCGGAGACGGGCGCGGCGGGCCGGGATGCGTCGGCGCTGGCGGGGAGGGTGGCGAGCTTTGTCGCGGGCGGGACGCCGACGGCGAACTCGGTGACCGCGGCGCGTTGGGACGGCGACGAGTTGGTGGTCAGCCTGCGCGACGATCTTCGCCTCGGGCTCGTTTCGCTCACCTCAGTGGCGCCGCAGCGCCTGGAGACGGCCTCCAAGTTGATCCTGGGCCGGGCCTGCCTTGGAGCCGGGTTGCGGAATCCCGCGGGGAGAGTGGTGGGCCGCATCCGCGACACCAGCGACTACGCGATCGTGCCGCAGCAGCCATTCGCGCCCGATGCGCTTCGGGCGGGCGACGAACTGTGGCTGACCCAGGTGGAGGCCGGGGACCGGTTCGAGGTGCCCGCGGTGCTGACCTGGAGCCGCTAGCGATTTTTTATTCAGGCCAAGCCACGGAGATCACAGAGGATTCACCGAGACCACCGAGATGCTCAGGTGCTCTGATCAGAGACTGTCTTATTCTCGGCTCTGCGATCTCTGTGCCTCCTCCGTGTCCTCGGTGTCCCAAACCCAACCGCCATTTTACCTGTCCGCTCCCATGAAAACGCTCGCGACCATTCTCCTCTCCGGCCTCGCCCTGACGGCCTGGGCCGGTCCGCTCTCGGGTCCGCAGCCGAACGACGACTGGGCGGCGCCTGGCCCGGCGCATCCGCCGCTGAAGGTCGGGGTGATCCTGCCGCCGCGCGTGCGCACGCCGCAGTTTCCGCTGAAGGACAAACGAACCCTGTTCACCGACGAAGAGATCCGGCAGGCGCGGGACAACGTGGCGAAGTACCCGGCCGCGCAGCGCGTCGCGACCGACCTCATGAGGGAGGCCGACTACTGGGTGGCGTGGAAGGACGCCGACCTGCGCGACCTGATCGCGACGGCGGAAGTGCCACGCGACGCGGAGGTGTGCCCGGCGGGCTGCCCGGTGCACGGGAAGCAGATCTTCGAGAAGACCGGCAAGTTCTACCCCTGGATCATCGACCCGAAGGTGCCGTTCAAGGTGAAGTGCCCGATCGGCGGGGAGACCTATCCCAGCAACGACTACGGCCGTTTCTACCGCAGCGGCTTCAAGGACCGCAGCGACTTTGACGGGCCCTACGTTGATGACGGCCGCGGCTGGCTCGCGCCGAACGGCCAGCGCTACTGGTTCGTGGCCTACGCGACGCACTGGATGTGGACGATCCACGACACCTCGCCGCACCCGAGCATCCGGACCGGCCTCGCGGCGCTCGGTCACGCCTACCTCCTGACCGGCGACCGGCGCTACGCGCACACGGCCGCGGTCATGCTGCACCGCGTGGCGGAGGTCTATCCCAACATGGATTACGAGAGCCAGTCCCGCTACGGGCAGATGATGCAGGAGATCGACGGCTCCCGCTACCAGGGCAAGGCGGTCAACGCCATCTGGGAGACCTACCAGGGCGCGCAGTATGCCGAGACCTACGACGCCATCTGGGAGACGATCGACGGCGACACGGCGCTGCAGCAGTTCCTCGGGAAGGACGGTCGGTCGATCCGGTCATTCATCGAGGCCAATCTCCTCGAAGACAGCATCGACGCGATCTACGAGAAACGCTCGCGCGGCAACTACGGCATGCACCAGCGGGCGCTGCTGATGCTGGCGATCGTGCGGCAGCACGCCGACACGAAGCGCTACCTGTCCGACCTGCTCGACCGTCTCGAGGGCTCGTACTACCTCGGACTGCGCCCGGCGCTGTACACGCTGGTGTGGCGCGATGGTGAACCGTTTGAGTCGCCGGGGTATAACCTGCTCTGGGTCCAGAACCTCACGGCGCTGGTCGGCCTGCTGCCGAAGCTCGGCGTGGACGTGTCCACGCTTCCGCGCCTTCGGCGGCTATACGACGCGCCGCTGTCCGCGATCGCGATCGGCCGGCACACGCCCGCGATCGGCGACACCACCAGCATCTACGGCGGCGTCGTGGGCGAGGACGCCACGGTCTACCAGCAGGCGTTCCGCACGTACGGCGACCCGCGGTATGCGAGCTTCCTCGCGGATTTCGGCGCGGCCGGCGCCCAGGGCTTCCGCGATTTCAACTCGCTGCTGCACCCGCCGGTGCCGGCCGCCGCCGCGCGGACCGACGGACGGCGCGGGCCCCCGCTGCCGTCGCGTATCCTGTCCGGCTTCGGCCTGGCCCTCCTGAATGACGCGGCCGACGAGACCGCCGTCTCGATGTATTTCGGCCAGCACATCAACCACTGGCACTTCGACCGGCTGCACTTCGAGGTGTTCGCGCACGGCTGGCCGATGATGCCCGATCTCGGCTACCCGGACGCGATGAACGTGTTTGTCTCGGGCGTGTGGACGTGGTCGGTGAACACGATCGCGCACAACACCGTGACGGTTGACGCCGCGGCGCAGCCTGGCAACGTGCCGGGCCGGGTCGAGCTGTTTGCCGACGGGGGCTGGGTGCGCAGCATCGCGGTCAGCGCGCTTGGAACTTACCCGCAGTGTCAGGACTACCGCCGCCAGCTCGTGATGGTCGAGCACGGCGCAGAGCGCTACGTGGTGGATTTCTTCAACGTCGCCGGGGGCCGCGAGCACGATTACTCGCTCCACGGCCCGACCGGCACCGCGACGCTGCAGGGGACGGAGTGGACGGCCCCGGCGCCGGGCACGCTCGCGGGCGAGAACGTCAAGCTGGGCGAGCTTTACGACAACCCGCAGATGGCCGCCGAAGGCGAGAAGACCGGCTATTACGAGTACCGCGGCTCAGGGTTTCAGCACATCTTCAATGTCCAGCGCCGCCTGGCCGGCGACGCGATTGTGGACTACGTGCACGAGAAGGACCCGGCCGCGGCGCTGCGCATCCGCACGCTGGCGGCGCCAGGCGTGACGCTGATGGCGGCCGACGCGCGGGTGTCGCCAGTGAAAAATCCGTCGCGGTTGAAGTACGTCGTCGCGCGGCACACGGCCACGGGCAGCGCGCCCCTGGTCAGCGAGTTTGTGAGCGTGGTCGAGCCGCACACCACCGGCACGCCGCTGATCGCGGCCGTGGACCGGCCAGGCGAGGGGTGGGGCGGGAACCCGCTCCGGGTGAAGCACGCCAACGGTGACTGGGACCTGATTCTGCGCACGGAAACATCGGCGGTGATCGACGGCCACCATGTCGGCCACGACGGGAAACTGGCGGTGGTGCGGTTCAAGGCCGACGGGACCCTGGACGGCGCCTTCGCTGCGGGCGGCAGCTGGCTCGATGTGGACGGCCGGAAATTCACCGCGGGCAACGGCCTCCGTGGGCAGGTGACCGCCATTGATCCGGCGCACTCGACGATCCGGGTCCGCACGACCGCGCCGGCGGAAGGACTCGTTGGCCGCGTGGCGAAATTCTGGCAGTCGGCCGCCAGTACCGCCCACACGATCAAGTCAGCGCGGCGCGAGGGCGACGAGCTGGTGATCGAGACGCAGGACGACCTGGTGGCTGGACTGATGCGGATCACCGGAGTGAAAGGCGCGCGCCTCGACACGCGGATGCGGCTGCCGTTCGCGCCGAGCTACGTCGGAGCCACCGTGGTCGACGCGAATTACCGGACCATCGGTCTGGTGGCGGCGGCGGATCAGGACCACCTGGAACTCGCGGAGCCACCGGGAGACCCGGCGGCGCTGGTGGGCCGGGACGCTTGGATCAGCAGCGTGGGGGTCGGCTACGAGTGCGAAATTCCGGCGGTGGTCAGCTGGCAGCGTTGACCGGTCGCGCGCGGTGGTGCACAACCACCGGCGATGGCCGGAAAGAAACACTCCACGCTCGACCGGGTGCTCGGGCGGCTCGACAGCTTGGACTCCGTCAACCTCGCGAACCTCGTCCAGCGGCTCGCGCGGGAGCGCGGGCTGTTCGAGGATATCTTCAACACGCTCCAGGAGGGCGTGCTGGTGATCACGGCGGACGGCGCCATCGAATACGCCAACGCCGCGGCGCAGCGGCTCGTGGGACTCGGCGCGGAGGGCGTGGCAGGCGAGACCCTGTGGCGGCTGGTGCCCGGGCTGCGGGCCTCGCTCGAGGCGGCGCTGGACACCGCCCCGTCGGCGTCGCCGGTGATCGCGCGCGAGTTTGAGCTGACCTACCCGGAGACGCGGAACCTTCGCCTGTACATGGTCCCGTTCCGCGGCGACCGGAAGTCTGGCCCGCGCCGGTTCGCGGCCATCCTGTCGGACATCACCCGGGAAAAGCAGACGACCGAGGCGCGCATCGAGAGCGAGCGCACCTCGTCGATCCTGCTGCTGGCGGCCGGCGTGGCCCACGAGCTGGGCAACCCGCTCAACTCGCTTACGATCCATCTCCAGCTGATTGAGCGCCGCCTCAAGAAACTGAAGGCCGCCGCGGGCAAGGACGGCGAGGCGCTGGGCGACTCGATCCGGGTCTGCCAGGAGGAGGTGCAGCGGCTCGACGGCATCATCAGCAATTTCCTCGAGGCGATCCGGCCACGGCCGCCCGACCTGGCCGAGA